>JAYURC010000001.1:0-98445 GCA_043756405.1 Polaromonas sp.
TTCCGTTCGGGCTGAGCCTGTCGAAGCCGGGGTCGCACAAGGGGAACCCTTCGACAAGCTCAGGGCGAACGGTTCATAGTTCATAAGGCCGGATCAATAAGTCACTAGCGCGGCCAATGGCTGCCGCCGTATGCATCACTGGCGTCAACTATTCAGCCCCAGGAGCTCTTTGTAAACAGCAAACGTCTGCCCAATCACAATTCGTTCGTCGAATTCTTGTAATGCCCGGGTACGGGCCGCTTGGCCAAGCCGAAGCGCCAGCTCCGGGTTCAAATGCAGGCGTTCGATTGCGTTGGCCAATGCGCTGGCATTTTTTACTGGCACCAAGAGGCCAGTCACTTCATGCGTGACCACCTCGCGGCAGCCAGGTGCGTCGGTGGTTACCAGCGGCAAAGCGCAGGCTGCGGCCTCAATCAGACTTTTGGGCAGGCCCTCTCGGTAGCTGGGTAACACCACCATGTCTGCGGTTGCAAACAACGCTGCCATGTCGCCTACGTGGCCCAGCAACTCGATCAGGCCCTCGGCTTGCCAACTATTCAATGTTTCTTGGGGAATAGCTGTGGGGTTACCGGGGTCGGGGGCGCCAGCCAGCAGAAAGTGAATGGGCAGACCTTTGGCCTTCAGCTGACGCGCCGCCTCTACATACTCGGCGATGCCCTTGTCCCACAGCAGGCGTGCAGCCAACACCACGCGCGTCAGCCGGGCATGCTGGCCGTCTTGTGCAGCATGTGCTGGCTCTGCTTGTGGCGCATGCGGCACAAAACGCACCAAATCAACCCCCGAGCCCATAACCAGATGGGTTAACTCTGGCCGGGCAAGCCCTGCGTTTGCAAAAGCAGCCATGTCGTCACTGTTTTGCAAAATCAGCCGCGCACCTCTGCTGTTCAGTGCCAGCCGCATCAGCCCGCGAACCAGGGGCCGTAGCAACCGCGCCTTAAGCGCCGGGTTGGTAAATACATAACCCATCCCCGCAACTGCATTTACTCGTGCAGGTACACCTGCCAGCAGCGCAGCTATCGAGCCGTACACCACGCACTTAATGGTGAAGTGGTGTGCCAGCGTTGGCTGCTCGCGCCTGTAAAGCCGGCATAAATAGACCAGCAATGCCAGCTCTTTTAACGGGTTCAAGCTTTTGCGGTCCATGGGCAGAGCCTCCCAGCGAAAGCCCAGCGCTTGCAGACGCGCGCCGTATTCGCCCGGTGGCGAGATCAGCAGCACTTCGTGGCCCTGAGCCCGCAACGCCTTGGCCAAAGACAGGCGAAAGTTGAACAAATACCACTCGGTATTGGCGAAGAGAATGATTTTCATTTTGGCTTCATCAACCCGTCAGACTTGTTGATGCTCCAGCCATGCTTGGAACATCAGCACAGACCATAAGTGCGGTGCCCAGTTTCGCTTCCCACCTAGATGCTCAGTCCATTTTTGACGAACAGGCGCGGGGTGAAAGTAGCCTTCTTGCCGCAAACGTGCTTCGTCCAGTAAGGCTTCTGCCCAGCCCCGAAGCGGCCCACGCAGCCATTCGTGAAGCGGAATAGCAAAGCCAACTTTGGGCCGCTCGATTAACGCTCTTGGCACATATCGGTACAAAACTTCGCGTAGCGGCCACTTGCCAACCCCACCGCGCAATTTGTAGTCCAGCGGCAGAGTCCAGGCAAACTCCACGACCCGGTGGTCAAGCATGGGCACGCGGGTTTCCAGACTCACGCCCATAGCCGCGCGGTCGACCTTGCATAAAATATCGTCTGGTAAATAACTCAGCATGTCCAGCGCCATCATCTGGTGCACAAATTGATCAGTGTCGGGCTGCTGGGTGGCGTCGGTCAATGCAGTAGATGGCTCCACTCCTCCAATGACCACAGCGGCTGGGTCGGACCACTGGCTCACTAGCAGTTGGTACAGCTCGCTAGTACTACCTGCCGCCATCACCCCCGCGCCTTTGTGCAGCTTGTCGCCAATGTTGGCGTGTGCCAGGCTTTGTGGCATCAGGCCCTGCACCGGCCCCAGCAAACGATTCCAGGTGCAAGGAGACAAGCGAGTCACGCCGCTAGCCAGCGCACGGCGCATCCCTAGCGGTATGCGCTGCAGTTTGCCCCACATTTGTTGCCCGAGCGTGTAGCGGTTATACCCACCAAACAATTCGTCCCCTGCGTCGCCGCTAAGTGACACCGTGACATGCTGGCGGGCCATTTGGCTAACTAAAAACGTCGGAATCTGCGAACTGTCTGCAAACGGTTCGCAATACAAGCTTGGCAGCTTTGGAATGACCTCAAGAGCCTGCGCGGACGACACATACAGCTCGGTATGGTCAGTACCCAAGTGGCGTGCCACGGCTTTGGCATGCCCGGCCTCGTTGTATCCGGCCTCGTTAAAGCCAATGGTGAAGGTTTTGACGGGCGAGCCGCCCTGCTCTTTGGCTACCGCTTGCATAAGCGCCACTATGGTGCTGGAGTCAACCCCGCCCGACAAAAATGCACCCAGGGGCACGTCTGCCATCATTTGTTTGCGCACAGCGTCTTTTAGCAAAGTCTCCAACGCATCAACGGCCTGTAAGGGGGTGCCGGTAAACGGCTGCGCAAGCCCCTGCTCCACCACCGTCTTGCCGCTCCAGTATGTCGTTAACTTTGGCGTGCGCTCGGCCAATGACAGCGACAACAAGCAGCCGGGCTGCAGCTTAAAAATACCGTGGTAGATGCTGTGCGGAGCAGGAATGTACCCATGGCGCATCAGCAAGCAAAGCGCACCTCTGTCCACTTCTGCGGCAAAGGCAGGATGCGCCTTGAGCGCCTTCAACTCGGACCCAAACAAAAATGCAGCACCTTCACCATGGCCTTGCCAGCCGTAGTAAAGCGGCTTTTCACCCAAACGGTCACGACCAAGGGTCAAGACACGACTCTGCTTGTCCCATACTGCAAAAGCGAACATGCCAATGCACTTATTGACTGTCGCCTCTATGCCCCAGGCGTCAAACCCCGCCAACAGCGTCTCAGTGTCCGAATGCCCCTGCCACCTAACGCCCGCCATTGCGTGCGAAGGGCGGTCGTCCATGCCATTCAATTGGGCACGCAAATCCAGATGGTTATAAATTTCACCATTAAAAGCAATTACATACCGCCCACTGCCCGAGGGCATAGGCTGGTGCCCGGCAGGCGACAAATCTACGATAGCCAGACGCCGGTGGCCTAGCGCTATTCCCGCGTCAGCGTCCAACCAGTGCCCCGCTGAATCCGGGCCACGGTTGTCGATTCGGTCCGTCATCGCCCTAAGCTGTGCATGCACCCCAACTGCAAGCCACGGCTTACCAAAAAAACCGGCAAATCCACACATATTTGATTAACTCTTTTATGCAGCCAGCCGTAACAATTGCGCTGTTCGGGGGCCTGTTTTTTGAATGCAATACTCGTTCACCACCCTGTGCCGGCCTGCCGCGCCCATTTGCCTGCGCAAAGAGGGGGATTGCAGCAACTTTGCCAGCAAAGTTACCCACTCATCAGATGTATTGGCCACAAAGCCGTTTTCGCCATGGCGCACAATTTCCGGATTCACCCCTACGCCAGACGCCACCACCGGCAAGCCGCATGCCATGTACTGGATCAATTTATAGCCGCACTTGCCGCGCTCCCATACCGAATCCAGCAGGGGCATCACTCCCACCTGGCAAGCGCTGATGTTTTCAACCTCAGTGGCTTCGGCCCATGGCATTACTTCCACCTGAACACCAGGCAAATCAAACGCACCGCCACCAATTACGCGCAGCACAAACGGCTGGCGCGCAAATAAAGCCTGTAATGGTTCGCGAATCATTTGTAGGTAACGCACTGTAGACGGCGAACCTATCCAGACGATGCGCGGTAGACTGCCACCAGCCAGCGGCTCCACCAGCGTCTGGGGTTGTGATGGATATCGTACCAAGTCAATCACCGTGGGAAGCACCTCCACCCACTGCGCACCCGCATCGCGTGCCCGCTGGGCCAGATAGTTATTACCCCCCACCACCAGGGTTGCTTGGGCCATTAGTCCATCAAGGCGCCGGCCGAACAGGCGGCGAACCCACAGGCTACTGTGCTGGTCATAGTTGTGAAAAATAGCGTCGTCATAGTCCAGCACGTACGGCACGCCGCCAAGTAAGGCCAACTCCAGCCAAAGCGGCCACCAGGGCAAGGCCTCTTTCTCGATCCACACAACGTCAAACTGCCGGCGCGCCATCAAAGCGCGTAAACGGGTGGCGTATGCGTTCAACAGTGACCACACACCATAAGCACCATGCTGATAACGGAGTGACAAAAACTCATCCGACAGCAAAGCCTGCACCGTGACCTGCAAGCCCGCTTGGTCGAACCAAGGCAGATACTGCAGTGAACGCATGCGCGACGATGCGCCCAAGCGACCGTATTTGGTCAGCACTAGCACTTTGAGATTCTTCAACGCGTGACACCCCTGAGCACCCATTGCGGCAGCCAGCGCCACAGCATTCCATAAGCAGTCCAGGTTTCATTAAGGCCAGACCACGAACGCCGCAGCAGCGCCAGTACTGATCGCGATATCGGCTCTATCAACAATGTGGCCAACAAAACGACAACAGCGCCCACCCAAGAGAAGTGCTTGAACGCATACTGCAAACGGCTGCGCAAGGAATAAAACAGGCGCTGCGCTTTAACCTGGTTGGAGGTGCCGCCGCCTGCATGAAAAGCTTGCGTATTAGTCAGATATACGCTGCGCCACCCCGCTTGGCTTGCACGATACGAAAAATCAAGATCTTCCAAATAAACAAAGAATCTTTCGTCAAACCCATCTAGCGATTGAAATAAGGCACGCCGAATTAGAAAAAATGCGCCAATTACGTGATCAACCTGACGGGTTTGCAGATGGTCCCATTCAGCCATGAAGTGGCCTAAACGGAGAAATAATCGGTCAAGCCCAACTGCATGGGCGACGAAACCTGCGGAGGAAGGAAAACGCGCAGAACTCCGTGAAATTTGACCAGCCTCATCAAATAACTGCACCCCACAAATGCCGACCTTCGCGTGTGCAGAGTCTTGCATGTATGCCAAGGCCTTGGGCAAAGTTTCTGCATACAAAGCCGCGTCGGGGTTAAGAAATAGCACGTAGTCGCTTTTAGCCTGCTGCGCACCTAAGTTGCAAGCTTTGCCGAAACCCAGATTGGCGAATGCGCGAATCAAGGTGACATTGGGCAAGCCTTCCACACTAGCGTCTGACCCGTCTACAGAACCGTTGTCGACCACTATGGTTTGCTTCACCAAATCGGCGCCAAACTGTGCGATTGAATCGACGCAAGTACGGAGCTGGGAGCCAGCGTTCCAATTAACAATCACGATTTCTACTTGTATTTGTGAATGCATTCGCATCTTGAAATTTAACTAAAAAACTTTCCACTTATGAAAAAGACGTAAGAATAAAAACCAAAACAAACAAAAACAAAACAATAGCTGAGTGGTCTCGTCGATTTCAGCCGCAAACCATCAGCTACATAGAACACCCAAAACACACTATAAAACTCTCTAAGTCTGTGGGAAACCACTCCAAAATCGATCGCACCGTAGAAAATTGCTATACCGATGAGTTGCAATAAAACGATGCGCTTCATTAACAAATTCAGTCGTCTCCACATTATTAAAGAGACGGTTATCATCGCCCAATCAATTAACAACTGGACGGCGAAGGGATTAGTTTTGTCCTGTGAAAATCCGTAGGTTTTATACAAATCCAAAATGGGAATGAAATTTGCGAAATATCCTGAAAGCACTTCTGCGTAAACAAAAGCTACTGCATAAACTCCAACTCCAATCAGTATGACTGTTGATCGCTTTGCTGCCGTAACAAAGAGCGCCGGGATGACGGCCGCAGCCGATATTTGAAATAAAGTAGCCGCCGCACAGAAAAACAATCCGCGACGCAAATTACTACCCCATAAATATGTAGCTCCTACCATAACCAATGCGATAGCACAGGCAGATCTTAACTGTGTAAGTTCATGTAGCGAAAAATAACGTACAAAATAGAATGTGGCGACAAGGAAAAAAATTCTGCTACTAGAAGCGATCGCGTTAATTGCCCACCCTTTTAACAACATGGTTGTGGCAACAATTGAGCTATAAATAACCGCATTATCGGCAAACACCGAAATCAGCGCCAGACTAAAAACTGAAAACGCCGGCTCGAATCGGCTGACTACTAAAATACTAAGCCCTTCAACACGGGCTAGATTAAAGAAATCGATGTATTGCGAGTAGTCCGGGCTTGTTCCAAAAACCTGAAAGAAAGAAAGTATGAAACCTAAGCAAGCGAAAACCGCAATCAAATAAGTACTTTTTCTTTTGAAAGAAAGTTGCTTGAAGAAATAAGCTGCTGAAACAGTTGGATTAATCAGCATTTATTATTAAAATGTTTGACTCAAAAATAAATAACTATAAAGTTTGTGTAAAGATATCGAGCATTTTTTCAGAAACAAATCGCCAAGAAAAATTTTCAGTATCAATCAAAAAACATTTAATCTTTTCAATACGTTGCGCATCATTAGATTTGATATAAATAATAGTATCCACAATTGATTCGACATCTTTATTGCGTACGAGCCAGGCAGTTTCTGGAGTTGCCCCCATATAACCTGTAGTAACAACAGCGACACCGCAGGCACCGGCTTCCAATACGGGGTAATGAGGTGCTCCATGCTGCACAGTACCAGGAGCAACGAGGACATCTAAGCTACGGTAGTAATCTGCCAACTCCTGATCATTCTTCGGGACGACAACTTCGCATCGTTCATGTTGCCAGTCCACAGGTAAATTGCCATAAGCGACTCGTAGTAAAAATCGCGTATCTCGTTTATAAAGCTCCTCGAAAGCACGCAGAGCAAAGATTGTCCCTTTTTCGGGCTCGTGCCGACCAATACAACCAATCACGATGGTTTTTGCATCCTCAATATTGCGAGTAATTTCTGCTGGTTTGAAAACATCCAGATCAAGACCAGGCGGAACAAATTGGGCAGCTTTTAGATTTTTATAGCGAAAATAAATCGGCGCGTTTACGATGCGGTTTAATGGCAAATAATAAGAAAGCGCAGACACTATTGCCAACAGATAACCCTTAATCGATTTGGCACTGGTGTAATATTCTGGCTCATAAGCCTGTATGTAATATACTTTTTTTGCCATGCCACATGACGCCATCGACACTGGCCATGCGGTAAGGGAGTGGTTAGCAAAAATGACATCATACTGCCTACCAATCGCCTTTAATCCAGAGTACAGAGACTTAAGGTGATACCAGCCACTCGGCTTTGTTATCGCCCCTCGTTCTTTTGAACAATTCCCAGCAACATCTACCCAGATAATTCCAGCGTTGGTTGGAAAATACGGTTCATCACTACTATCTGGACATAAGAAGTCAACGTCATGCCCTTGCTTGATCCATTCGTTGGCTAGCTGCGAAAGAACACGGTAGCCACCAGCGCGACCAAAACCTAGAATCGGAACAATAATTTTCATTAACTTGTGATCTTCATTTGTCGCATTTCTGTTTTTACAAGATACGCCATTACGACCCAGTAGAAGCAATAATTTATCGCGTAGGCTACGGACACACCTACCAAACCAAGGGTCCCAACCAGCGACCAACCCAGTACAACAAATGAAACAGAAAAAATGATTTCTGTAATGACAAAGATTTTCACCATAGCCCGCCCAAGCATAATGTAAGCGAGTACCCACGAGCCGATCTTGACAACATCCCCGGTGAGTTGCCAAGGAAACAAGTCTCGCATGGGTAAAAAGTCTGGCGTAAACAGGGTGTGGATGATGAAGTCACGCAGTAGGTATATGCTTATCGCACCTGCGATAACTATCGGCATGACGAAGCAATAAACCTTAAGGATCTCGGTTTTTAGTTCTGGGGCTGTTCGTATTTCAGCCAAACGTGGCAAGTAATAAACTGATAGTGTGGTGGTCACGAGCATTAAATATATCTCGCTTATTTTCCACGAGGCTTGCCAGTAACCAGTCGCGGATAAACCCAGATTGGTTGCCATATGATCGCGAATCAGCATATACGTGACTGGCGTTGTCAGGGCAGAAGTCAACCCCATTAAGCCAAACCCAGATAGCTCGCGCAAGGCGGGGCGATTCATCTTGCCCCATAGAAATCTAGCTTTGAACCAATCTCGACGCGCAAGCATGGCCGCCGTAGAGCACAACACAATCGCGGGATTTATTGTAAAAGCGACTAGCGCACCGTACAGCCCAAAATAGTATGCCAACAGTCCAATTACCAACATGCTTAGCAAGCTGCCAATGATGTTAGCGATTACGTATATGCCAACTTCCTTTTTGCCATTAACGATAGCAAGCAGTAAGTTATTGACAGCCATAGCAGGCAAAGCAAGTGCCAACCAAACAAAGACATTGGACATGTCAGTTCGATGCAACAGCCAATGAGCCAGATTATTACCAACAAACAAAAGAGCAATTGCGGCGAATAACGATGCGCCTAAAGAAAATCGTATCGCTGTTTGCCAGACTGCATGTTGTTTAGTTTCATCATCAAAATGTTGTGCAGTCGCTTTGGTAACACCAGTCGCTAGCACACCACCTGCAAGACTGGCCACGATAGAAACTGCGTTTTGAAATTGCCCGATGATCGCGTAACCCGCAGGGCCAACATAGACTGCCAGTATCTTATTGAGCACGAGGGCACTAGCCACTTTCACTACAACGGCGATGCCGTTCAGCATGCTGGTCTTAACTAAACTCATTCAGTTTCTATCTTTGCGCCGCAACAGGCCACCACCTGGTTGGCTTGCTCCAGCGTCATGCTCGGTGAAATGGGCAGACTCAACACCGACTCATGAATCCGCTCAGAGATGGGGAATGTCCCTTTTCCAAGCCCCATATTTGCATACGCTCCCTGAAGATGTGGCGGAATAGGATAATGGATCAGCGTCCCTATTCCTGCTTCTCCCAATTGTTTTTGCAAAGCATCCCGGCGCGGGTGTTGCACTACATACAAGTGCCACACTGGCTCAGCCCAGTCTGGCACGTGTGGAAGTTTCAGTCCGCAATTAGCTAAACCCTGCTGGTAGCGCCCTGCGATAACGCCCCGGCGGGCGTTCCACTTATCCAGGTGCGCCAGCTTCACGCGCAGGATGGCGGCCTGAATTGGGTCAAGCCTGCTGTTGTAGCCTTGTACCGCATTCACGTACTTCACCCGTGAACCGTAATTGCGCAGCACGCGGATACGGTCGGCAAGATGGGCGTCATTGGTTGTCACAGCGCCACCGTCGCCCATGGCACCAAGGTTCTTGCCCGGATAAAAGCTCCAGGCCACAGCATCGCCATGCGCGCCCAAGCGCTGGCCCTTGTAGCGCGCGCCGTGGGCCTGTGCCCCGTCTTCGAGCACCCGCAAACCGTGCTTGCGAGCAATGGCCAAAATCGGGTCCATGTCAGCCGGCTGGCCGTATAGGTGCACCGGCAAGATGACTTTGGTACGGGACGTGATGGCCACTTCGATTAATGCTGGGTCGATGTTGTAAGTGCGTGCATCGGGCTCCACCGGCACTGGTGTAGCGCCGCACTGGCTCACAGCCAGCCAGGTGGCGATGTAGGTGTTGCTGGGCACAATCACTTCGTCGCCTGGCCCCACATCCATCGCGCGCAGGGCTAAGTGCAACGCGTCCAGGCCGTTGGCTACGCCCATAGCGTGGATCGCGCCGCAGTATTGGGCAAAGTCTTCTTCAAATCGATCAACCTCACCACCGCCAATAAACCAGCCGGAGCTGACAACGCGGGCAATTGCTTCGTCCAGTTCCTGCTTCAGTTCAAGGTAAGGGGCTTTTAGGTCAAGGAAGGAGATCACTTCAAATGGTCCTCTGTGAAAATATCATCGGGTAAATACCTTCGGTACCGGTCAATGGATGATTTAATGTCAGCGTTCGACAACCTGTACTCGTACTGCACATCGTTTTCGCAAATGCGTTCGGCGCCGAATCGTTCGTGAAACCTCCAAACACGCTCATTGGCCTTTTGAACTTGGAAGTGAGCGCTTTGAAATCCAAGCGATTCCAGTGCGTACACGTAGACCATCAACGCCGATTCGATTGCAGCAGAGGACGGTGCATTTTCCAAAAGAATCCAACTACCCCAGCAAAAACTGTCATTTTGGGCGTCGTAGATTCGCACAGTCCCCAGCGGGATTCCGTGAACATCTTCGATGATGAAATAAGCCTCCGTGTCTCGCTCTTGATAACTGATAAGCCATGCCACCTGTGCATCCAGGTCGTCGGAGACTTTTGACAAATGCCTAGACTTTTCCGGGTTGATTCGCAACGACAAGATGAAGGCGGCGTCAGCAACAACGGCATTACGCAACACCAGCGTTTTACCTCGAATGCATCCAGCCTTGCGAATTTGAGCGGCACTCATTCCGGCTTTACTAAGGCGAGAAAATCGGTGTGATTTCGTATGTAATCCGCACTGTCGTAATAGTGCGAGGCAAACACCAGTAATACGGCGTCTGCCGAGTATTTGTATTGAATACCCCAGACCATTGGCGACAGATGAAGGCCTACATCCGGGCGATCAAGCAAAAACTCCTGGCGGTTGGTGCCATCATCTGCTACCACAGCACAACTACCGCGAACACAGATAAGAAACTGATGGCATTCACGGTGTGCATGCTCGCCACGTGTTTCCACACTGGGCACGTCAAACACCATGAAGTAGCGTTTTACAGTAAACGGAATACTGCGATCAAACTCGCCCACCGTCAGGCTGCCGCGAATATCAACTACACGGGGCAGGAAATGCAGCATCACACCATTCACGCGGGTTGAAGACGCGCCCACTTCAGCCTTGACCGGTGCCACGCTAGACTCTCCGCCGCGCGCAGCATCGACATAACCAACGATCTTGGCGGGGTTGCCCTCAACTACGGCGTTGGGCGGCACCGAACGGGTGATGACAGCCCCGGCTGCGACCATGGCATTGCGACCGATCTCCAAGCCGGGCAGGACCACGGCCCCCGCACCGATGGAAGCGCTATCGTGAATCGTGGTGGCCAAAAATTTTTCGGGCTTTTGACGACTGCGAGGAAAACGGTCATTGGCAAACGATGCGTTGGGGCCGATAAATACATCGTCGCCTATGCGCAAGCCGTCCCGCAGTTGCACACCGCTCTTGACGGTGACACGGTCTCCAATCACCACATCGTTCTCTATCAAGCTGTGGGAGCAGATGTTGCAGTCTTGGCCTATCGTGGCGCCTGGCAGAACAACAACAAATTGCCAGATGCGTGTGCCTGCGCCGATAGCGGCAGACTGAGCATCTGACAGGGGATGGATAAAAGGTTGATTCATAGGTTTTTTATGCAATTGAATTGTTAATTCTGACAAGTCATTTACTATAAATTTAATAGCTATTTATGCGCACCGCATGGGCGCAAGGTGGCATTTTCATCAATATTTTTTGCATCGCATGCCTGTTATGGCCTGTGCCGGAGCAGGGCGCATCCCGCAGCCATCAAAATATCTCCGCCTCGGACAGCGCCAAACCCTGCTGGTCTTTGGCTGACAGGCTGGGGCTTGCGGTTAAAGGCCATTGAATGCCAAGAGCCGGGTCATCCCAAGCAATGCAGCGCTCGTGTTCAGGCGCGTAATAGTCGGTGGTCTTGTACAAAAACTCTGCCGAGTCGCTGGTTACCATAAAACCGTGCGCGAAGCCTGCGGGTATCCAGAGTTGCTTGTGGTTTTCTTCGCTCAACTCCATGCCGACCCAGCGGCCGAAGGTGGGCGATGCCCTGCGAATATCCACCGCCACGTCAAACACCGAGCCGCTCACGACGCGCACCAGCTTGCCTTGTGGCTGCTGGATTTGGTAATGCAGGCCGCGCAGCACGCCCTTGGTGCTGCGGCTGTGGTTGTCTTGCACAAACTGGTACTCGGTGTTGGTCGCTTGGTTAAAGGCTTTCTGGTTAAAGCTTTCGTAAAAGAAGCCGCGCGCGTCGCCGAACACTTTGGGTTCGATGATGAGGACTTCGGGGATGGTGGTTGGGGTGACCTTCACTTCAGCTTTCCTGAGATGTTGAAGCCCATCAATGAGCGCAATTGGCTAATCGCCAATTCATTTAGTGCCTTGAGTCGCTCAGACTGCGGGAGACCTTGCCGAATAAACGCGGCGTTCAAACTTTCGAGATTGGAAAGGACAACAAGTTGTTCAACGGTCGCGGCATCCCGAATATTCCCGGGTTGACCGGGGGTTTTCTCGCGCCACTCTTTTGCTGTCATGCCAAATAGGGCGACATTTAGCAGGTCGGCTTCTGATGCGTAGATGTAACCGGTTTGCGCTAGAGTAATGCTGTGCGGAATGATGGTTTCCTTGATCGCATCAGTGTGTATTTTGTAGTTGATTCTGGCAAGACTGCGTTTGATGTCCCAACCGGACTCAAGCCTTACGGCTTCGTCTTCCTTAAGCCGTTGAAATTCCTTGATCAGGTAGAGCTTGAACTCCGCCGACACCCAGGATGCGAACTCGAAAGCGATATCTCTGTGAGCGTAGGTGCCACCGCTGCGCCCTGCAGTGCTTTTAATGCCAATCGCTCCCGTAGCCTCGATCCATTTACTGGGCGACAAAGTGAAGCTGTTGGAGCCAGCTTGGAGTCTAAAGGAGTCGAATTCGACCCCTTTAAAGGCGGCGTTGTTGATCTTTTCCCACAACCCCAGGAATTCAACGGTGGCGCGATTGCGAAGCCAATTTTTGACGACGTCCTTCGGTTCATCAGAATTTCGAACGCGTGCAATATCAGTCAGTGAAATGTAGTCATCGTCATTGACTCGGGTCAGCGACACAAGGGTGTCTTGAACAATCAACTTTTTCAAAGCTGAGCCTCTTCATTTAATAAGCGCTGCAGGTACTGGCCGTAGCCGTTCTTGGCTAGGGGCTGCGCCAGCTTTTCAAGTTGCTCGGCCGTGATGAAGCCGTTGCGCCAGGCAATCTCTTCGGGGCAAGCGATTTTTAGGCCTTGGCGGCGCTCCAGCGTGGCAATAAACTGGCCGGCTTCCAGCAGGCTGTCGTGGGTGCCTGTGTCCAGCCAAGCGTAGCCGCGATTCATGATTTGTACGTTGAGTTGGCCCCGGTCGAGGTATGCCTGGTTGACGGCGGTGATTTCGATTTCACCCCGAGCGCTGGGCTGGACGGTTTTGGCGATGTCAACCACCTGGTTGTCGTAAAAGTACAAGCCGGTGACAGCAAAGTTGCTTTTGGGATGGATCGGCTTTTCTTCAATGCTGCTGGCTATGCCTGCATTATCAAAGGCCACGACGCCGTAGCGTTGGGGGTCTTGCACATGATAGGCAAATACAGTGGCACCGCTGGTTTGGTTGCCTGCGGTTGAGAGCAGGCTCACAAGGTCGTGGCCGTAGAACAGGTTGTCGCCCAGTACAAGGGCGCTGGGGGCGTTGCCAATAAACTGCTCGCCAATCAGGAAGGCCTGTGCCAGGCCGTCGGGGCTGGCTTGTACGGCGTACTGCAGATTTATGCCCCACTGGCTGCCGTCGCCAAGCAGTTGTGCAAAACGGGGGGTATCTTGCGGGGTGCTAATGATCAGTACGTCGCGGATTCCGGCCAGCATCAGGGTGCTGAGCGGGTAGTAAATCATGGGCTTGTCGTATACCGGCAACAACTGCTTGCTGATGGCCAGCGTGGCGGGGTGCAGCCTGGTGCCAGAACCACCCGCGAGGACAATTCCCTTACGTTGGGCGATGAGTGTGTTGCTGTTTAAATTCACAAAATTTTTATTGGGTTGCTTCTTGGTACTGAGCTTGTTACCAGTTGGGGTAAGCGCCGCTTTGCACATGAGCCGCCCCCCTGAATTTTGGTTACATACCCCTGCACAGTTTGCTGATGCCGGACCCAAGCATGGGTATGGGTATGGGCGAGGGTATGGGTCTTTTGATTCCTGGGGTTTATGTGGCTTGCTTGGCTTCGTTATTTACGTACCAGCCCATAGCCGCTTGCACGCCTTGCCTGATGTTGTGAGTGGGCGCATAACTCAACAAATGCTGAGCCTTGCCGATGTTTGCCTGGCTGTGGCGCACGTCGCCAGCGCGAAAGTCGCGGTACACGGGCTGTGCGCTGGCGCTGACCCCGTGTGCGGCGAGGTTGTCGCGCAGCAGGGCGAACAGGATGTTCAGGGTGGTGCGGTCGCCTACGGCTACGTTGTAGACCTGGTTTACTGCGGGGGATGGGGATGCGGTCGGGGTCGGGGTCGGGGAGCCCTCACCCCTGCCCTCTCCCAGAGGGAGAGGGAGTAATACCGGGGAGGGGAGGACTGAAGACACGGTTGCGGCGAGCAGGTTGGCTTGCACGGCGTTGGCCACAAAGCAGAAGTCGCGGCTGGTTTCACCATCGCCGTTGATGTAAACGGGTTCGCCTTTGATCAGGCTGGCAATCCACTTGGGCATGACGGCCGCATAGGCGCTTTCGGGGTCTTGCCGGGGGCCAAATACATTGAAGTAGCGCAGGCCAATGGTATTGAAGCCGTAGCAGCGAGCAAACACGTCGGCGTACAGCTCATTGACATATTTGGTTACAGCGTAGGGACTGAGAGGTTTGCCAATGGTGTCTTCAACCTTGGGCAGCGCGGGGTGGTCGCCATACGTGCTGCTGCTGGCAGCGTAGGTAAAGCTTTTTACCTTGGCATCACGGGCGGCAACCAGCATGTTTAAAAAGCCGGTGATGTTGGTGGCGTTGGTGGCGATGGGGTCGGCCAGGCTGCGGGGGACGCTGCCTAGGGCGGCTTGGTGTAGGACGTAGTCAACTGGGATGGTGTTTGCGACAATTCCGCGCGCAGGGGATGGATTCGGGGAGCCCCTACCCCTGCCCTCCCCCAGGGGGGGAGGGACTAAGGCGGGGGCGGGGTCAGCGGCGGTCCAGAGCATGGCTTTTTGGCAGTCTTCCGGGTTGCGGATGTCGCCGTGGATGAAGCTGAAGTTGGCCCATTGCGTTGGGGTGACCAGGGTTTGCACTTCGTCAAGGTTGCGCTGGTGGCCGGTGGCAAAGTTGTCGAGTCCGGTTACCCGCTGGTCCAGCTTGAGCAGGGTTTCAAGCAGGTTAGAGCCGATAAACCCTGCTACGCCAGTGACAAGCCAGGTGGACGATTCTTGCGAGAGACGGATTTGCAATTGGTCGTAAGCGGTCACGGTAATTTTAATTTTGATAGCTAACTAAGCAAGTAACGTATGGGCTAGGGCCTGATTGCTTTCATATATCAATAGCCGGGCGTGTTTGGCTAGGCAACCAGGCTGGCAATACGCTTAAAGGCGCAAATCACTTTCAGTTGCGGGTAGCAAATATTTCAGGTCAAACAGCACATGCTGGGGCTTGCCCAGGGCGCGCAGTGCGGGCGCGCCCATGGCTTTGAATTGGTCATGCGCAACCGCCAGGATGATGGCGTCGTAGGCGCCGGTGTCTAGCGTTTGCAGGGGGGTAATGTTGTACTCATGCTGAGCTTCGGCAACAGAAACCCATGGGTCGTACACGTCAGCATGTACGTCATATTCAGCCAGTTCTTTAACGATATCTATCACGCGGGTATTGCGCAGGTCTGGGCAGTTTTCTTTAAAAGCCAGTCCCATGACCAGCACGCGCGACCCCTGCACATGAATGCGGCGCTGCGTCATGGTTTTAACAAGCTGCGTAACTACATAAGCACCCATGCTGTCGTTTAAGCGCCTGCCAGCCAAGATGACCTGTGGAAAGTAACCAATGGCCTCGGCCTTGTGGGTCAGGTAGTAAGGGTCAACGCCTATGCAGTGGCCGCCCACCAGACCTGGGCGAAAGGGCAAAAAGTTCCATTTAGTGCCAGCGGCCTGCAGCACTGCCTCAGTGTCAATTCCCATTTTGTTGAAGATGATGGCCAGCTCATTGATGAGCGCGATGTTTAAGTCGCGCTGGGTGTTTTCAATGACCTTGGCGGCTTCAGCTATCTTGATGGTGGCTGCCTTGTGGGTACCTGCTGTAATTATTTCGTTGTACAGGGCATCGACGATGTTAGCCACCTCGGGCGTGGAGCCTGCGGTTACTTTTTTGATGGTGGTAACGCGGTGGGCTTTGTCGCCCGGATTAATGCGCTCTGGGCTGTAGCCTGCATAAAAGTCTTGGTTGAACTTGAGACCCGAGAATTTCTCAAGCACGGGTACGCAGTCTTCTTCAGTCGCGCCGGGGTAAACGGTGGACTCATAAATGACGATGTCGCCCGCCTTAAGGACTTTGCCCACAGTTTCGCTTGCCTTGATCAGCGGCGTAAGGTCAGGGCGCTTGTGCTCGTCAATGGGCGTGGGCACCGTGACAATGAAGCAGTTACAACCGCGTAAGTCGTCGATTTTTGTACTAAAGCGCAGGTGCACAGCTGCTTTTAGTTCTTCGGGCTCTGTTTCTAGCGTGTGGTCTTGGCCGGCTTGCAGCGCGGCGATACGGGTGGTGTTGATGTCAAAGCCAACTACAGACCGCTTCTTGCCAAATTCAACTGCCAGCGGCAGACCGACGTAACCGAGGCCAACAATGGCAACTTTTAAATTAGATGCTGTGGGATGCATTTTTAGTAATTTGAGGCGGTAAGGCTGTTAAGAAAACGCATTTTGAGTTTTTTGACAAGGCGGATTAATTTACTATTGATTTGCTATTAATTTGCTATTAATTTAATAGCTGTTGGCGCGCATTTTTATTGGGCGAGCGTCATTTTTGATTAAAAATTAAGCCCTTTGGCAGAGCTTTTTTGACTCGCAAGCCCTATGCTGCCTCAGTTTTGGTTGCCGACACCCTCACACCAGGCGTAATACACCAACGGAACTGCGTCAGCCGCGCATACGCCGCGGCATACGCCAGCGCGCACCCACCAAAACCCAGCACCAGCGCGGGCGTGTCGGTATGCCAGCGCAACGCGATAACTGCGGGCAGCAGGGCGGCAGACCACATGATGGCGCCAGTTAATGAGTTGCGGGCCAGGCTGCTGCTGTTGGGCAGCAGCGCGCGGGCAACGCGGCGCTTGACCAGGCTGTGCAGGTGCAGGCGGTCGGCGTCGCCGGGGCAGGAGCCGCGGCGGCGGCGGCGAATAATGCTAAAACCCACCTCCAAAATAGGATACCCGCACACCAGCATGGGCGCCCAGGCTGACACCTCTGGGTGGCGCGCCAGGATCAACACCGCAAACCACGCCAGGGCAAAGCCAATAAAGTACGCGCCGCCGTCGCCCAAAAAGATGCGGCCCATGGGCCAGTTGACCAGGCCAAAGCCAAGCACGGCACCGGCCAAAATAAGTGCGGTGTAGGCCAGGTCGGGGTCGCTAAGGGCTGTCGCCATTACGCCAAAGCTGGCCAAAATAATTAATACAGTACCAGCCGCCAGGCCATTGAAGCCGTCAATGATGTTGATGGCGTTGGCCACGCCGCCCACGGCAAAGGCGGTAAAGGCAACCGACAACACGGTAAAACCCAGCAGCCAGTCCAGCCCCACCAGATTGGCGTCTGTGATTGCCAGGCCGGTAATGGCCCAGCCCAAAGCGCCGCTGCCCATGGTTGCCAGCAGGCGTGTGCGCACACTAACTTTTTTGGTGATGTCTTCCATCAGCCCAAAAGCGAAGGCTGGCACCCCTGCCAGCAGTAGCGGGCCCAACAGGCTTCGTTGCGCTGGGCTGGCCAGCCCATAGCCGGCTACCGCACCCACCGCAATGGCTACGCCGCCAATGCGGGGCGTTGGGTGAATGTGAAACTTTTGCACACCATAGTCGCTGTCCATACTTAAATGACCGTGCAAGTTTTGTGTAGCTACCAGCAACACCGCTACCAGCAGCGCCGCAAGGCCCGCAGTTAGCGCAGGCCACGGGAGGCTCATTAAAAAGTTTTGCATAGGGCTGGTCTGCCGGGGCTCAGGCAGATTTATGTTGGTCTAAAGGTTTGCCTGCAAGCGTTGGTAGCGTTGCGTGGGCTGCGCCCGTGAGCTGGGGCTTTTCAGTCCGGTCGGGCCCGCCAAAGCGGCGGTCACGGCGGGCGTACCAGGCTAGGGCGTTGTCCAGTGAGTCAACGCTGAAGTCTGGCCACAGCTCGTCTGAAAAGTACAGCTCTGTGTAGGCGCACTGCCACAGCATGAAGTTGCTGACACGCGCCTCGCCGCCAGTGCGTATTAATAGCTCGGGCTCGGGTGCGTCTGCCATGCACAGGTTGGCGGCAATGGCGGCTTCGTTCAGGTCGCTAGCGGGCCGGCCTGGGTTGGCGGCGTACCAGCTGCGTACGGCCTGCAGCAGATCCCAGCGGCCACCGTAATTGGCGGCAACGGTTAATGTGATGGTGGTGTTGTTGGCGGTCATGGCCTCCACGCTGGTGATCAGCGCGCGCAGCCGGGCGTCAAAGGCGGTTAGGTCGCCGATAACTTTGAGGCGCACGCCTTGTTTGTGCATGTCGCTGGCTTCTTTTTGCAGATACAGCACAAACAGGCCCATCAGGCTGGTGATTTCGTCGGCTGGGCGCTTCCAGTTTTCAGTGCTAAAGGCAAACAAAGTCAGCCAGCGCACGCCGCGCGCAGAGCACGCCTCTACCAGTGCCCGTACCCGCTTGGCCCCATTGGCATGGCCGATGGCTTTGGGCAGGCCGCGCTGGTTGGCCCAGCGGCGGTTGCCGTCCATGATGACGGCCACATGCTGGGGCACTGGTAGCACGGTACTGTCAGGTAGGGGTGGGGGCTGGGGGGACATGGCGATTGAGCTGCAACGGCGCGATATGGGAAATTAATATTGGTAATTGGTGTAGCGGTACCGGTAGCGGCCCGCCTGACCCGCGCCATAGCCATAGCGGCGTTTGGTGGTGTTCAAGCCGTTAAAAATGACGCCATTGGCCCGTGCGCCACTTTGTGCCAGGCGTTTGACGGTCTCTATCAGCTCGCCCACGCTGGTGATCTCTGCCCGGGCTACCAAAAATGTGGTGCCCACCAGCGGGGCCAGCACGGCAGTGTCAGACGCGGCCAGTACGGGGGCCGAGTCGATGATGACCAGGTCGTACTGCGCGCCAACGTTGCTCAGTAATTGCCGGGTGGCGGCAGTCATCAGCAGCTCGGCGGGGTTGGGCGGCAAGGTGCCGGTTGATAAAAAGTCAACATTGGGCGCGGCCTGGCGGTGCAGGGCGTCTTCCAGCAGGGCGCTGCCGGTGATGACTTCACTCAGGCCCTTGCCCCGGCCGATGCCGAAGTATTGGTTCAAGTGGCCTTTGCGCAGGTCAGCATCAATCAGCAGCACCCGCTTTCCGGCTGCGCCCAGTACCGCCGCAAAGTTGACGCTGGTAAATGACTTGCCAATGCCGGGCGTGGGGCCGGTAATCAGCACAATGTTGTTGGTAATGTCGAGCAGCGCAAACTGCAAGGCCGTGCGCAAGCTGCGCAGGCTTTCAACCGCCGGGTCGTCAGGCTGCGACAGCGCCAGCAGGTGGTTGCCACTGGCTTTGCTTTTGATGTTTTTTGCCAGCCGCAGTTGCGCAGGGCTAAAGGGAATGGTTGAAAACACGTTAAGCCCCGCGCGCTGCTCAATCTCTTGCGGGTCATTGATGCCGGGGCGCATGCTGTTGCGCAAGAATGCGAGTGCAAGGCCAGCAAGCAGCCCCAGCACGCCCGCCAGCGCCAGCACCGTAAGGCGCTGCGGCTTGATGGGCCTTTCAGGTATGGCGGCCACGTCTACCACCCGAACATTGCCAACCTTGCCTTCTTTGACCAGACGCAGCTGTTGCGAGCTGTTTAGCAGGCTGGCATACAACTCGGTGTTGACCTTGAGGTCACGCGTCAGGCGCAGCAGGTCTTGCTCAACATCAGGAAACGACTTGACACGGGAATTGAGGGCGCCAATTTCGCCGGACACCGCTTTAAGCTGGGCGTCAATTGTTTGAATGCTGGGGTGCTGTGCGGTAAAGCGGGACTCAAGCTCTTTGCGCCGCTGTTGCAGCTCCAGAAAAGAGGTTTGCAGCTTGACGGACTGCTCAAGCACCAGCTTGGCCTCGGTTGGCAAGTCAAACGAGCTGTTGCGGTTGCGAAACTGGTTGAATTTGGTCTCTGACTCTTCAATCTGGCGGCGCAGCTGCGGCAACAGGGTGCTAAGGAAGCCGAGGGACTTTTCAGCCTCAGCACCTTTGCGGTCAATGTTTTGGCGCACATACAGTGTGGCGATTTCGTTCAGGGTCAGGGCAATCCTGGCGGGGTCGCTGCCCGTCAGGCCGGTACGAATCACGCCTGACTGGCGGCCCTGCTCGGCAATGCTGAGCGCCTGCTGCAGGTCTTCCACCACCTTCAGGCGCGAAAAGCGCTTCAGGTAAAAAACAGCGCCCGGCTTACCAACCGCCGAAATCACCAGAAGCTGCCCTTTTTGCCCGTCTATCGTGAAGTCGAATGGCTGGCCCACGGTACCTGCACCCAGCAGTTCAAAATCAGGCGAAAACAACTGGTAACCGCTGCCTGTCAGGGTGACAGAAAAGCGATCGCCCTCCAGCCCGGCGGGCACGTCGAAGGTGGCAACCTTCAATGACTCGTTGCCTTTGACGTAACCCGCCATGCCCAAAAACCCCGGATCGGATGGCGCGGTGGCGCGGCGCGACAGCCAGCCGCCAATAACGGGAATGGTTTTGGGCTGTACGCTCAAGTCGAGCTGCAGGTTGTGCACCGCCTGGCCCACCACCAGACGTGAGCGCAAGATTTCCATCTCGGCCGTAGCGGGGGAGCGAATCTCAAACAGGCTGGCGGCCTCGCCAAGCGCGCTGGACGCTGCACCGCTGCCTTTGCTTTCTTCGACCTGGATCAGTGTGTTGGCCTCAAAAATTGGCGTGCTTAAAAAGGCATAGGTACCGCCTGCCAGCAGGGCAACCGCTGTGGCGGCAGCTATCAGCCACCGGCTGTCCAGCACGACGTCGAGCAGTTCCAGCAGGTTGATTTCATCGCCGTCTTGGGCGGCGGCAGTGTCGGGAGCGGCTATTTGTGGAGAGTTCATTAACTAGGCATTAACTGAGTGGTACTTATTAAGTGGTACTTACCAAGTGGCACTTACCAAGTGGCATTTACCAAGTGGTACTTATTAAGTGGCATTGACCAAGCGGGAGACGCCTGGCCAATATTGATAAAAACTAAACCAACCGGTGCAAGCGCGGCGTCCAGCCTGCCACGCCCTTGGCAATGGCGGCATACGCTTGCTCGAATGCATCGCGCCCTTGTCTGTACGGGTCGGCAATCTCAAAGCCGCCCACACTGCCCAGGGTGTACGTTTTGCCCCTGACGGTGGGAAAGCGGGCTTCCAGGTCGGCTTTATGGCTTTGCTCCATGACCAACACCAAATCAGCTTTTTGGCACATCCAGGCTTCAACTTGCTGGGCGCGGTGCGCTGACAGGTCGTAGCCGTTGGTTTTAGCCAGCTCTACAGACATCGGGTCTGCCGGGCTACCAATTAATGCACCCAACCCGGCGGACCAGACTGTTTTGTCAGGAAACTCTTTTTTCAGCATGGCCTCTGCAATGGGGCTGCGGCAGATGTTGCCAATACACAAAACCAGAATGTTTTTCATCACAGACTTGGGGCAGCTTATTTTTTGGTCAGGTCAACCGACGAGTTGGCCAGCACTGCACCCGGTACCAGCAAGCTGATGATGCGGTTAAAACGCACCAAGGGCGATGGGTCGACAAAGACAACGTCGCGCGGCTTCAAGTCAAAACTGGTGGCCAGGATGTACGACGATGCGTTGCTGGCATCCAGGTGGTAAACCTCGGCAATGCCCGAACCGCCGCTGCGCAGCACAAAGACCTGGCGCGCATCACCCGACGCCTGGCTGACGCCGCCGGACTCGCCAAGCGCCTCGTTTAACGTCATGCGCCCGTTGCGCATGGGCACTGATGTTGGGCGCAACACTTCGCCCAGCACGTAGACCCTGGAGTCGTCGCGGCTGGCGACTTGCACGGTGTCGCCGCCCGCCAGCAGTATCTGGCCGGGGTTGACGCCCTGCCGGGCTAGCTCTGGCAAGTTAACCAGCGTGGTAGAGCCGCCACGCGTGATGGTGACTGACGCGCGGTCGGCCGTAGGCAGTAACCCCCCGGCCCGTGCAAGGGCTTCAGGCAGCGTAAGCGCCACATCATTGACGGACACGCCGCCGGGCGATTTGACTTCGCCGTCAACATACACGCGGGCGCTGCGGTAGGCCTGTACGCGCAATGTAAGGTCCGGGTTTTTGAGGAATTTACCCAGCCTGTCGATCAAGGCTTGGCGGGCTTGCTCTTCTGTCAGGCCGCTCAGTTTGATAAGGCCCACATAGGGGAACTGGATGGCGCCTTGCGCGTTGACGTTGTAACCGTTGCCCACGCTGGAGATACCGGCTGCGTCAGTTGCGGGGCCTGAAGCCGCCGGTGGCAGGGTTAGTTGGGGGTGTTCCCACACAACGATGTTGAGCACGTCGCTGGGGCCAATGGTGTAGGGCTTGGCAGTGCCAAACAGGCGCTTGACGTCCGGGCTGGCATCAACAGCAAGCTGGCTGCGCTGGAGCCGGATCAAGTCAGCGGTGATGGGCAGCAAAACGCTTGACACCGCCTTGTCTGCCTCTGGCAGGTTACTGCCGGGTTTTGCGGCCGGCTCCATTGCCCGGATCCACTGCGGTAGCGGAATGCCACCGCTTGAGCCCTGCGAGTCGCCCGATGCGCTAAACGTGATGCCGGGGGCAAACGAGCAGCCAGCAAGCAGGAGGCTGATGCAGACCAAGCTTGCGTTTTTCAGATTACTTTTGTAGAACAACAAAACAGAACCACCCCAAAACAATTAAAAAACAAACTTGCAGGCTACCGCAGTGTTTTATGGCATTTCGCCAAAAAACATCAAGTCTGACCCACCACACCCACCACACCCAGCAAACCAAAAAACCTGGATGCAGCTTGAAACTAGACCAACTCAACCCTCTGATGATCAACACTGACCGTATGCTGCTTGCCTAAAAGCTCAAGCAGTACCCGGACCCGCTGGCTGGACACGGAGGTAACGATGCCGTCAAGACCCCGCATGTGACTTTCAGAAAAACGAACCTTGACGCCTGGCTGGAAAGGGCTGATTTGGCCCGCATCCAGGCTGTTTCGGGCCAATTTAAACGCCTTGATGGCGTCAAGCTGACTATTTTTTATGACCGCGACTTGAAAGCCGAATGACAGCAGGAACGACACCCCACGTGTAGACCGCGCCGCAGCAATTGACTGCGTGGTGTGGCCAGGCCTGAAAAACAGGTATCTGGGAAACATGGGAATACTCTGGCTTGTGTCTGCCCCTGCAGACTTTTTGTAGGTTTTGTACAGGGCGGAATACACGTTAAAGCCTTGACGGCTTAAATTGTCAGCGGCCAGCAACTCGGCTTTGGGCTGTGTATACGCTACATACCAATCTCCGGAATTTCCAGAATTTTCAGAATTTGCCGCGACGCTGTCATCTGCCTGGTCCACCGGAATTTTTGAATCAAGACGCATTGATAATTTTGAACGTTGACAATTTGACACCTGACGGCGTAGGTTGGCACCACTTGTAACAATTTCTGCCTGATATCAGACTTTGCTTACGCTGTAGACAATTATCTTATGTTATTTAATTTAATTTACAAATAAATCGTATTGCATGGCCTGTTTATCTGCCTCCCGCTTGCCAGAGCACGTGGTCTAGGGAAAAGTGGCTACGGCCGCTGAAACCTTTGGCACAATTTGCTAATGACAAACTTTGCCCAATTTCCAGTTTTCCCCGCTGGCCGCCCGCGCCGCTTGCGCCGCGACGCTTTTACCCGCAACCTGGTGCGTGAAAACACCCTCACGCCACACGACCTGATTTACCCGGTGTTTGTGACTGAAGGCCAAGGCCAGTGCGTGCCGATTGCGTCGATGCCCGGCGTTGAGCGTTTGAGCCTTGACTTGCTGCTGCCGGTGGCTGAAGAATGCGTACAACTGGGCATTCCGGTGATGGCGCTGTTTCCGGTGATTGACGCCAGCTTGAAAACCTACGACGGCGTGGAAGCCATCAACCCTGACGGCCTGGTGCCGCGTGTGGTGCGCGCGCTTAAAAAGCAGTTTCCAGCCCTGGGCGTGATGACCGATGTGGCGCTGGACCCTTTCACCACGCATGGCCAAGACGGCTTGCCCGACATGACGCCAGGCGCTAATGGCTACATCATGAACGACGAAACCACCGCCATGCTGGTGCGCCAGGCGTTGTGCCAAGCCGAGGCGGGCGTCGACATTGTGGCACCCAGCGACATGATGGATGGCCGCATTGGTGCGATTCGCAACGCGCTTGAAGCCAAGGGCCACATCCACACCCGAATCATGGCCTACAGCGCCAAATACGCATCAGCGTTTTACGGCCCGTTTCGAGATGCGGTGGGTTCGGCAGGTAATCTGGGCAAGGCAGATAAAAAGGTTTACCAGATGGACCCGGGCAACACAGACGAAGCCCTGCGGGAAGTGGCCATGGACATTGCCGAGGGCGCAGACATGGTGATGGTCAAGCCCGGCATGCCCTACCTGGACGTGGTGCGCCGCGTCAAGGACGAGTTCAAGGTGCCGACGTTTGCGTATCAGGTCAGCGGGGAGTACGCGATGCTCAAAGCCGCTGCGCAAAACGGCTGGCTGGACCATGACGCGGTGATGATGGAAAGCCTGCTGGCCTTCAAACGTGCCGGGGCAGATGGCGTGCTGACGTATTTTGCGATGGATGCGGCGCGCAAGCTACAATGAATCTGCTACTATTTCAGGAGCTGCTAGCGCACGTATTTATTGGTCTAGAGCACTAAAATATACCTGAAAACGTTCCTGAATCACCCCAAAATCACCCCAGAACACGTCAAACAGGCTCCCCTCATGCAAATTGTTGAATTTACCGGTGCCAGCCTGCGGTTTGTAGATGCCGCGCCTGCGCAGCCGCCGCCTGATGGGTTTGTCTGGCTGTTTCTGGAGCAGCACGAGCTTGACGCCGCGCAAGCCCAAATACAGCAAGCGGCGCTGCAACTGGGCGGCTCAACGCTGCTTGACCTGCATTGCCAGGACCTGGCCAGTGCGGTGCATCCGTCGCATTACGACTCGACCTCGATTTACGATCTGATCATTTTCCGGCGGCTGGCCACTCAACTTGAAACGCAGGCAGAGCACGCCAAAGAAAAAGCGATTCACGACTACCACGGGCAAGACGGAAAAACTAAAAAGCGTGGTGAGCGTGTGCCCACTTTTAACCGCATCGGCTCCAAGGCTGTGGGCTTTGCGGTGTTTGACCACTGCCTGATCAGCGTGCATCCACCGGGCTGCTATGCCGCCAAAAGTTTTATCCAGCGCTTTTTGGCAGATGCCAAATTCAGCGCCGACGTGTCGAGCACCGACCCGGCGTCAGCGCGCAACCGCCTGCCGATCAGCCCGGCCGACCTGGCGCTGCGCATGATCAACGCCATGGTTGACAGCTACCTGGACCTGCGCAAGGTGCTGGCCAGCCAGCTGGAGCACTGGCAGGCTGACCTCCTGAGGGCCAATTCACGCTTTGACAACTGGGGTACGCTGATGACGGCGCGTACCCAGCTGCATGTGCTGGAAGACCTGTGCGACGAGCAGCATGACGCCATGCAAGAGTGGCTGGACTCCCTGCGCGAGCAACCGCTGGCGTCGTTCATGCTTGGCCGCGACCAGGCCACGCAAGCCGCGCAGCAACAGCGCGACCAGTTGGTAGCCCGGGCGCGTGACGTGATGGAACACATTGCGCGCGTAACCCAGCATGCCCGCAGACTGGAGCAGTCCGCCGAGACGGTGGTGCAAATCCATTTCAATGCGCAAAGCAACCGCACCAACGACGTGATGCGAACCCTGACTGCCGTGACCGCCATTTTCTTGCCGCTGAACCTGATCACCGGTTTTTTTGGCATGAACTTTGACCACATCCCCGGCCTGAAGTCGCCCACCGCCTTCTGGATGACGGTGGGGCTAATGGTGCTGGTGGTGGTGGGTGTGCTGACGGTTTTTATGCGCAAGCGCTACATTGCGCGGACGGGGCTATAGATGCGCGTTGCTATATATTTAGTAGCTACTAGCACTCAACTTAATTGGGCCAGGCACTGTTTTAGCGAGTCAAGTCGCGATCTGTCGCGACTTGACCTCGTTAAAACCCGATAGAAGCAGCAACCAGCAGCGTCGGTGTCTTCACAGAACCCGCTGGCAAGCTGGTGGGCATGCCGCCTTGGGTACGCCAGGCCAGTGCGGCCTTTACTTGCACCTTGTCAAATGCCGCGTTGACGCCAAAGCCAGCGCCTGCCAGATTCCTGCTGTTGGATGCGGTTGGCCCAAAAGGGGTTTTGTTAACCCGCACGCTACCAAAGTCATAAAAAGCTGTGACCTGCAAGTTGGCGTTGTAGCTGTGGCGCAGCTCTACCGTGCCTTTGAGGCCTTCGTCGCCAATGGCTTCGCCGGTGGGGTAGGCCCGCACGCCGCTGGGCCCGCCCAGGCTGAACTTTTCAGACGAGTCCAGGTTTTTACTGGCTTGCTGACCATTCAGCGACAACGACAGTTGTGTGGTGTCAGTGACACGCTGCAAGCGGCTAAGGCCGTATGCGACCTTGCGGTAGCTGCCATTGGTCTTGGCAGAGACCGCGTCAATGGCCAGTGCGCCGGCAGAGGCAATGTCGAGGTTGCCCATCACCAGCGTCAGTTCTGCCGTATTGATGCCGCCGCCCAGCCAGCCGTCTTGCAGGTTGCTGGCCAAGCCCAAGCTGGTTACGCTGACTTTCCGGTCTGTGGTGGTGTCGGTTGAGTTGATGCGGTCTTTCAGGCTTTTGGCTTCATACGATGCCGTGCCGCTCAAGTTGCGCAACGGGCTGCGAATGAATGGATAAGCCGCTAACACGGAGGTGCTTTTGGCGCTGCCTTGAGCATCAAGCGCAGCAAACTCGCGGCCCAGCTTGTAACGGGTATCAAAGTAGGCTGCGCCCACACGCAGGCCGTCAGCACCCACCGGCATTTGGTAGGCCAGCCGGGCAAACGACAGGCCAGACCCAGCCGTCAGCGCACTAAAACTCAGTTTGTCGCCGCGCCCCAGGGGGCTGGCCACGGCAAGGTTGGCGCCCAGGCGGTATTCGCCGGTGTAGCGGTTGCCATAGTTGTCCAGCGTTGCGCTGCCAGACAGCATGGACGCAGGCGTGACTTCAATCAGCAGTTCCGATGTGCCAACACTGGCACCAGGCTGCAGCGTGGCGCGGGACGATGCCACACCGGGCGTGTCTTGCAACAGCAACACACCGCGGTCAATCTGGGCGGAGCGAATTACAGCGCCGGGCTTAACTTCTGCAATGTAGCTGCCGACCAAAGCATCGGATAAGCGGCTGGTGTTAGCGATGCGGGATGCAGCAACCCGACCTTCAATGACTGTAATCGTCACGGCGCCGCTGGTGATGTCTTGCGCCGGGAGCAAGGCCCTGGCCACAGCAAAGCCCTTGGCGCGGTAGTAGTTGGTGATGCGGCGGGCAGCGGTGTTCAGCTGAGCCAGCGTTTGCTCGGAGCCCACCAGGCTGGCAACCAGCGGCAGCAGCTCGGCGGTCGGGATTTCCTGATTGCCTGTGATGGCAACAGACTTGACGAGAACCTTGGTTTGGTTGCCGGAAGGCGCATCCACCGCTTCGGCTCGCGCAGCGGGCAGGGTGTGGGGCAAGGCGGGAGCCGGGGTTTGCAGCTCACGCAGAACCTGACCTGAATTTGGGGGCATGGGGATTTGCGCGTGGGCGTAGCTGAGGCTGCACAGGGCAAGGACAGCGGCCTGGGAAATGGCTTGGCGGTTAAAGAGCGGATGAGCGTTCATTTTTAGTGTTTTAGGCATGTCTTGGGGTGTTTTTCGCATATTTTATGTATATTTTGGTGCTGCAGACCACGATTTATATGCGCTGGCAGCTCCTGAAATCATAGCAATCAGATTCCGATCAATTGCACTGAGCAACGTCAAAACTCGCTGGCATGGCCATACCGCAACCCACAATCGCGGTTGGCGACTGGACGATGCCTGGGTTGGCGTTGGCTGTTTTGATGTCGCTGTTAATTGGCAGTTGTGCGATTTGGTACACGCTTTGCAACGCAGCTGCGCTGCCTGCGCTGCCTGCGCTATCGCTGTATGAAGCACCCACTGGCAAGCCATCCACCAGCAATGTCACCACACCCGTTCCTGCATTAATCGCCGAGCCTGGCGCCTGGTTAATGGCGGCAGCTCCCGGCTCCCGACCTGGCCCAAACGCGGCTGGGTCGCCTGCAGATGCGGTGAAGCTGCCGTTGGCGGTGGTGATCACGCTGTTCAGGTTAATGTTGCGCCCAGCTTGCAGCGTTAAGGCCCCGCCGGTTGTACCCGCAACCGTGATGTTGCTGTTGACGGTGATGTCGTTGCCGGCTTGCAGCGTCACGGCGGTGCCGCCCGCCAGTGTGGCTGCAATGCCTGCTGGGTTCATGCGCAGGCTCTGGCCTTGTGCGGTGTCAAACCCGATACTGCCAGACAGGCCGACCAGTACCTGGCCCGTGCCGTTGGCGATATCGGGAACGGTCACAAGGTAGTTACCACCCGTTAAAGCCCTGACCCCATTGCTGCCGAGCCGGTCTCCGCCTGAGACGGAGTACTGCACGTAAGGGCCAGGATAACCATAATCGACGTAGTAGCTGTAGTCTTGGGTACTGACTGTTCCTGCGGTCGCGCCCACCAAGCTGTTATTGGCCGACACAACGCCTTGCACGCCAGTGGTTCCACTACCTACGGTCACTGCACCGCGCTGGGTGTCCCAGTTAGAGCTGTTGACCACATAGTTGCCATTCGCCAGTTCGGTAACGCCGGCGCTGCCCACACGGTCGCCGCCATAACTGGTCATGTTGTCCGGGTAAAGAAAAGCATAAGACGTTGCTGGGGTTGAGCCTACTAGGCTATTGACTTCGCTGACAACACCCGTCACGCCAGTGGTGCCACTGCCAAACGTGACCGCGCCTTTTTGGCCATCCCAATCATCGCTGCTCACCACGTAATTGCCATTGGCCAATGCAGTGATGCCATTGTTTCCGACGGCATCGCCTGTGTTTGAGCCGACCAGGCTGTTGGATGCAGACACTACGCCGATAACGCCTGTGGTGCCGCTGCCAAATGTGACCGCGCCTTTTCCGCCATCCCAACTACTGCTGCTCACCACATAGTTGCCGTTAGCCAAGGCCGTAGTGTCGCTGCCAATGTAGTCACCCGAGTCACCCGACGTTGAGCCGACCAGGCTGTTGGATGCAGACACCGCGCCGATGACGCCGGTCGTGCCGCTGCCAAACGTGGCCGCGCCTTTTCCGCCATCCCAATTAGAGCTGTTCACTACATAGTTGCCGTTAGTTAGCACAGTAACGCCGTTATCGCCGACGTTATCGTCCGAGTTCGTGCCAACCAGGCTGTTGGTGCTGTCAACCACACCCTTCATGCCCGTCGTGCCGTTGCCAAATGTGACCGCGCCTTTGCCGTTTTGCCAATTAGAGCTGCGCACCACATAGTTGCCATTGGTCAGGGCGGTGACGTTGCCGCCAATGTAGTCGTATTGTGAAGAACCAACCAGGCTGTTGGTGTTGTCGATGACGCCTTTTACGCCCGTCGTGCCGCTGCCAAAGGTGGCCGCGCCTTTTTGGCCGTCCCAGTTACTACTGCCCACCACATAGTTACCATTGGTTAAGGTAGTCACGCCGCCATCGCCTACTTGGTCTCCACCGTTTATTGAGTAATAAAGGAAGCCATAGTTGTAGACCTGAACCCGACCCGGGGTTGTTCCTACCAGACTGTTGCTGGCTGAAACAACGCCTGTGACACCCGTGGAACCGTCAACAAAAGTGGATGCGCCACGGTTTAGGCCCCAGCTGGCGCTATTCACGACGTAATTGCCGTTGGCCAAGGCGGTGATGCCGTTGTTACCCACCAGATCACCACCGTAATAGTAGGTGTAGCCATAATAATTAAAAGGTGTACCGGCCGTAGTGCCAACCAAGCTGTTGGTGTTGTCAACTGCTCCCGTAACACCAGCCGTGCCGCTGCCAAAGGTGACTGCGCCTTTTTGAACGCCCCAGACTGGGCTACTAACCACGTAGTTACCGTTTGTTAGTGCAGTGACACCGCCGTTACCGACGCGGTCGCCTGAGGTCGAGCCAACCAGACTATTGATGCTGTCAATTACCCCCTTCACACCCGCCGTGCCGCTGCCAAAAGTGACTGCTCCTTTTCCGCCGCCCCAGCTATTGCTGTTCACCACATAGTTGCCGTTAGTCAGGGCAGTAACGCCGCCGACATAATCGCCTGAGGTCGAACCGACCAGGCTGTTGGTACTGTCGACTACGCCGCTCACACCCGTCGTGCCGCTGCCAAAGGTGACTGCGCCTTTTTGGCCGCCCCAGTTACTGCTACTGACCACATAGTTGCCGTTGGTCAGGGCTGTAATGCTATTGTTTCCGACGTAGTCGCCTGAGTTTGAGCCAACCAGGCTGTTGGTGCTGTCGACCACTCCGCTCACGCCGGTCGTTCCGCTACCAAACGTGACTGCGCCTTTTTGACCGTCCCAATTGGCACTGCTCACCACATAATTACCATTGGCGAAGCTCGTAACACCGTTATTGCCGACGTAGTCATATTGCGTCGAACCCACAAGGCTGTTGCTTGCGGACACAGCGCCACTAACACCCGCCGTGCTGCTGCCAAATGTGACGGCGCCCTTATCTCCGCTCCAATTACCGCTGCGCACCACAAAGTTGCCATTGGCCAAGGCGGTGACGCCGTTGTTGCCAACTCGGTCATTTGCTTGGCTACCCGTCAGGGTCGATAACAGGGCGCCCGTATTCGTGTCAAACAAATATGCTGCGCCTGCAGCTGCACCGCCCAGGTTGTCGTTGCTGGCCGCTATGACCACCTTACCGTTCGGCACAAACGTACTGGCCGAGTTGCTGCCGCCAGGGCCTTCGCGGGATGCAAACGAGCTTTCATCGCCACCAGATGAGTTTGAACTAGCCAGGCCGGTGCCCAGCACTGTCACGTTTTCACCGAAACCCTTGCCTTCAAATGCGTTCGGGTCTTGTAGCGCAAATGCCGCAGGGCCTGCTGTTTCGTCAATGATGATGTTGGCTGGATCCAGCAGCAGTGTGCCGCCTTTGCCCAGAGTGGCGTTACCGCCATAAGTCAGAGTACCTTTGCTGGAGACTTCGGCCTCGCCGCCTTTGATAGCGTTACCCGTGGCAATAATATTGCCGTAAAAGTTGGTTTTGCTGTCTGACCAGACGACGACTTTGCCGTCTGCGCCGTTGGCCTTGAGGGTGGTAGCGCCGTTAACCAGCGTGGTTTGTGCGTTTTTGATGTTCGGGTTGGCACCTTTAAAGTCACCGCCGACACGAATCAAGCCGCCGTTTGCGGTGCCTGATGCGTCAACCTTCGCTGCCGCTAACACCACGCGGTTGCCAAGCAGGTCAACCGTGCCGCCGTTTTGGCCAGTGGCGCTTAGCGTGCCTGATGTAAACAGGTTGTTGTCGCTGTTCAAACTGATGGTTCCACCAGTTGTGGCGCCATTGGCTGACAGGCTGGCTGCCGCGCTTTGCACAATGGCCTGGGTGGCGCGGTAGTTGATGTTGCCGCCGCTGCCCGACGTTCCGCTGGCATTTGCTGTGCCGCCATCAATGATGGCGCGGGCATTGATATTGATGTTGCCGCCTGATACACCTGACGCATCAAGTGTGCCGTTTTGCACCACCAGATCGCCTTCCAGCAAAATCTTGCCCCCGGCGATGGTCAGCGATGTGGCTTCAATAACGCCGGTGTTGTTCACTACGGCAGTACTCAACGCGTCCGCTGCCTTGGCAGATAGCAGCACCTGGCCGCCGTCGGCCAGGATCAGATGCTTGTTGTCTGCCAGCGCCTTGATGGCGCCTTCGTCAACGCTGTAGCCCAGCAGGCTGCCGTTGTTTAAATTGAGGGTGACTTTGTTGCCCGCTGCCAGCAGGGCGGTGCCCAGGCTGGCCGACATGACGCCTTCGTTGCGCACTTCAGGGGCCAGTAAGGCCAGGTAGCCACCGGGCGCTGCTGTCATGCTGCCCTGGTTGACGACCGAGCCCGTGCCGGTGGTTTTGCTGAAGATGTTGCTCCCCGACTGAAAGTCAGCATTGCTCATGGCCAGGGTAGACGCGACCAAACCGCCCACATTGACCTGGCTACCCGCGCCAAACAGGACGCCGTTGGGGTTCAAGATAAACACTTGCCCGTTAGCCGTGAGGCTGCCCAACAAGTTGCTGGGGCTGGAGCCGATGATGCGGTTTAGTGCAATCGCCTGGGCGTTGGGCTGGTTGAACGTGAGCGATTCGTTAGCGGCGGTTGACAGCTGTGTCCAGTCAATGGCCAGGCGCTGGCTGGTCTGGTTGATGGTGGTGTTGAGCCCGGCGGTTGCCACGGTGCCCGCGCCACTCACGACCGTTGCATCTGCAGCACTGGCGGCGTGTGCTGCTGGGCTTAAAACAGCCAAAACAGCGATCAATGCCGAAGCGGCCCTGCCGCCTTTACCGCGACCCTTGGCGTTTTCAGCCACCGCGACCCAAATGCCCAGGGCGGCGTTAAATACCAAGCGGTAAATGCGGTTCATGCTGGCGTGTGACGTCATGGGGTCTTTCAAGAAAAATTAATTTGTCAAGGATTGTGTTTCCTCATCTGCGTTTTGTCTGTCCCATAAATATGGGACAGACCAGAGGTGAAAAATACTGCAACGCGGGGGACATGCGCGTTGTTAACACTTACGAATCAGACGAATAAACATCACATTTGTTGCAGAAAGCTGGCAGACACAGCGACCCTGATTGGATGGATAAAAAGCAGCACTGGCCTGCTTTTAGCCCGCCAAAGCCGCCTCAACATCTTTGGCCAGGCCTGCAGGTTTGTCTAACGGGGCGTAGCGCTTGATGACGCGCCCGTCTTTGCCGACCAAAAACTTGGTGAAGTTCCACTTGATGGCCTTGCTGCCCAGCAGGCCTGGGGCTTCGGCGCTGAGCCATTTGTACAGCGGGTGGGCTTGGGGGCCGTTGACGTTGATCTTGCCCATCATGGGAAAACTCACGCCGTAGTTGACCTGGCAGAACTCGGCAATCTCGCCGTCTGCGCCGGGGTCTTGCGCACCGAACTGGTTGCACGGAAAACCAACTACCACCAGGCCTTTGCTTGCGTAAGCTTTGTGCAGCGCCTCCAATCCGCCAAACTGTGGGGTAAACCCGCACTTGCTGGCGGTATTGACGATCAGCATGACGCGCCCTTTGTAGTCGCTGAGAGCCATGTCTTTACCGCTGATGGACTGGGCTTGAAAGTCGTAAATGGTGGACATAGGGGTTGGGCTGCTCATGATGGGCTCCTTGGTAAAAAAAAACGGTTTTAAGTTTTGCGATGCGCAATGGCCGCCAGCAGAGCAGCCACAACAATCAGGCTGCCGCCCCAAAAAATGCGCGGTGTGAAGTCTGCTGCGCCCAGCAGCTCAGCAGACACGCTGGCAAACAAGATTTCGGTCAGCATCAGCAATGCTGTGGTGCTGGCCATCAGACCGGCTGCACCATATTGCAAAGCGGCATTGCTGACGATAAACGCCAGGCAAAGTCCAAAAAATACCGGAATGCCTGCTGCCTCTAGCGCCGGCTGCGGCAGGATGCCCATAACCAGGCCAAGCACTGACACTGCCGTTGACAACAGTGCGCCGCCTGCAAACATGGCCAGCATGCGTGCGCTGCTGGGGCTGTCATTGAACTTGACCAGCAAAGCATTGGTGATGGCAAAACTGAGGCCGCCCATTAGCGCCAGCCAGTCCACCCCAGATTGTGGAACTGGCCAAGGGGATTCTGGTGTTTTAAGCACAATGAGCACGCCCGCCATCGCCAAAGCCAACCGCAGCAGGGAGCCGCGCGTTGGCTTTTCGCCTAACAGCGCCCAAGCCACCAGAACTGACCAGGCAGGCATCATGTAAAAGAGCAGCACGACGCGAACCACGTCGCCCACCGTCACCGCCCAGTTAAAACCCACATTGGTCAAACCGGAGGCCAGCGCAAGGAACCACAAGTGCGGGTTGGCCAGCAATGCCCGCCCTGACTGGCGGTAAAAAACCAGCATGCCAACCGATACCAGCAGGTACACAGCGGCTGTGGCCCAAAGGGGATGCAAGCCGCTTTGTTGCAATGCTTTGAGCGGCCACCACGACACGCCCCAGATGAAGGCATTGACAACAATGGCGCTGGCAGCCAGAGCGCCGCCAGTAGATTTAGCGAGTGACATGATGAATCAAAGTTTTTACTTCCGTTCGGGCTGGGCTTGTCTAAGCCTGAGTACCCTTCGACACAGCTCAGGGCCAACGGACTAATTGCGACTAATTGCAAAGGACGGCGTTAATGCGATGTGTCGCTGCGGGCAATACTCAATAAATGCTCAACCTGCTCTTTGTGCTTGATGCAATTACTCTTGTGCCAGCGCTGAATGATGTACATAAAGCCTGCTACCACCAAGCCAAAAATAGTGATGGCGCCAAAAGCCGACAGCCCCATTGCCGTTGACAAGGTGTAGCCTGCGCCCAGCGCCAAAATACAGGCTTGCTCGTTAAAGTTTTGCACCGCAATCGAGCGGCCTGCACCCATCAGGTTATGGCCACGGTGCTGCAGCAATGCGTTCATGGGCACGACCAAAAAGCCGCCAATGCCGCCGAGCAAAATCAAGAATGGCGCGGCCACCCAGACGTTGTCGATAAAAATCATCAAGACCACCAGCAGCCCCATGCCAATGCCCAGCGGTATGACGCTGGTGGCCTGGTCGAGCCGCATTTTCATGGACGCCACCACTGCGCCTACTGCCGTGCCAATGGCCACCACACCAACGAGTGACGACGCCTGTGTGGTGCTGTAGCCCAGCGCCGCAGACGCCCACGCCAGCACGATGTAGCGCAGGTTGCCCGACACGCCCCAAAACAGTGTGGTGGTGGCCAGTGAAATTTGCCCCAGCTTGTCGCGCCACAAGGCGGCGTTGCAGTTCCAGAAGTCTGGCAACAGAGCCAGCTTGTTGCGCAGCATGGGCCGCATCTCAACCCCGGTGCTGGGGATGCGGGTGTTGAACCAGGCGGCAATCAGGTACAAAAATATCAGCACGCTGATGGCGGCTTCTGGCGGCGTGTCAATGCTGGTGCCAATCAATGGCAGGTCAATGGCCAGCAGCTTGCTTGAAATCACGTAGCCCACCAGTTGCCCGCCCAACAGCACGCCCAAAATGATCGACGCAATCGTCAAGCCTTCTATCCAGCCATTGGCCTTGACCAGCTGGGATGAAGGCAACAATTCAGTAAGGATGCCGTACTTGGCGGGCGAATAGGCTGCAGCACCGAGCCCCACAATGGCGTAAGCCATCAGCGGGTGGGTGCCGAACAGCATCATCAGGCAACCGACCACCTTGATGGCGTTGCTGACAAACATGACTTTGCCTTTGGGTTGCGCATCGGCAAAGGCCCCCACAAATGGCGCCAAGACAACGTAAAACAGGGCAAACATGGGTACCAGCGCGGCGGGTTGCCACTTGGGCGCGCCGCTGGTACGGAGCAGTTCGACAGCGGCTACAAATAACGCGTTATCAGCCAGTGAACTGAAAAATTGCGCTGCCATGATGGTGTAAAAGCCGCGCTTCATGAAAAGGTTACTGTCTCCATACGATGCTGGTTTATAGCACGCGGGCCGTGCGCGAAAACCCGACTACCGCCATCTTGTAAAAGAATGCGATCAATAATAATAGGCGATGCCCCGCCCCATACAAGCCACGATTCATACCGCAGCGCTCAGCCATAACCTGGCTTGCGCACGCCAAGCCGCGCCAGACGCCAAAGTCTGGGCCATTGTTAAAGCCAACGCGTACGGCCACGGCATTGAGCGCGCGTTTGCTGGGCTGAAGGCCGCTGATGGTTTTGCATTGCTTGATTTTGACGAGGCCAAGCGATTACGTGCACTGGACTGGCGCGGCCCGATTTTGATGCTGGAGGGCTGCTTTGAAGCGCGTGACCTGGAAATTTGCTCGCGCCTTGGGTTGTGGCATGTGGTGCACTGCAACGAACAAATTGACATGCTGGCGGCGCATAAAACAACCCAGCCCCACCGCGTGTTTTTGAAGATGAACTCCGGCATGAACCGGCTGGGTTTTAAGCCCGAGCGTTACCGCGCCGCCTGGACGCAATTGAATGTGCTGCCGCAGGTTGAAGAAATCTCGCTGATGACGCATTTCTCTGACGCCGACACCGTCAAAGGCATCAGTGCACAACTGGCCGCCTTTGACGCGGTAACGCACGACTTGCCAGGCGAGCGGTCTTTAAGCAACAGCGCCGCCAACTTGCGCCATGGCGCTGTGCTTGCAGCCAAGTCTGACTGGATACGCCCTGGCATTGCGGTGTACGGCAGCGCGCCAGATTTTCCTGATCACAGCGCTGAGCATTGGGGCTTGCAGCCCACCATGACGCTGGCCAGCAAAATTATCGGCTTGCAAAACCTGGTAGCGGGCGACACCGTGGGCTACGGCTCCAGCTTCACGGTTGACGCGCCCATGCGCATTGGCGTGGTGGCCTGCGGTTACGCTGACGGCTACCCGCGCCACTGCACGACAGGCACGCCAATGCTGGTGGGTGGTGTGCGCTGCCGCATGGTGGGCCGCGTCAGCATGGACATGGTGACGGTTGATTTGACGCCTGTGCCAAATGCAGGCATGGGCAGCGACGTGACGCTGTGGGGCCGAGCCGCCAATGGCGCGGTGCTGCCGATTGATGAGGTTGCGCAAGCGGCAGGCACGGTGGGCTATGAGCTGATGTGCGCGCTGGCGCAGCGCGTGCCTGTGGTGGCAGATTAACCGGGGTTTACGGCAAACTGGCCAGATGAATGCGCGCAGCATCAGCCAGCTTTTCATCAAACGTGGCCAGCGGCGCTTTGAGCTCTGCGGCCAGCCACAGGTAGCTGGCGTCGTAGGCAGACAGTTTGTAGCGCACTGCCAAGGCAAACGAATCAGCTGGGTAAACGCGGTGCAATTCAATGGACATCGTTGCGTAATGTGCCAAGCCATTTTCAGCTATCTCTTCAGCCCCTTTTATATGTTTTTTTAAAGCCACACTGGCTATTTCAGTTTGCAGAAGATAGGGTGCGTTCAAGGTTCGTCCCTGAATTTTTTCAATCGCTTGTAATTGCCATGACTCCTCAAAAACAAGTCCCGCCAAAACGCTGCAGTCGATGACGATGGGCGGGCGAATCAAATACTGTGCAGGCGGCTCGGCAACAAACAATTTACGCGGATCTGAGCCCAGAGTTAAGCTCATCTTGAATCCCTGTCTTCACGAATAATGTCAACGCCGAGGGGTATGCCGGGCTGGGGGACTGGATCAGCCCCACCGCGTGCGGCTTTCATGTCAGCTACCACTTGCTCGACGGTCTTCCATCCAAAACGCATGATGGGATTGCCCCTGCGGTCGTAACCAACGATTCGGCCTTGGCGGCGATCTTGCTGTGCACCCATTGTCGAACGGTCAAGGTTTGACTGATCGCCTTTCAACGCTTCCACATCCCCACCAGCAGTCACAGCCTGCTCAATGATGGCCATCAACTCGCCCTGCAGCGACCGATGGTTTCTTGCCGCGCGTTGCCGCAGGCTTTCGGCCCAAGCTTCGGGCACGTCTTTAATGGACAGGTTTGACATGTTGGCTCCAAAACAGCTTCAATTTATATATTGAAGTCATTTTGACACCGTTTTTAATCTGATTCTGGCTGGCGTGCGGTGGTGTTGCCGCAGCTGTTGGTACAAGCTGACGTTGACGCTGGCAACCTGGTCAATGTGTGCCCCGCTTACAGCTTGCCGATTGCGCTGTATTGGCACTGCTGGAACCTTCAGTCTGACGTGCTGAATGCGCTGTCCAAAGCGTTGCGTGCGTCAGCCTTGGAAGATTTGTGGGGCGTGGCGGCCTAAAAACAGGCCCCCAAAACTCACCTGTTGGGCAACCGATGCTGCAAGAAAAACGCCAGCATGGCGGCAGACGCTGAGGGGCCGTCCGGGTCGGTGTAGCTGCCTGCCGCGTCACCGCCCGACCAGGCGTGCGCGCCGTCGTCAATACGCCAGTTCTCAATGTACGGTTTGCCGTCAGCCGTGCTGTAGACCACGCGCTCGGTGTTCTCGTTTTTGTTGTGGCTTGTCGTGGACTGGGTTTTTACCAGTTTTAGCCCGGTGGCGGTCAGGCCAGCTAACGCGGCCTTGGTGATGTGCTCGCTGTTGTCAGGATGCACCGTTTTGTCAGCGCTGCCATGAAAAATAATGGTGGGCAAAGCCGAATGGCTGCGGCCTTTTGCGCCAGAGCGCATGGCGCTAAAAGCCGACATCATGTCGCGCGCAGCGCCCGCCGCCAGGCCTGAATGCACGCCCACCGCCGCAAACATATGCGGGTAAAGGCCCGCCATCACGGCCGCCATGGCGCCGCCTGCTGACAGCCCCGCGATGTACACCCGTTGGGGGTCGGCGCCATATTGCTGGATGACCTTTTTCGTCAACGCGGCAATCATGCCGGGCTCGCCGCGCTCGGCTTGTTGATGGCCGGGCTCAAACCAGTTCCAGCAGCGCATCGCGTTGCCGCTGGTGGTTTGCTCGGGGTAGAGCACCATCACCTGCTGGTCTTGCGCCAGGCTGTTCATGGCGGTGCCGTTAGAAAAATCCAGCGCGTCCTGTTTGCAGCCGTGCAGCAGCACCACCAATGGTATGGTGGTGCTGCTGGCACTGGTGGTGGTTGGTACAAACAACCGGTAAGGATAGATATCGCCCTGAAACTTGAACTGGTGTTTGGTAAAGCCTGCCTCGCGAGCCGGTGTTTGTGTTGTCGCGTCGCCTACTGGCTGGCTTGTAGCGGCTCCCGCGGGCTTATGCGGCCAGGGCAAGATGATGACTGGTGGCGGCGCGCTGTGGTTGTGCGCGTCGTTGGCAGCGGGTGTGGCTGTTGACCTGTCATCTGCCGCGTCTTGTGGCCTGCTTTGTGGTTTGGTTTGTGACTTGGCCTGGGTTTCGTCGCCTGATAGCGCACGCTGAATCAGCCGCGTTGCGCCTAGCAGTTTGCCGGTGCTTATCAGCCGGGTGGCGTTGCGCATGGCCTGGCCGAATGATTTTTGCATGAATGACTTTGACATGGTGTTCCCTAAAGCAGCAAATGCTGCACTGCAGCATAGAATACGCCTTTTAGCAGTGATGCGCCACCCTGCCGGCCTTTAGTTTAGAAGTGCCGACACACTGACAGGCAACCAGCTGACAGTGGTCTAACGCGAGTGTGATTTCCTGCGTCTTAACCTTGATTTTTTGAGTTCAGCTACGGGAATACCTTGATTTGACAAGGGCGTGGAGGCTTTACTCTGTGATACTTATAAAAGTTACTTTTTCTGCCTACTGGATACTTTGCTCATGACCCATTCATTCATCGCCTCTGCGTATATTGCAGCGCTTGCAAGTGCTTTGTGCTCATATGCACCAGCCTACGCGCAAAGCCCAACCCCCACCGCGAACACTCTGAAAATCGGTTTGATCGGCCCCTTTACCGGCGGCTCTGCTGACTTTGGCATGCCCATGCGAAACGGCATTCAACAGGCCGTAGATGAGATCAACGCAGTGGGTGGCTACCTGGGGCGCAAACTGGAACTGGTGATTAAAGACGACCAGGGCAACCCCGATGTGGGGCTGAAACTGTCACAGGAACTGGTGGCTGAAAAAGTAGCCGCAACCATCGGTTTTTGTAATACTGGTGTTGCGGCCAAGTCACTGGAAACCTACCAGAATGCCAAGCTGCCACTGATCATTCCGTGTTCCACAGGCTCACCCCTGACCGCAAAATACCCCGGACCTGAAAGCTACATCTTTCGCACATCACCCCGGGACTCTATTCAAGTTCCCTTTGTAGTCGAAGATCTCACCAAGCGAGGCTGGGATAAGGTGGCAGTGTTTGCCGATACGTCTGGTTATGGTGAAGCGGGCCTGAAAGACATTGAAGCAGCACTCAAGGCCAAAAACCTGCAAGCCGTGCACGTGGCGCGCTTTCCGGTAGGCGTGAAAGACTTGGCCGAAGAGCTCAAAGCCGCGCGCGCTGCGGGGGCAAATGTCATCTTCAGCATGACCGTAGGCCCTGAAAACGCAGTCATTGCCAACGGCCGCAAGGCCCTTGGCTGGAAGGTGCCGCAAGTTGGCTCCTGGCCCTTGTCCTTTCCGTTTTTCATTGACGGTGCCAAGGATGCAGCTGACGGCGCACTGATGGCTCAAACCTTTATTGCCGAGCCCAGCAATGAGCGCCGCGCCTCCTTTTTAACCAGTTACGCCCGCAAATACAAAGTCAATAAAATTCCGGTACCGATGGCCGCAGCGCAGGGTTATGACGCGGTGTACATCCTGGTTTATTCGCTGTTCAATATTCGGGACGGTAACCTGAGCGGCCCAGCCATCAAAGCCGCACTCGAAAACAAGTCGCGCACTTATTACGGTGTGGTGGCCACTTATGAGCGACCTTTTACCCTGCAGGACAAAGATGCCACGACCCAAAATATGCTGGTGATGGGCATGGTTAAAAACGGTGCCGTGACTTTTGCCTACCCAGCGGACGCCAAACGCAATCTGTTTGTTCAAAGAAAACAATAGTTTTATTGTTGGGCCTTTCATTTGCTTCACCGGCCCGACCGTTGCGCAAATTTACTCAAAGCCGTTCAATACTTGCGAGTCCGGCAAATACTGGTCAGTAGTTTTTTAAACGATTCGACTGAAATACGGTTTGCTGATCTGTGCTTTAGACGCGGCAACCATCCCGATTAAAATAGGTGGATGCTAAACGCCAACACTCCCCCCAGCCTGGACACTCCCGTTAAAACCAGCTTTAAAGCGCAGATGCTGGTGGCCCGGGAAGCGGCCATCGTGGTGTCGGTCAATCGTTTGCTGGCCGAAAAAGGCTTTGACCTCATGACGGTTGACGAGGTAGCGCTGGATGTAGGCATTGCCAAGGCCAGCCTGTACAAACACTTTTCCAGCAAAGAAGACCTGGCCGCCGCCGCCATGGTTCGGGTCATTGGCCTGGCTCAGGGTTTTTTGTCCGGCTTGCCTGCAGACGCCGCGCCACTGGAGCAGCTCAAAGCCATCGCCCGCTGGATGTTGCAGCTACAACTCAAGGGCGAAATGCCCATACTGCCCAGCCAAAACTCTTCCTTGCGCGCCAATCTGATGGCCAACAAGGCGTATCTAGATGGGCTGATGCAGATCAGTGACCAGATTGGCGGCTGGATTGAAGCCGCGCAAGCTGACGGCTCATTGAACGCCAAGCTACCGCCGCTGGTCGTGCTCTACACGTTGTACGCCAGAGCCTGCGACCCGGTGCCCGGCTTTTTAAAGGCAGGCGGCCAGCACACTGACGAGGAAATTGTTGAGCTGGTGCTGGATACCTGCTTTGATGGCCTGAAAACCCGGTAAAACGCTGGTTTTGATTTTTACGCATCAAACAGGGTTGTAACGCAATAACTACTTGCGCCAACAGCTATGTTTTTAATAGCGCTCGTGCTTTTGTAACAATGCCCCCAAAGCCGGCCCAAACCCTGTTACCGCCCCATGTACCCCTCAAAAGGCAGCGTGGGCACCATTACAGCGTCTACGTGATTGAGCTGGCACCCGAGGTCTGGAACATTGCCCGCTTCAGGCGCTGCAACCCCGACTACTTGCTGGGCAAACCTTTTGTTTATGTCGGCATGACCGGGTTGGACGTTGACACGCGCTTTGACAAACACAAAGCCGGCATCCAGTCCAGCCGCTACGCCAAAGACTTTGGCCTGCGCCTGCTACCCCGACTGTACGAAATGTACAACCCCATGCCCTACGAAGGTGCCAGAGACATGGAAGTCGAGCTTGGCATTGCGCTGCGGGAAGCGGGTTATGGGGTTTGGCAGGCTTGAGGGGGCTGCTTGTCTATTCAAACTGCTTTGAGAACGTGGTTTATGAAAAGGCGTGTTCAATTTTCAGTTTTCAATTTTCAATTCATCAATTCATCAATTCATCAATTCGCTGGTGCTGCTTTGGAGGCGATAGAAAACAAATCATCAAGTACACCAATGATCTCTCTTGGGAGTCCGGCAATTGGAACGACATCTGCCAAGCCATGGTAGTCACGTTTAAATGTTTGTTGAGGTATGCCCAAACGTTCGTAGTACAACTTGAACAAGGGATCAAGAAAATCGTCAGTGACTTTGATATCTGCGCCCCAAGGATCAGGCTTGTTTGTCAGCCTTAGGGCATTCACAATCTCGTCTACGCAGGTACTTAAGACAGCCAATCGATTGGCTCCCTCCGCCTGGTCTATAAGGTCACCACTGCTTAAGCCTAATTGGACAAAAGCCTTGAGACTTTCTGGGGTGACGAGATAGTTTTCTATTTCTCTGTGTACCCACATTCTTTCAGTTAATTGAGAGCCAGAGTGCAACTCTTTATCAAGTTTGTCGAATAACGCAAAACCCACCAAATCCGGTTTAGCCTCGCGCAGACCTTGAAAATGATCTCGCGCCTCTTGCGGTTTATTGCTTCCAAGGTACATGACCGGAACTGATCCGTGAAGAGCGGCCTTCGCTGGATGATCCAGCCGCTCTGCAATTTTTCGAAGAATAGCCAGGTCAGTCGATCCCTCAAGATAAAGCATCCAGCCTTTTTGTTCTGCCAAATAGTAGTCAGACATGCGTATGGATTCCAAGGCCTTTTTAACCTGACTTCTACGCGTTCGAGTGTCAATCCTGTGAGGTTTGCCAACAAATGCCATCACAACATCACGTTCAGCCGCCTCCTGCAACACAACTTCCGAGTGACTGGCTGCGATGATTTGGGATCCGTTTGAAAACGCCACCTCCGTGAGTATGTTGTACACGTCGCGTTGCCTGAGAATTTCAAGGTGCGCATCAGGTTCATCCAGCAACAACACCGACCCCGGGTTTGCCAGCAAAAAGCTCATTAAAAGCAATACCTGCTGACACCCTCGACCCGACGAAGACAAATCCAATTCAACGCCTGACGACTCCTTATATGTCAAAGAAAGCTCGCTGCGTTCGGTGATGTAGACGGGGCTTTGCAAGGCTATACCAAATAGATCTTTCAAAAAGCCAATTAGTTTTTGCCAATCTTTTTTCTCAGGCAGCTGATACAACTGCCAGCATAAATTACGTAGGACTTGTGCCGTTTGACCTTCCCCGATAAGCACGCTGATTTCTCCCGGCTCTTTGCGATGCTCACGCTCAGCAAGACCCGACATGGGAGGAAGATAGACCACCGCATGTTGTTTTGCGCCAGCGGGAACGCGCCCAGCCTCGCTGCTTTCTTTCAAACGGCAATAAAAAGACTCCTCATTCGCGTAATAAAACTCCAGCGTGCAAAACCAGGGTTTATCTTCATGTACGCCTTCTGCCTTCAGCGTGATGTAGACTTTTTGGGTACTTTGTTTTTTTTCTTTGACTATGTTGGCTTGCGTGCGCAGATCATTCCAGAGCAATCTCGCGCTAGGCATCGGAATCGAATACAGGTCACGACGGTTGATAGTTACGCCGACCCGCTCCGCGGGAGGCTGTCTGTAGCTAGTTGCATCGTTATCAGACTTTTCGCGTTTCTCGCTCCAGCGCCGCCACCCGATATCCCATAAAGCCAAGGCTTGCAGTGCGGTTGTTTTTCCAGAGTTGTTGGGTCCAATAAAAATGGCTGCATTCCCAAGCTCCAGCTCAGCACTGACAAGCCGTTTGAAGTTGTTTATCGTAAATTTAGTAATCATGCCGATGTCCTGTTCACTGACCAACTGAGACCAATGCGCAGTCATTCTGTTGCGAACCCGCTAATCCCAGTCAGCCGTAATTGTGTCAGCACTGCTGTTACCTTTACGAGTCAATGTTCGCTCCTTGACAGGTCTTTATGGTGCAAGCCCAAAAAGGACGAAATTGATGGGTGGCTTTAATCTGCGAAGCAATTTGGCCTCCTCTTTTTTACCCATCATTTAGGCCGTTAATGCAATCGACTGGAGCGCAGGCCTGATGGCGGCAAACACCTGACCGGGTTGCGGGTTGTTGCGCAGTTGCAGTACCGCAACCACCAGGCACAGCGCCAAGATATGCCCCCAGATGGCAAAAGCGGAACCTGTTGGCACGTTGTAATTCCATTTCCAGATCATGGGTGCACGCGAAGGCGACGCGACGACAGTACAAACGTACGGCTAGCGAAGCCGACAAATTGCACGGATGATAGGGAAATGGAATAAGTGTCGAAATTGTCAGACGCCTCACCCATCGGGCGGATAAAGCCCGGTAGCAGGCTGGCTCAATGTTCAATCGGCGCTGGCAGCTGACATTAGGCTGCGCTAGTAGAGTAACCCGCACAGCGGCTTTGATCAGAAGGTGCGTTGCGTTTGCTGGCGAGGCCATGGGGTTTAAGCCCAAGCTTCACAAGCTAAAAAGCCGAATTGACGCATATTTAAGCGTCTAATCGGTCTCTAGCTCACTACATACGGGCGCAGGCAGCTCCTGAAATAAGAGCGTTACCGTTGCCCGTGGCGACTTACTTCGGCATGATCACGGTGTCAATCGCGTGGATCACGCCATTGTCGGCTGCGACGTCAGCGGCGTTGACTTTTGCGCCGTTAACGGTGACGCCGCCTGCCGTGGCCAAAGTGATGTCGCTGCCTTGTACGGTTTTAACATTGCCTGCCTTGACGTCTTTGGCCATGACTTTGCCAGAAACAACGTGGTACGTCAGGATTTTGGACAAGGCGGCTTTGTCTTTCAGCAGGGCGTCCAGCTTGTCTTTCGGGATTTTGGCGAAAGCCTCGTCGGTTGGCGCAAATACGGTAAATGGGCCTTTGCCCTTGAGCGTGTCAACCAGGCCAGCAGCTTGTACAGCAGCGACCAGGGTTTTGAAATTGCCGGCCTTGATGGCGGTGTCAACGATGTCGGCTGCCTGGGCCGAGAAGGCAAAGCCAGCGGTAAGGGCCAATGCAATCAGTGATTTTTTCATGGTGTCATCCTTATTGGAGTGAGGTTGAAACACACCAAAAAACTGGTGTAGCCGAACTGTATGGGCATATCAGTATCTTTATAAACCGTAAGGTTGTTATTCATACCAGCCGGTAACAACTGCACGCAATTGAGGCTGTTCAAGCGGGTTTGCTGACACGCTGATGCAACTTGCGGGCTTGAAAAATAACTGTTCGTTTTTGCGTGCATAGCCCAGCGGGTTGGCCACCACGCGGCAACCGGCGACTGTGTAATCAACCGGGCAATGCAAGTGGCCATGCAGCCAGAGTTGTGCGCTGGGCAGCAAATCGTCAAGGGCATTACAGAACCCGGCCGTGCCAGGGTTGATGCCGTAGCGCGGGTCTGCGCTGCGCAAAGTTGGAGCGAAGTGAGTTACCACTACCGTTGGGCCGTCGACAGGTATGGATAACGCTTGCCGCAGCCAGGCTTGGCTCTGCAACCCAAGCTCGCGTATGGCCTCAGCCATCAGGGGTTGACCCGCGTTTAATGCATGGTGCCGCTTGAGAGCGTGGTTGGCGGCGCGAAAGGCTTTGTCACGCGCCACCAACTGCTGACCTAGCGTGACGGGGTTGCTCACGGCGCGGGACGTGGTAACCGCATCAAAATCGGTCCAGAGGGTGCAGCCTACAAATCGCACGCCGTTAATCACGGCGACCTGGCGCTCCAGCCAGATGAGGCCGAGTCGCTGGCAAACGCTTTGCAAGCGCGCATTGGCCGCGTCAAACTCCTGGCCGTCGTATTCATGGTTGCCGGGTACAAACACCACCGGGCAAGGCCAGTTGGCAAACCGGCCCAGGCCAAAGTCAGCAATACCGAGCCGGGTCAGCGACGACTCGTTTTGATACGAACCAATATCGCCGGCCAGTACCAGCACGTCAGCGCCCGGTGCGGGCTGCGGCACAAAGTGGGGGTTTGACTCAAGGTGCAGGTCTGACAGGAGCTGAATGTTCACGTGCCGATTGTGGCGGATGCGGGTAGGGCCATCAGGTTATGCGTTGATTGCATCGTCAGAACTTCGCTTTGGGCTTGATAGACTAGGGAAAACCCGTATATTTGATTCACTGTAACTTTTTAGCGCGTCAATCCAAAAACTGGCGCAACAACTCATAGACATGACTGATTTACTGAAACAATTCGCTAACTACATCACTTTTAGCGCCGCACCCAAGGCAACGCCGACACCTGGCGTTGCCCAAGATTTGATGGAACGCGCCCATGCCTGTGCGAACTGGAACCGGGCCGAGGCAGAAAATCTGCGCGGCGCTGCTTTGGCATTTTTAAGCGTGGTCCGCTAATCGCAGGTCTCGGCCCAGGCCAGCGGCAATCTCTGGCAATCGCTTGACCGCCGCGCTGGTCGTTGTGCACAGTTTTCACCGGTGTCGAAATCAAGGTTTTTATATGTCCGATAACGCATCAGTAATTCGCACAAACGACCAACTGGAACACGCCTTGCTGTCCGCCTGGTCTACCCAAGCTGATGCCGCTATTTGTGCGGTGGACGATTCCTTGCGCATCGTCATGCTGAATCAGCCATTCAGCGATTTGGTGGGAGCGGTTAAGTTTTAACCCAGCGCATCCGAGTGGCTGGCTACACCGGAATTTGCGGGCGAGCGACAGGCCACGTGTGAAGTCAATGGCGCCACCGTCAATCTGCTCTTCAAGTCAACCAGCGTCCGTCTGGCCAGCAGCGCTGGTGGCGGCGATGACGGCTCGACCTTCAAAATCATTGCGATCAGCGACATCACGCAGCTGCTGGCCGCCCAGCCGCACGTCAACTCTGAAACCTGCCGACGTCAGTGGCAGGCGCTTAATGCGGGCGTTGTTATTTCTGATGCGCGCCTGCCGGAGTTACGGGTTCAACCAGTGCATGCGGCAATCGGTGTCTTCTACTTCGGCCCAGCTGAACACGGCCCGCCGCTGGCCGCCCGTGTGCAAATGCAGCCATTCCAGCTGATGAACCGAGACTTGCAGCACAGCGAAATGCTGCTCCGCTGCCTGCAGCTGCGCCATTTCAGGAACGCGCCCTTCAACATCAGCTGGTAAACCGCTGGTAGGCACGGGGCTGACGCCGCCTGGCTGCGCACCCAAAAAGCAACGCAGTGAACGGGGCCCGCTGTGGGCCCAACGCTGGTGGCTGAGCGAGTCCCCGGCATGCACGCGGGCCGAACCGTTGATGCGCACTTGGGTTTTTCGAGCGGCATCGTAAAACGTCACTGCAACGCGCGCGTCTGTTTGCAGCGCCTGCATTTTCGCGCTGCGCGTGTCGGTGTAAAAAGTCAGCACTCGCAACTGCGGGTCGCACGCCCGGAGCACCAACACCCGCGCTTGCGGCCCTTGAGCTGACTGCGTGGCCAGTACCGGCGCGTGAAACGCCGAGCGCCGATCGTGTACGCCGCGCCCCAACATTTGCCAGGCAAACTTCAAGGTGGCAGGCAAGTTGTTGTGCTGCTCTGAAAAGGGTTCGTTGGTGCGTTCGGGCGTTGGTATTTGTTGGTTCATGGTGAATTCGGTTGAGTTTGTATTTTCTGCTGTGCGCCCGTCAACACCCTGGCAAGCAAACGGTACCCACTTCGTTGTGTAATCCAATTTGTTTTTCCAGAAAAATCATTATGCTGACCCAAATAAGTGACCTCATCACCGCCGCCAACGTCGGCATCATGCTTTTCTTCTCAGTCGCTGTAGCGCCAACCATTTTCATGGTGCTACCTGCTGAGTGGTCGGCGGCCTATGTGCGCAAGTTCTTTCCTAAGTACTTCTTGTTTTTGGGCATAACCAGCACCATCGCCGCAGCGCTGCACAGCACGCCATGGGTTCAAATCAGCTTGGGCCTGTGCGCTGTGGTTTTCTTTTTCAGTGTTTTTTGGCTGACGCCGCGAATCAATCTGGCGCGCGACAACAAACAGTTGAAGTCTTTTAACCGGCTGCACTACACCAGCGTAGGTTTAAACCTGCTGCAGCTGGCGGTGTTTATATGGATATTGGTTAAGAGCGTGCTGGCTGGTTAACACTTGGCGCCTACCATGAGTGTGCTACTGTTTCAATAGCTACTTGCGCCCGTATTAAATGGGCTAAGTGCCAATTAGCTACTCACAAACGGCAAACGCTTTACCGGCCAGTTGCGGCTTGATGGTATCGAGCTGGCTGCGCAGCGCGACATCAACGGCAGGCAACTTCAAGCGCTGGCCGCGTTGCTCGGCGCGTTCTTGAATCACTTTAGCGGTTTTGACGCCTTTTTTGGCGATACGTGCCAGCTCGGCCTCAGCCTCGGGCTGGGTTTTAAAACTGCCCAACGACAAGCCGGGCTCCAGCGCGGCGTTGTTCAACGCCTCAAACGTTACGCCCAGCCCGCGCAGCTCTGACCTTTTCTTGAGCACCGACTCGTCGCTGTTGTACTTGCCCATGTACACCAGCCAGCGGGCTGGCACCAGCGCGCTTTCAATCACCCAGCTGTTTGGCGGCAAGCTGCTGGTCAGCTTGTCGCGCAGCACCATGCTTTGCTCTTCGTTAAACAGGCCGACTTGCAGGCATTGAAGCGCGCCGGCCACGCTGCTGGTGCTGCTGGTGATGCTGGTGGTGCTGGTGGTGCTGGTGACGTTGGCCATGGTCTGCGCCAGCGGTGGGGCGGTCTCGGTCTGGGCCGCGTCTTGCGTGTTCAAGATGCGCAGCATGTCGGGTTTGATCTGCTGGGCCACGCGCTGCGGTTCGGTCTGGGTGGCAGGCGCAAAACCGTAGGCTGCTAACAAGCCATGTGAATAGGCGTAATAGCCAGCATTGGCCAACACCAGCGCTAAAACAGTCAGCCTCAACATGGCCGCACACTGACTTCAGAGCTGGTGATTTCTTTCATACCCGAAAGAGTATGCACCAGCAGTGCGCCCGTTTCAGTCACGCCGTGGGCTTGGCCTTGGGTAGCATCCGACAGCTGCACATCACGGCCAGCCAGCACATCACGCGCCGCAAAGCGGGCTTGAAACGGCGCAAAACCAAATTGCGCAAAGGCTTGCACAGTTTGCACCATCGGTGCCAGCACGCACATCAGGGTGCTGGCTACATCTATGTCTGCATCGCCATGCAGGTTGTGCAGGCAGCCGGGCTGCACTGCCGCATTGCCCTGCGCGGCAGGTTCAACCGCCCGCACATTGATACCCACACCGATGACGACGTAGCGCTGGCTTTCAAATGTGGCGGTTTCCACCAAAATGCCGCCCAATTTGCGCTCGGTTTTGCTTCCTGTTCTGTTTTCTACCAGCCACAAGTCGTTTGGCCATTTCAGGCCGATACGCTGGTCTGGCGCGTTGGCAGCGTCCAGGCTGTCAGCCAGACTGACGCCCACCGCCAGCGACAACCCCGACCAGTCGGCAGGCGTTAGCGCCAGCCCCAGCGAGAACATGAGGCTATCACCACGCTGGCTGTGCCACTGGCGGCCCAGTCTGCCGCGACCGGCGCTTTGCTGCTCTGCCACCAGCAGTGTTGGCTCAAGTTGCCCGGCTTTAAAGCGCCGCATCAGCTCGGTGTTGGTGGAGTCAACCAGCGGCAGCACCTCACAGGTCAAACCTGGCAAGTGGGGCTCTACAGCCTGCCAAATGGCTTCTAGCGGCCAGCGGATGGGGAGAGGGATTGACACCGTTCAGTCTTTTTTCTTATCGCTCTTTTTGTCGCTTGTTTTGCCGCTTTTCTTTTGCTTTTGGTCGTCTTCGCTTTTGGTCTTTTCTTTTGATTTTTCTTTGGATTTTTCTTTGGATTTTTCTTTTGGCGCCAGCAGCGTGCCCCGGCACTTTTTGGCTCCGCACCAGCACGGGTATTCAGCCAGCAGTTTTTGGGTGTACCTGGCGTCAATGATCAGGCCGTAGTCATAAAACAGCTCTTCGCCGGCTTTGATGTTGCGCAACGTCTTGATGAACACCCGGCCAGCGTTTTCGTCAGCTTCGCAATTGGGCTTGCAGGCATGGTTGATCCAGCGGGACGAGTTGCCGCCCTGCTTGCCGTCAATCACGTGCTTGTCGTCAATGTGAAAGTAAAACGTGTGGTTCGGATTCAGGGGGTCATGCGGGTGGCGGCGCAACGCCTCTTTCCAGGTGATGACCTCGCCCACATATTCAAAAATTGTTTCGCCTTCAGCCAGATCAGCCAGGGCAAAAACGCCTTTGCCATGCACCCCAGAACGGCGGGTTTGAGTGCGGCGTGCGTCCCGCGAGGGCGCTTGTTGGGGCATGCTCACAGTCTGACTTTTTAGCACGGCAAAACGCTCCCGGAAATTTTTGAGGTATGGTTAATTCATGCAGGCGCTCACATGTTTCTGTGAATTTGCCCAGGTGCGCGTACGCAACAAATTTGTATTGTAGTGATGCGATTCTTAAAAAGGAATGCTGTGCCTTTAGCTGAATCAAGCCGTCGCAACTTGCTCAATGGCGCACTGACGCTGGCGATTCCGGTTTGGGCGCAGAAAGTCCATTACCCAAACCCGGCACTGTGCTGCGCTTGCCTGAACTCGAGCTGCTTCACGGCCCGCTGTGGACGCCGCCAAACAAGTCGGCCCACACGCTTGTGGTGTACTGGTGGGCCAGCTGGTGTCCTTTTTGTGCCGTGCCGACGCTGTCAATTGACAAACACGAAAGCGCTGCCAGCGGCTATGTGAAAAGCAAAGGCTACACCTTGGCAGCAGGCATGATGGTGCTTGAAGTGGCTAAGATGCTGTCAAAACTCAAGGGCCGGCCCTTGGTGATGGTGCTGAGAGCTAATGGCCGTAAAAGCACGGCTATGTTTGCCGAAGGCGGGGAAATGTTCCCCGAGGACATTGAAGGTTTGAAGAAATACATATGAAGACACTCGTTATTGCAGAAAAGCCCTCTGTCGCGCAAGACATCGTGCGTGCCATTACGCCAACAACAGGCAAGTTTGAAAAGCACGACGAATATTTTGAGAGTGACGAGTGGCTGGTCACGTCAGCCGTTGGCCACTTGCTTGAAATTCAGGCGCCTGAAGAGTTTGATGTCAAGCGCGGCAAGTGGAGCTTTGCCAACCTGCCGGTACTGCCGCCGTACTTTGACTTGAAGCCGATGGACAAAACCAAGACGCGGTTGAATGCGATCGTCAAACTGACCAAACGCAAGGACGTGGGCAACATCGTCAACGCCTGCGACGCGGGCCGCGAGGGCGAGCTGATTTTCAGGCTGATCCAGCAGTACGCCAAAAGCAAGCACCCGGTCAAACGGCTGTGGCTGCAGTCGATGACGCCCGCCGCCATACGCGATGGCTTTGACACATTGCGTACTGAAAAGCAGATGCAGGGCCTGGCCGATGCGGCACGCTCAAGGTCTGAGGCTGACTGGATGGTCGGCATCAACGGCACGCGCGCCATGACGGCGTTCAACTCGCGCGACGGCGGTTTCTTTTTAACCACCGTGGGCCGCGTGCAGACGCCGACGCTGTCAGTGGTGGTGGAACGTGAAGAGAAAATCCGCAAGTTTGTCAGCCGGGATTATTGGGAAATTCATGCTTCGTTTTTGGCTGAAGCGGGCGAATACCCCGGCAAGTGGTTTGACCCTAAGTGGAAGAAGAGCGCCGCCAATCTTGAGAATGCCGAACCGGACCTGGAGCTGAAAGCCGACCGCGTTTGGTCGCAGCGCGAAGCCATTGCCATCGCCGAATCTGTGCGCGGCAAGCCTGCCACTGTTACTGAAGAGAGCAAACCCACCAGCTCAGCCGCCGGCCAGCTGTTTGACCTGACATCGCTGCAGCGCGAGGCCAACGGCAAGTTTGGCTTTTCAGCCAAAACCACGCTGCAAATTGCGCAAAGCCTGTACGAGCGTCATAAGGCACTGACCTACCCGCGTACCGACTCTCGCGCGTTGCCTGAAGACTACTTGCCAGTTGTTAAAAAGACCTTTGAAATGTTGGCTGACAGCGGCATGCGGCACCTGGCACCGCACGCACTCGTTGCATTAAACAACAATTACATCAAGCCCAACAAGCGCATTTTTGACAACGCCAAAGTCAGCGATCACTTCGCTATTATCCCAACGCTACAAGCCCCAAGCGGTTTAAGTGAGGCCGAACAAAAGCTGTATGACCTGGTGGTCAAGCGCTTTATGGCGGTGTTTTACCCGTCGGCTGAATACCTGGTGACGACGCGCATCACGACAGTGGCCGCAGCGACGGGCCGCCCCGAGCAAGGCGCGGCCCCCTCGGGGGGCAGTGCAGCACACGCAGTGGCAAGCGTGGGGGCTACTGCTTTCCACAGCTTTAAAACCGAAGGCAAGGTGCTCGTCAAGCCGGGCTGGCTGGCGATTTACGGCAAAGAAGCGCAAACAGAAGACAACGACAAAGACGGCAAATCGCTCGTGCCCGTCAAACCCGGCGAAATGGTACGCACCGAAGTTGCCGAAGCTAAAGGCCTGAAAACCCGACCACCCGCCAGGTACAGCGAAGCAACACTGCTGGGCGCCATGGAAGGCGCCGGCAAAACCATCGACGACGACGAGCTGCGCGAAGCCATGCAGGAAAAAGGCCTGGGCACGCCCGCAACCCGCGCCGCCACGATTGAAGGTTTGATCGCTGAAAAATACATGTTGCGCGAAGGCCGCGAGCTGATCGCCACCGCCAAGGCGTTTCAGTTGATGACGCTGCTACGCGGGCTGGACGTGCAAGAGCTGTCTAAAGCCGAGCTGACGGGCGACTGGGAGTTTAAGCTGGCGCAAATGGAGCAAGGCAAGCTCAGCCGCGAAACGTTTATGGCCGAGATTGCGACCATGACCGAGCGCATGGTGGCCAAGGCCAAGGGCTACGACAAAGACAGCATTCCGGGCGACTACGCCACGTTGGCTGCGCCCTGCCCCAATTGCGGCGGCATCGTCAAGGAGAATTACCGCCGCTACACCTGCGTCGGCAAATCAGGCGCAGCAGAGGGTTGCGGCTTTTCGTTTGGCAAGACACCCGCGGGCCGCACGTTTGAAACGGCTGAAGTCGAGCAATTCCTGCTTGAGAAAAAGATCGGCCCCTTAGAAGGTTTTCGCTCCAAAGCGGGCTGGCCTTTCACGGCCGAGATGGTCATCAAGTTTGATGAAGAAACCAAAAATTTCAAACTTGAATTTGACTTTGGCGACGAGAAGAACGCAGAGACAGGCGAGATCGTTGACTTCAGCGCCAAGGAGCCGCTGGGCAAATGCCCCAAGTGCGGCACCGAGCATGGCGGCATGGTGTTTGAGCACGGCAAAAACTACGTGTGCGACAAGTCAGTGCCGACACTAGAGCAACCCACACCCAACTGCGACTTCAAGACCGGCCAGGTCATCTTGCAGCAACCGATTGAACGCGACCAGATGGTCAAACTGCTGGAGACAGGCAAGACTGACTTGCTTGACAAGTTCGTGTCGATGCGCACCCGCCGGGCGTTTAAGGCCATGCTGGCATGGGACAGCGAGGCCGGCAAAGTGAACTTTGAATTTGCACCGTCAAAGTTCCCGCCGCGCAAACCTGCTGCTAGCAAGACAGGCACAGCAACCATCAAAACCCCGTTCGGCAAAACCGTCGCGGTGAAGACTGCAAAGCCCGCAGCGAAGAAAGTAGCCGCCAAAAAAGCCCCAGCCGCAAAGGTAGCCAAACCCAAAGTAGCGCGCGTTGCCAAACCCGGCTCCGGCCTCAAGCCCAGCGACGCGCTGGCCTCTGTGATCGGCAGCGAGCCGGTGGCCCGTACCCAGGTCATCAAAAAGCTGTGGGACTACATCAAAGCCGAAAACCTGCAAGACAGCGCCAACAAACGCAACATCAACGCCGACGCCAAGCTGCTACCAGTCTTCGGCAAGCCGCAGGTCACGATGTTTGAGCTGGCCGGGATTGTGGGCAAGCATTTAAGTTGAGAAGTTGGGAAGGATGATCAAACCTGTCCGCTTTTTTCAACCAACAACGCGCGACGAAAACAGGCTCGAAGAGCTAGGCGAAGACCCGAATGTCATGTTGGATGATTTGTTGCCTGAAATGGATGATGCTCTTGACACTCCGGTGAGGACGCAGATATGAGTAAACCCTCTGAAGCAACGGAACCTGGAAAACTCTCAACTGCGTTGAGAGTTTCTGCCGATCAGTAGCCACTTTATGACGAGTTGTGTGCGCTGATCGCCAGCAGCCGCCAGCGCCTGGCCGGTGCCGTGAATGCCGAGCTTACCCGCTTGTATTGGAGCGTGGGCGAACGGCTGCGCACCGAAGTGCTGGGCGGCGCGGACCGTGCCAAGTATGGTGACCAGTTGATTAACCGCGTGGGGGATCAGTTGGCGCAAAAGTTTGGCCGCGGATTCGAAGCTAAAAACCTACGCCGCATGGTGCAGTTTGCCCAGACCTTCCCGCTGCCCGAGTTTGTCGCGACATTGTCACGACAATTGAGCTGGAGCCATTTTGTGAACCTGCTGCCCGCTAAAAACCGAGCCAGCACGCCAGTTTTACGCCAGCCAAGCAGCCACCAACACTTGGAGCGTGCGCGAGTTGCGCCACCAAATCGAACGCAAAGCTTTTGAACGCACCGAAATTGCATCTGTGCAGGCACACCTTGGAGTGCAAGCCATCACAACCGTTCGGGCTGAGCCTGTCGAAGCCTCAAGTGCCAGCACCAACCCCGCCCTGGTCTTCAAAGACCCGTACTTTCTGGATTTTCTGGGCCTGCGCCAAGGCTACGACGAAGCTGATTTAGAGGCCGCCATCCTGCGCCAACTCGAAGCCTTCATCCTCGAACTCGGCCGGGGCTTTGCGTTTGTAGAGCGGCAAAAGCGCATGGTCATTGACGGCGACGACTTTTACCTCGACCTGCTTTTCTACCACCGTCGCCTGCGCCGCCTTGTGGCTATCGAGCTCAAGCTGGGCCGCTTCAAAGCCGCGCACAAAGGCCAGATGGAGCTGTATCTAACCTTGAAAAAGCAGTTGACCGCTTGCAAACATCTCATAGACCGCATGAGCACTCTCTTTTTGGTTCCTTTCAAAGTTCACCTTTTGGGTGAAAGCGCTATGCGCCCGATTGCACCGCGCCCGCCGCGCCTGGCTGCGTTGCTCCTCCTAGCAGGCAATAGCCTGCGTCGTCGTCCCGCCTTGCCATGCACGCCGCTCGCAGCGAACTCAGGCGCATCCAACTGCTTTTTCAAGGTTTAAAGTGGCTGGACAAACACGAGCGCCAGCCGGGCGAAGAGGCCCCCATCGGCCTCATCCTGTGTGCCGAGTCCAGCCGCGAACAGGTGGAGCTGCTGCAAATGCACAAAGACGGCATCACCGTGGCCGAGTACTGGACCGAACTGCCACCCAAAGCCGAGCTGGCGCAAAAGCTGCATGCAGCTTTGCTTGAAGCGCGTGAACGGCTGGCACGGCGCGGGGTGTTGTTGGGGGAGTTGGATGATGAGTGATGATGTGAAGGTCAGCAAAGGCTTGGAGTTCCGTGGTGGCGCTGCCCGGCGTGGGGCACATGCCCGCCAAGGGCAAAGACGAGCAAGGGGCCGCGCGGGTGTTTTATGTGGCTGCTACGCGGGCTTCGCAGCGTTTGGTGATTGGGGCCGGGGGCAATGCGAAATTCGGGAGAAAATTGTGAAATCAGCGGAGAGTGATGTGATATTAAAAGACCTGACCCCGGTGGTTCCGCTCGGTGGTTATTCGTGATGTAATATTAAAAGACCTGACCCCGGTGGTTATTCTGTTCGCCGCAAGCTCCCAATTTACGGAGCTATTTCCCCCTGAGCGCTTGGCGTCTTGGTGGGCGGACATGATCGATGATCTGGCAATTGCAGTTCACACGAGCAGAATAGGCCGCAGTAACCCGCGTGTGGTCAAAAGGCGGATCAAGAAGTTCCGGTCTAAAAAAGGCGGGGAGCCTATGAATCGGCGGTATGACTGGACGCCTTTAATTAAGTGAACAGCATTGAGTCTGACCCCCCATTTCTCCCATGTTATTTCGTTTGCTTCGAATATTTCGATAAATTCGTTTAAGTGCTATTATTTCTGCTGCCGGTACCGACTACCCAAGGTGACCAAACGAAGGAAAACCTGATGAAAGACCAAGAAGTACTTGACCCTGCCAACCAAGCCGAAGCTGAGATGGCTGCGGTTGCCCACCAGTGCCTGGTCACGGCGCTAGACCACTCAAAAGCCGATCACATCGAGGTCATTCTTGACTTGGGGGCAGACGGCGAGGCGGGACACGAAACACCGGTATTGAAGTTGCCGCCCAGAGCTTTGCGCTTTTTTGCTGACGTGTTACGCCAAATGGCCAAACGCGAGCCGATGCTGCTGGTGCCACAAAAGCACGAACTCACCACGCAAGAAGCTGCCAACTTCCTCAATGTGTCGCGGCCCTTCGTCATCAAAGAAATTGAAGCAAACCGACTGAAATGCCGCAAAGTCAATCGCCACCGCCGCATTGAGTTTGAAGAGCTGCGCCGCTACCAGGCCGAGCAGCAACAAAGCTCAAGCCAGGCACTGCAAGAGCTGACCAAACTGTCTGAAGAGCTGGGGCTGGAGTTTTAATTGGCGGGTTCATCGCGCTACACCGTCATCCTTGATGCCAATGTGCTTTACCCGCAGTTGCTCCGCGACACGCTGCTAAGTTTGGCGGGTGAGAACCTGTACCACGCGCGGTGGAGTGCGACCATCAACGACGAGTGGGTGCGCAACGTGGCCAAAAACAAACCAGAAATAGCCGACAGGTTGCCAGCGGTTGTTAAGTTGATGTGCGACAGCGTGCCGGACTGCCTGGTGACCCATTACGAAAAGCTGGCGGGCAGTATCGACCTGCCAGACCCCGATGACCGCCACGTCGTGGCCGCAGCGATAGTGGGCCACGCTGACGCCATCGTCACCTTCAACATCAAAGATTTCCCGCTAGCAGTTTTGCAGCCCTACGGCATTGAAGTGCAGCACCCAGATGAATTCATTGTCAACCAACTGCAATTACAAAAAATCCCGGCGCTGAGCGCCATCAAAAAAATGCGCGCCCGCTGGACGAATCCGGCACGGTCAGCGCAAGAGTTGATCAATGCTTTTGAATTGCGTGGCTTGCCTTTGACTGCTGATTTGTTGCGTGAGGCGGTTGCGTTGATTTGAGGTAGTTTTGTCTGGATTTAATTGGAATCTGACCCCCCCAACACCAAAGCAGGCGGCGGCATTGCCAAGCAGGCGCGCAAACAGCTGGAAGGCCAAACCGGCAAGTCGGTGGTGTCAAAACAAAACTACCTGGCGCCTGAGGCTGCGAAAGGCTTGGTGAAGCCTTCGCTGAGAAAGCCACAGGCTGGATGGGCGGGTTGTGGGGGCCGATAGCGAGAGATAGAAAGCCTGTGTTCTGGCGGCTAAACGCTATATATTTAGGAGCTGCTTACGCCCGTATTTGTTAGGCTTAAGGCACTTTTTATAGGTCAAAATGACCTGAAAGAGCTTAAAAATATCAGTTTCAGGGTAAAACAATTGGAGTCTGACCCCAATGCTGTTCATAAAAATATCAGTTTCAGGGTAAAACAATTGGAGTCTGACCCCAATGCTGTTCAAAGCAGGCGGCGGTATCGCCAAGCTGGCGCGCAAAAAGCTGGAAAGCCAAACCGGCAAGTCAGTTGTCTCAAGGCAGAACTACCTGGCGCCTGGGGCGGCGAAAGGTTTGGTGAAGCCTTCACCGAGGAAGCCGTAGGCTGCATGGCCGGGTTGTGGGGCCGGTGGCGCGAGATAGAAAGTCTGAATTCTGACCGTCTATTGCTACATATTTAGTAGCTGCTTGCGCCCGTATTTATTGGGCTGGAAGCAATTTTGATAGGTGAAAATGGCCTGAAAGAGCTTAGAAATTCGAGTTTCAGGGTAGAAGATTTGGAGTCCGACCCCGATTCTTCCCGCTCACGCCGCGCGGGCATTGAAATGGCACCCGCCAGTTGCCTTACGGTTGAGGTTTGCAATAGGCAACAAAAGATGTTTGTTCAAGTGCGACACCACCGGCACCACAACTCCATCACCCATAAGGTGATATGCCTCGTTGTACTTCTCAGGGAGCTTGTAGCTATCGGGCAGCCCCATCAAACGCGCAGCTTCTCGTGGAGAAATCAACCTGCTCTTTATCTTTGCGCCGTTAACAACCATGATTGTCTGCCTGCTAGAGCCACCGCCTGGGGTACGTAAGCATCCGGCTACCCCGTCAAAGCGTACTTCTGCTCTTTGACACCCGTTCCGCGTGCGCTTGTAAATAGTTCCAACTTTGACGGACCCAGACTTTTGGGCCGCGAGCACCTTTCTACGATGCAGTGGTGCCATCATTTGCAGAAGCTTGTTGGTTTCAGCCTCGGAATGCCATGCCACTCCTTTGGGATCTAGCTCCACCATGCTGTCGAGCGTAAGCAGTGGTGCAGTGTTATGTGGTGTCGACCACCAACGCCAAGCAGTTTTGACTTGTCGACTCGAACGGTTGTAAGCCCTTACCATTGCGCCCGGATGCCATGCTGGGTTTGGCGTGTTGGTGTGAGATTGCTCTGGCAGTTTTAAACTTGAGTCAACTCCCACAATGAACAAGCGTGGCCTTGACTGCGGCACAAAATGGATCGCGTCAATCAACATGGCACCTACCAGATACCCCTGCGCTGCAATGGCTTCAGCAATCAGCTCGAAGTCTTTTCCGTCCCGCGAAGTGAGCGCACCGAATACGTTTTCCAAAACAACAATCGGGGGTTTCCGGCCTTCAGCATCAAGGTCACAAATAATTTTCCAGAAACCCCAAAATGCGCCAGATCGCTCCCCTTCTAGACCCACACCTACCCCAGCAAGTGAGAGATCTTGGCATGGAAAAGAACCCCATGCCATTGACGCATTACCTGGAAGCTCGTTCAACTGAACCTCATAAATATTCTTAACCAAAAGGTCTTCGTCCCCCCAGTTTGCTTTGTAGGAGTGACCTTTGCTCGGGCTGATGTCATTGGCAAACAAGCATTGCCAATCGTTTTCTAGGCCGGCTCGTGCCATGCCGCCACCAGCGAAGAATTCATAAAAAGTATTCATTTTGTTTTGTCCGATAGACTGTGTATTTATACAGTTTTATTCGCACTATGTCCAGTAAAAAGAATCGAATGGGCTTTTAACTTTCGAGTGCGTCATCAGCATAAGAAACGGCTGAATCGATGAGGCTGGAATGGTATTTCTTCAACCTTTCAAAGTGCGCGTCCATCGCTCCGGCAATTTGCGTTGAATTTTTCACCGCCAAGAAGTGACCAACGATCTGAGCGTAATGGTTGGCTTGGCGTGGCAAGCGTTGCTCAGGTGTTTTTCTTTCGGCAATTTCCTTGTCGGACATTACCTGAACCTTCACTGAAGGCTTGGGAGTCGGCGCTTTCGGAGGTGAACGTGGGACCGTGCCATTCATCAATTTCGATCGCTTATTGAAGTAGTGGTAAAGCCGATTTTCGGTGGGCGTGATTTCTTGCAAATTTACGATGGGGTAAGCGAGTACATAAGCAATTTCCCAAACATCGATCTGCCGGTTTGCGATGATGTCAGACCTCGCAGATGTCAAATGCCTTGAGACACGCGCCCTGATGCCATCTTTCGATTGGCCGACGTAAATAGGCACTCCATCCAAGTCACACAGCACGTAAACACCCGTGCTGGTGGGTAGTTCCTTCATCGCCTTTTTACGAAACGCGAAATCTGTTGCCATTGTCGAAACCTTTGATAAGCGTTGGTGTAATCGCGACTGCGAACCCCATCGCATTCTGCGGCAGTATCGCATCCTGAAAGCGTCCCAGCCTCCCTGTGCGTTGTGATACAGCACTCGTTAGTCTCACCGTAGGCGATATGACACTGGCCAGCACGCCATAGTCCAAACGCGGGCAAATTGCATAAGACTATGCGTCATTGCGTTGAGAGAGTCTAGGTAATTCAGGATACCCGTCTGCCCAGCAATCCATCCCCCCACCCCAATCACCAACACCTGCGTAGCCCGCGAGGCCGCCACATAAAACACCCGAGCCGTTGCCTGCTCATCCGCACCCGCAGAACGCATGCCCCACAAGAGTCACTGGGGTCAAGTCTTTCAATCATGCATAAAAAGAGTCACTGGGGTCAAGTCTTTCAATCATGCATAAAGACTTTCACAATAAGGATATGCATGGCCCTTGCACCACTGGTGGTGCCCACTGCGCAGCTGCCGATTGCAGAAGTAAGAGTCGCCATCTACCAACCGCTATCTGTAAAATTTTGCTACTCCATATTGCCGCACAACCACTGCCCAGGTCTATGTAAATATTTACGTTTTTGCGTACGGGTACTGGATTCCTGCCTTCGCGGGAATGACGGATGATTTAAGGAGAATTGGGGTCAGACTCCAATTGTTTTGCCTAGAAGGAGAATTGGGGTCAGACTCCAATTGTTTTGCCTAGGTGAAGAAATGGAGTCAGACTCCATTGTTTTGCCTAAAAGCCCGCTTCCCGCGCCTTATCTGGTAGTTTTCCCTCATTAAAAGTGCTTGTAGCCCAATAAAATCAGGCGAAAGCAGCTATAAATTAAAGAGCAAATCAGAAGTGGGAGGATGTCCGTGAACTGCCGCTGTCGGGCAAAAAAGGGTTTTCAAAATCGGCTTTCTGCGCCGCCCTGGCAACGCATGGCATTGCCTACCTGCGCGCGCCCGCTTTTGGTTGCCTCATGCCCATACGCAACCAATACAGTTTCGACGGCAACCGCGAGAAACTAACCCACTGTGGTGCTGCACCGCAAAAACCACTTGGTGCTGTACTTGCATATTGACCCTGCTCCGGCACTGGCTGTGCTGCCCAAGGCGCGCGACGTGACGGATGTCGGGCACTGGGGAACAGGCAATCTTGAGGTGCCGTTGTCAACGCTGGCCGACCTGGAAGCGGCCAAGCCGTTTATTCGCAGCGCCTATGAGGGGCGCGTATAAAGGCTGCTGTCCCGCAGCCAGTTGCTACTAACTTAATAGCTGCTTGCGCCTTATTAATATGGGCTACAAGCTGGTTTTTCTTGAAATGCGTGTGGGTGGGGGTAGTCAAGCGAGTCAAACCCGCCGCTCAACTACTGCCGGGGTTTGTCGCTATGGGACAGCTCGTACCCATCCGCAACATATGCTGGGCCTTTCATTATTGATCCGGCCTTATGAACTATGAACCGTTCGCCCTGAGCTTGTCGAAGGGTTCCCCTTGTGCGACCCCGGCTTCGACAGGCCCAGCCCGAACGGAAAATATATACTTCCCCGGGCTGCATCAATAAATACCGGGCCCAATGTGCGGTATTCGTTTCAAGGTGTAATAAAACTTTTACACCTTCCGGGACACGCCATGCTCATCCAACTCACTTACGCCAGCCGAACCTCGAAAACCCTGGTTCTTGAAGACTTGTCGGCTATTTTGATGGCATCACAGCGCAACAATGCGCGGGTGGGCGTGACTGGCGCGCTGTGTCTGGCCAATGGGATTTTTTTGCAGCAGCTTGAAGGCGACCGGATTGCGGTTAACCAGCTGTACCACCGCATCCTGGCCGACCCGCGCCACCGCGACCCGGCGATTCTGGACTTTGCTGAGATCACTTCGCGCAAATTTACCCAGTGGTCGATGGGTTCACTCTCGTCGCTGGAATCAAACCGCTCTATTTACCTAAAGTATTCACGCTCGGCCAGCTTTGACCCTTACACCATGAGCCCGACCACACTGCGCGCATTTTTTGACGAAATCATGCATAACGCGGCCTGGATGAGCTGACCCGTCCGGCAACGGGAGCTGACTGATGGGCAAGCGCACGTCACCCAATGCGATACAAAGTGCTGACGACCTGAGCCAGCTGGGCAACATCGTGCAAGACAAGCGCAACGGCAAACGCTCAGGCGCCAAAAAAGGCAGGCGCAACCGGCACTACGAAAAGCAGCTGATCAGAAACGCGTTGACAACCGGTGTGCTGCAGGACGACCCGGTCTGAACGCCCCGGGGCCGCAGCCAGTGGCTTGCACAGTCGACGCCGCACTTTTGCAGCATCCAAGGATTCGTTGATGCGCGGCTTTGGGTTGTAACAAGAGCCTGTTACCGCTGCAGCCCCATTAAATCAAGCGTGTGCGGCTATTCACAACATGAATACAAGCACATTTACTCCAAAAACCTTTGTACCTCTACGCTCAGCTTATCTATGCGGACCAGCCAAACTACCTATTGATTCGGCCCGCTGATGCCTCAATTCCCGTTCGGGTTGAACTGGTCGAAACCCTTCGACAAGCTCAGGGCGAACGGTTCATAGTTCACAAAGCCGGATCAATAGTACCTTCCGTATGGACGACCTAAGAGCGGTTGAACAAAAAATCAAATAATTGCAGGGTACCCAACTGAACTGCCACCCCTGCTTCAAAAACGCTGCCGTACGGCCACGACGTGCTGGAGCACCAGTTGCTGTCAGCCTGGATTGACGCGGCCCATGTGGGGCTATGCGTGATAGATGACACCGCGCGCATCGTGATATTGAACCCCGGCACCTGCCGCAAGTTTGATATTGACGGTACGCAAGTGTTAAACCGGCCTTTGTTGGGCGGAAGAGTCTGCCCAGCCTGCGCGGAAAGAAGTTTTTGCACAATCATCAGACGGCTTTCATCGCGGAAAAGCCGCTTAACGCGTTGTAGCTACGGTCAAACGTGTGTCCAGTTAACGGACACACAAAACCCTCTAGGCTTGACTTGCTGCAACGTGACTTGGGCTTGAATCGCCCGGGCTCTGGCGTACATTGAACTCAAACCCAGGCCTTTGCGGGTTTCGTTCATCACGGCACGTACTTCAAAGCCTGCGCCATCGTCCTGGATGGTCAGCGCCATGTCACTACCGGAACGTACCAGGCTGACTTGAATATGCTGCGCTGCGCCGTGGCGGAGTGCATTGGTGATGGCCTCTTGCGTGATGCGGTAAAGGTGGTTGCCGACCTCGCCAGTGACCGCGTCAAAATCGCCGTCCACATCAAAGTCACACACCAAGCCATTGATGTTTGAAAAATTGAGGCACAGCTTTTCAAGGGCATGACAAAACGCACCCGGCCAGTCATCCACAGGGGCCAGACCGCGGGCCAGATTGCGGGTAATGTCAGCAGCCGTTTTGATGTGGCCCATCAGGCTGTCGACGGCATCGTTGAGGGGCGTGCCCGCACCCCCAGCAAGCTTCAGGTTAGCGGTTTGCAGCATGATGCTGGCCAGTTGTGAGCCCAGGGAATCATGCAGCTCATGCGCGATGTGAACCTGTTCTTTTTCAATCCGGCTGGCCAAAAGCCCCTCAAAGTGGTGGCGGGTTTTTTCCACTTCTTCTGACAGCATCGTCGCATCGCCCGGCGGTGTCATGGTGGACAAAATGTGGCGCTCGCCTTCCCATTCAATCACGGTTGAGCTTGTCAGGGCCTTGAACACCCGGCCGTCGCGGTGCAGGCAACTGAACCAGAAAGAAGGCAGCGTGGCGCCTGCCATTAGTTGCTGTTGACGCCAGACCGCTGCTTCCAGGTCATCGGGCAGGATAAAAGCTGAAAACTGGGTGCCAACAATGTCGCTGCTTTCTGCGTAGCCAAAAATAGTCAGCAGCGTGGAGTTGACAAATTTGATAACGCCGTGGCGCTGCAAAATCACACCCACGCTCAGGTGCTCCAGGCAGCGCGAGAGTTGCGCGTTTAATTTTTCCGACAGCAGTCTGGACTCCACCTTGGCGGTGACATCCAGGTGCGTGCCAGCCATCGCCAGCACCTTGCCAGCTGAGTCACGTTCAGTGACTTTGCCGCGGCTTTGTATCCAGACCCAGCGGCCATCAGCGTGCCGCATTCGAAACTCTTTTTCAAAATTGTCGGCGCCCTCGTTGGCGGCAACAATTTGTTCGCCCATCAGACTCATAGCGGCCTCGGGATGCACCATATTGAGCCAGTCGTGCGCGCGTGTGGTGGTGTCGCTGTTGGGGTAGCCCAGCATTTTGTTCCAGCGGGCATCCTGAAAACTTTCATCACGGCCGAAATGAATGGTCCACAGCCCCAGCTCGGACGCCTCTAGCGCCATGTTTAATCGCTGGGTTGTTGTGTTCAAGGCTTGTTCGGCATGCTTGCGTTGTGTGATGTCGCGCTGTACCCCGATCCAGTGGGTAAACCAGTCGCCATTTTCGGTTTTTACCGGAATAATCTCCAGTTCAACCCAGAACAGCTCACCGCTTTTTTTGTAGTTGGCCAACTCGCAGCGTATGCTCTGCCAATTGTTCAAGGCCAAGCCAATCTTGTTCAAGGTATCACGACATGTTTGCGGGCCTTGCAGGATGCGCGGGGAGCTACCTACCGCTTCTGCACTGCTGTAACCCGTGAAACTCTCAAACGCCGGGTTAACGTACGCAATGATCGGGCCCGGGCTTTTGCGCGGCGAGGCGTGGGTGATCAGCACCACGTCCTGCAGGCTTTCGACACAACTTTCAAGCAGTTTGATCTGTGCCAGTTTCTGTCGCTGCTCGGTCAGGTCCTGGGTGGTGCCTGATGTGCGAATCGCATCGCCCCGTGCATTACGCAAAATATGGCCGCGACCCAGCACCGGAAAGTAATGCCCGCTGGCATGCAACAACCGGAACTCTGACTGGTAAGAGTCGTGGCCTTGTGACACTGCCAGCATGAAATTATTTCTGACGGTTTCACGGTCATCAGGATGGATGTATTGCATCGAGATTTTTGCGCTGGGCGAATGCACGCTGGGCTCTCTGCCCATCATGGCCCACCAGCTGGGCGACAGGTAATAGTCGCCAGTTTCAATGTCCCAGTCCCAGGCACCGTCGTTGGTTCCCCGAAAAATCAGGCGCTGGCGCTCTTCTGATTTACGCAGCGCCGACTCTTTCAGCTTGCGCCGGGTAATGTCGCGAAAACTGCCGTGGTAACCAATCGCATGGCCGCGCGCGTCATGTTGCCGGAAACCCACCATGCTGAACCACTGGGTATGACCGTTGTGGGTCACGCAGCACTCCAGTTCGTCAGGCACTTCCTTGCTGTCGATACTTTGGTAAAAAGTATTCCAGTCGGTCTGGACTGCATCAAAAACACCTGCAGTGTCCAGTCTTGTACCGAACAGGGTTTCAAGGTCTGCATGGCCCCAATGCCGTACTGGCGCGCCTGACAATTTGCCTATCAGGCCCGCGTTGTCAACCGACCATAAGCCTGCAATGTGCAGCGACAGAAGTTCGTTGCGTTCAGTGGTGCGCAGGGACAGCAAAAAGTCTTCGAGCGGCCCGGAATACAAGGGCGCTACCAACAACAAGGTTTTAGTCACCCGTCCACTGTTGTTGAGCAGCGGAAACACAAATACCTCAACGGGCAAAGTACCGCCCCTGTTGGTGTGGCAGCGCGTTAGCCCTACCACCGGCATTTCCGCCAGCAGCGCGTGGCTGATCAGCAGTGCGCCGCTGCTCGGCCGGTCCAGGCACAACAGATCGTCCACCCCTGTTTTCAGCAAATCATTGACCGTAAAGTTGGTGAGCTTTACAAAGCGCGGATTGACGGCTTCAATCATCTGCGCAGCACCCAGCAGCAGAACACTTTTTTCAGCCGTCATGGCAATGGCTTCAGCGGCAGTTGGGTTGTGCGGCATAAGCAGCATGGCGCTGATGGCTTTAGCCAGCGATGTGAAGAGCATGCGTTCGACGCCGGAAAGGCCTCTCGGGTTCACGCAAACCAGGCAAAGCATGCCGGTCGGTACACCCCCGGGGCTGACCACCAGCGGCGCACCGGCATAAAAGCGTACCGGCCTGCGTCGGCCTTTTGACTCTTCCGCATCGGGCACGTCTTCAATCACCAGCAAGTCATCGCTCTGGTTGCGACATAACGCCAACGCCCCGGCGCAGTCGAGTACGCTGGGATCACAGCCGCCCCACATATTTACCACCACTGAGTCCTGCTGGGCCATGAAAACAATGGCTGTGGTTACCCGAAAGCGGGTCCGCAAAATTTGCAGGACGGCGGCAAATATTGGCGACATTTGTGCCACAACGTCGCTTTGCGCCCAGAGCGTGTGCAAACTGGTAAGGTTGCCGCCGCTAGCTAGCGGTGGGTGGCTGAAATTTTTTGCCATAAGTCAGTGGGCTGCTTTGCGATCTCGATGATGCGGAATCTGCGCTCAGTAAACGCTTGCAAAAATCAAGCGGGCCAGTCACAAAGCTTACCCATGCTGTTGCGTGGCAGTGATGCACCGTAGGTAAACGAGCCCGGACTCGCATACCAGGGTAAATTTTCGTGCGCCCAGGTTTCGAGTTGTGTGCGCAGCGAAATTTGATCTGTTTGCTTCAACACAATGAACGCCTTCAGGCGTGGCGGACGGGTGCTGCTGTTTAATCGCACGGCTGCCTCTTGAACGTTTGGATGACTCGCGAGTTGGGCGGATACCCACGCTGGCGACACGTTATGGCCGCCAACCTGAACGCTCTGGTCAATACGCGCCACCACATAAAAATGCTGGTCATCTACCCAACTTAGCTCATCTTGAATTGCCAACTCAATGAGGACGCCGTCCGGTCTGCGCAAGGCTATGCCATCTTTTGGCGTGCGCACCCGCATTGCTGCAGGCGTGTAGGGCTGCTCAGGGTCGTCACGCCATCCGAGACCCGCTGTTTCGGCTGACCCGTAAACGTGCAGCAGTCGCGCCAAAGGCGCCGCCGCTGTTTTGTCAGTTGCCCTGTTTGCATCCGTTAACCGCCGGTGTACTTGGGCTGGTAGTGGCGCTGTTGACGTTATGCCTTTGACCCCGGCTGGCCAGCTTCCCAGCAAATGATGCGCTGCGGCTAACCATGTCCATTGGTCTGGCACAGCCACCACCAAGTCTCCTGCTAACAGTTCTGGAAAAGCTTCAAGGTCAGCATCAATCACCGGTACTTTAAGCGCCATTGGAAGCAATACGCCCCAAATAAAGCCGTAAATATGATGGGTCGGTGCGAGCAGAACTACACGCTTTATCAAAGCGTCACGCAAGTTGCCATTTGCGGCACTGAGCAGCTCGGCCCAGACATGAGCCTCTTGCATCAAAGCAGACAGTCGGTGTCGAATGTGCTTGCGGACACCAGTGGTACCAGAACTTGAAAAAGTAATGTGTGTCCCGCCTGACTGCGCTACGCGGTGCATCACCGCTGCCCAGGCGGGTACGTTACGTTTGGCTAAAAAAAGATCCTCGTATCCCGTTTCAAACGCATTGCACCAGGTACCGCCCGCCGTAGCCATTTGCATGCAGGCCAATGAGTCAAGTGCCATGCCGCTGGCTGACCAGTCAATGCTGGCTAACGTCGAAGTACGGGCACCCAGTCTGCCAGCAACTGACGGCATCGACCTTAATTCGCTCCACGCCAAATCCCGGCAAATCCGTGTCAGGCTTGGCAGGTCGAGCACGCATTCTTGCATGTTAAAACTGCAGGATATCCTGGTGTTTTGAACCTCCACCAGTTGCGGGCTTGGTGGTAAGGGCGGCATGAGTGGCGTTTGCAAATGAAGCGGGAACTGGCTGATTCATAGCCCCGACAACCGCATTGATCGCATCCTGTACGGCGGGTGAATCACTAAATGCTGAATGCGCCGCAGCGGGTGTAAGCGCAGAAGTCACGGGCAGATTTTCAGGTATGGCATCAATGATCACCGGCATATTTGATCTTTTGACAAGTAACACCACGGTTTTTTTACCCAAACTGTCGGGCATGGTGAACATGTGCACTTTCACCTTGGTAGCGCTTTTCTGGTGGTCAAAGACATACTCAAAGACCACGTTCAAAAATCCCAGTTTGACGCCTTCAACAAAACGTCCGTAAAACGCCTGCGTCTTGGTACACATGGCGACATCATCAAAAAAGTTTTTTCCAATGGCCCAGTTTGGATCTACGCCCGTGAGTTCTCCTTCGGCCATGTTGTACTCAAGAATGGTGCCTTTCAAGTCCATTTTGACAATACCGAATGGCAAGCCATTTTTTACCGTGTCCGGGATACGCGGCAGCAGTTCGGCAAGATTCACACCTTCAAAATTGATATTTTCCATAGATCGTGATGGCTCTGGTAAGTTGGTTTAGAAAACGAAGTAGAAATGTTTTAAATCACGCCAGTGGCACTGACGGCATCATTCGCCTGACCAAAATCCAGACGTGCGGCACGCCGTTTACAACATGTGATTTCGTCATGCGCACCATCATGGGTGTCTCTGGCATTTCGTGAAAAAACACAAACGGAAATATCTGGTCATAGCTCATCGCTTTGATGGCAGTTTTAAATCGGCCCTGGAAATGCTCAGTCACGCCGCATACTGCCAGCGACAGAAAAAAGTTTAACCCTAAAACCTGGTTTGGATCGCGGTTGGTTAGCTCCCCTTCAGTACGGTTGTATTTGATGATATTTGCCTTGCCGTCGAGCAAAACAGCACCAATAGGCAAGTCGTCAAAAGCCGATTTATCCAGCTTGTCGATCGTGTCCATCACATCAACTCCGTCCACTAGAAACAAATTTTTAAACTTGGAAAGCAGTTCAGATGACATTTAATTACTTTTCTGTTGTTTCGTTACGTTCAAGAAGATTAGCAACCTAAAAGGTTTGCCTGTTCGGTAGTTGTACCTGTAAGGATCCGATATAAAGCCACATAATTTTCTACCATGCCGCAAGACCTCAAATCACGATATCGTGCAGCAGGTGGTGTGTGCGCAACAACTTGTCGAAAGGCGTTATCTTTGCTGACTGCTGCCATGAAAACCATACTGATCATTGATGACCATGACATCCTGCGCTTTGGCCTGCAGACACTGATTGACAGCTCCCCGGTTTGCCGCGTGGTCGATACCCGGCGCAGCATGGCCGACGGGTTGCTGGCCATCAACCAGCTGAAGCCTGACTTGGTGGTGTGCGACCTGTCTCTTGAAGACTCCAAAGGCCTGAACACCGTGCGCGCTGTTGTCACCGCGCAAGGGCCCCGGCCAGTGCTTATTTTGTCTATGCATGACGAGATGCTATATGCCGAACAAAGCCTGGCCCTCGGCGTCAAGGGTTATCTGATGAAAGACCGCGCACAAGAAAGTGTGCTGCAGGCGATTGAAACGATTTTTAGTGGCAACTGCTGGGTGTCGCCGCAAGTCAACGCCTACTTGCTCAACCGGGTGTTGAAGCGAAACAGCCGCCTGAGCGCCAACCTTTTGGCGGGCCACATCGGCAGCTTGTCGCCGCGTGAGCTGATGGTGCTTGAAATGATAGGTAAAGGCAGCACCACCAAAGAAATAGCGGGTGACTTGAGCCTTAGCCCGCGTACCGTTGACATCCACCGGGCTAACATCAAAAAAAAACTGGTCTTGAAAAGCAGTGCTGAAGTGGTGGCATTTGCCATTGCCAGAACCTGACGCGCAGCAGCGCCTCTTATACCGGCGGCCCAGCCGGTCTTGCAAAATCATGAGGCATTGCGCTATCTCCAGCTGATTGAAAACCGCGATGCCAACTTTTTCAGCCGTTAACGCCAGGTTTGAATTGACCAGGGTGATAAGTCAGGACCCCGCCACCGACTATGTTTTCGGCATTGCTATCCCGTGCCTGGCCGAACGGGGAAAGAATGTTGATCTGACTGAAGCATTGACGAAGCTACGCGAGAAGACCACAGGGAAGAACGGCGTCTATTTAAACCGATGCTTCAGCGATCTAGCCTCGGCCATGAAACATGCGGATGACACCGGCTTTTATTGCTACCGCGCCATCGAGGCGCTGCGGCATCACTGCGCAGCGGCCAATTCCCTGGTTGATGTGAGTAAGGCAGCACAGTAGCAGAAGTTCCGGGAAGTGGCAGGATGTGAAGAGGACACGCTACGGGAAATCAAAGCGGCAGCTGATCCACTGCGCCATGGGCAAGTTGTGGGCTCAACATCCGCCGACCGCGAGCGCCTGTTCACGATCACATGGAATACCGTTGACGGTTACCTCGTCGGGGCCTAATTCCATTTCCATATCATCCGTGCATTTTGTCGGCTTCGCTAGCCGTACGTTTGTACTGTCGTCGCTTCGCCTTCGCGTGCACGAATGATATGCGCATCGTCCGGGTACAGCGTGATGCGGCTTTTACCTTTTAACTCGGGCTCCTCGCCGTTGACGGGTAGCAAATGTTTTTTGCTCAACCCGGCCCTGCAAGCCTTGGCACACGTGCAGCAAAACGACGCGCTCAAAGTACTCGAAGGCCCTGCTGGCCGACCACGAGCTGGTCTCCCACATCCCGCGGCACAACCAGATCATCCCGTGGGCGTTGAAGAAAACGGTTGACACACCGCACCGTGCGGACAACTTGAATGAGCGGCGGGTGTTGAAGGTGAATTGAGGGGGTGGAACAACCTGTTTTAACGGATTTGCGGCCATTTTCGGGGATTAAATTGGGCTTTGGCCCAATAAATACGGCTGTAAGCAGCTATTAAATAAATAGCATCATCAACCGCTTACCCGTTACGCCACGACGTGCCAGTATTGAAGTCTGGTGCAAGCTATAGCGTCAAGAGGGTTGTAAGGACACGATTTTGGGTTGAAAATCGCTATTAAATTCGAACCGTCCAATCCCTTCAAATTGCCGAGTTTGTCGCTATTTTTATCGAAGCAAGCTATCAAACAGGAGTAAGAACAAATGTCGTTTTTTACAGGGGAACTTGCCAAGTTATGTTGCAGCACCTCGCGGTATACATTACGTTAGAACGCATGAACGGCCCAACCCCCGATCAACTCAGATCGATTGAGCAACTTGCGAGTGAGTTCAACAAATTTTGGTACTTGGACGGAAATTCCAAGGAAGTACGGCTGAAGTCATTCACTCTCATGCGCAAAGTCCAGAACTTACTTTGGAAGAAGCGGTTTACCGTGTTTGCGATGTACCACTGGGCAAAGCGTAAATGGGGCTTGACAGAATTCAATTGTTACCATTTCCCGATTGATCACGACAACATGCCAATTGCAGGATTCCCGATGAAGTATGAACTTAAAGGCGGGTGGTCGATACCAAAGCGCGAGCTTACATTTCTCTCCCGTGGCCCTCTAGCTGCTGAAGGACTGCACGTGACACTCGTTCCTGCAGACATAGGGTGGAGAAGATTCGTCAACTGGTTCAAACAGCTTGCTCCAATAGCTGGAGGCAGCATCGCCATCCTCGGCCCCGGCGTGCGCTATTGGCCCGAACTTGTCTTGCTGGTGAGCAATGTGTTCTAACTGGTCGGCCCACGCGGACACACACCATCAAGCTGCCGATTCGCGGCATATGTTGTGTGCCGGTGGCCTCCAACGTTAGCCCTCGGTTTTCGCCTGCCTTTGTGTATTGACAATACGTACGAAATTACGTACCATTCGATTCAAATACCTGAGGAAACGAAATGCATGCACTTACCGCTAGCGAAGCTCGCGCTAATCTTTACCGAATCATTGATGAGACTGCGGCGTCTCATGAACCCATCATCATTTCAGGAAAGCGAACAAGTGCTGTTTTGCTGTCGGCTGAAGACTGGCGTGCAATACAAGAAACTTTGTACCTGCTTGCTGTGCCAGGTATGCGCGAATCCATCAAAGCAGGTATGGCTGAACCGTTAGCAAAGAGTGCGAAGGCACTCAAGTGGTGAGTTGGGAGATCGTTTTTGCCAAGCAGGCGCTCAAAGATGCCAAAAAGCTTGCCGCCAGCGGCCTCAAGCCGAAAGCGCAAGAACTGCTTGCGCTTCTCGCGACCAATCCGCTACAAAATCCGCCACCCTATGAGAAGTTGGTCGGAGACTTGGCTGGTGCTTACTCGCGCCGCATTAACATTCAGCACCGCATTGTGTATGAGGTATTCACCAAAGAGCGTGTCGTTCGTGTCTTGCGAATGTGGACCCACTATGAGTGAACGGGCTAACGGGTCGGCCCACGCGGACAAGCAACATAGGGTTGCCGCTTCGCGGCGGGTGTTGCGTACCGGTGGCTTCCAACGGTAGCGCTCATGAAATTGCACGCCTACCTCTCGGCGCGTGTGGCGTCAGAAAAATCGTATTCAGTTTTCATATTGAGTACGTTCCTTTTTGGTTGCAAGACGTGCAGAAGTCAAACGGATTTCTGCTTCCCGCAAGGTGTAGCAAACCGTCGCGACCTGTCCGGGTGCATCGCTGCCAACCATCAACCGTCAACCGTCAACCGTCAACCAGCGTGGCTCGTCTTTTGCATCGGGGTCTGGACTTGTCAATGCTTATGGGTCATCAGACACAGGCTCCACATCCTCGAAGCGAATCCGGTGTTTATGTCAGTTTGCATCCGCTTTGTCTGGATCAAGTTCAAATGACATGTGCACACTACGCCTATGTTTCAGGAGTTGCGGCTATTTAACGTCCGCCCAGTTCTACGTTTGCGGGCGTCGGTTCCGCTACCACCCGCTCACCCGCCCGTTCGCTCATCCAGCGCAGCAAATCCAGCCACATCTGGCGAATCTCGGCGTCTAGCGGGGTGCGGGTGGAGTTGGGCAGCTCTATTGTCACCACGGGTACGCCTTTATGCACGCCGCCGTAATTGCCGAGTGAGCCGGGGAAAATACCGACCTGGTCGAGGTACAGGCGGCCGAGTTTGGACGGTGGCACTGATGGGCCGTCAAAATCGAGCACGCCGTAAGGTGCGTGAATGCTGACAATGAGCTGCGGCTTGAAACGCTGCATTTGTTCATAAACAAACTTGGACTCTGGCTCTGACAGGGGCTTGGTGCCGGGGTAACGGCGCGGGTCTTTGTTGGTTCGCTTTTCCCAGTAGGTTTTGGCGTCTCGGTCCCAGTTGGGGGTGGGAAAGTTGCGATTCAAGTCAACCCCGTTGGCATTAACGCGGCGCGGCGGCTGGCTCAGCAGTCCGTCAGGATTAAGCGCCGGAATAAACCGCCAGTGAATGGCTTGGGGCATGTCGGCAGGGCCAAGTTCTGCCAGCTTGAGCCAGTGCATCGCTACCGATGCAGATGACAGCTCGTCGCCATGAATCGCACCGATGACCAGCACGCGCAGCGTCGCGTTGTCGACCTTGATGTCGCGCGTCCAGATGGTTTGGCCTTTGACAGATTTGGCCGGGCTGGGCTGCAGGTTGGCTGATTCGCAGAAAGCGCGCTTTATATTGGGCAGACGCTCGGCAAATTCGTCGCACGGGGCGGCGGCCAGGGCCGCACTACTCACAAGCGCAAACACTGACACTGACACTGACACTGACACTGACACTGACACCACCGCCGCTGATAAACATTTGTAAGATCTCATGTAACCAAGTTTAGGCCACGTAGACCAAGTGGCGAATCAAGGATGAGGAGAAAGTAGTGACCGTGATGGTGCAGGTAGCAGGCTGGGGCAAAATGCAGGTTGTTTGAAATATCTGTATGCCGAATTCCAATTTACCGTCCAAAGCACAGTCACCCGAGTTTTCCACCGTTGAGTTTCGTGCGTCGCTGGCCATGTTTGCCACGGGCGTGACCATCGTCACGGCGCGTACCGCCAGCGGTGAGTTGATCGGGCTGACAGCCAACTCATTTAATTCAGTATCGCTTCAGCCCCCTCTGGTGCTGTGGAGTTTGTCGCAAGCGGCCAGCTCGATGGCGGCTTTTAGCGCCGGCTCGCACTACGCCATCAATATTTTGGCGGCAGACCAAAAAGAGCTGGCTGAGCGCTTTGCCAGCAAGCGTGCAGACCGTTGGGACGGGGTGGCGTTTGAGGGCGGCGTGGCGGGTGCGCCGCTGCTGACGGGCGCGGCGGCCAGCTTTGAGTGCTTTAACCGCAGCCGCTACGAAGAGGGCGACCACGTGATCTTTGTGGGTGAGGTTGAACGTTGCAGCCACCGCCTGGGCGCGGCACCGCTGCTGTACCATGGCGGCCAGTTTTATACCGAGCATCCGCTCTAGCTACCAATTTTATAGCTGCTAGCGCATGCAGTTATGGCTCTGGCGCCACTTTTCCTGGCCTGACTGTGGTGACGCCCGGCCTGCGCTGCCGTACTGACCGCGGCATCATTCGCGAATCTTCGCAAACATGACGATGCGCTCGTATTTGTCGATTTCAGTTTTCTGAAAGCTGCCCCAGAGCCGTGCCGGGTGCAGATGTCACCGCGCCTGAGTCTTCAAACTTTTTGCGCAGATCAACGCTGGCCATTGATTTCAATTGAAGGTTGCGACCGATGCCAGTACCAGCCATGCCTGGCGAGACAGAACACCGCGCTTGCCCATTCATTTTTTGTTCGACATGGGTGTCCGGTGAATTCAGTAAATGGGATGCTGAAGTGTGAAACGGGCTTTTGTACGGCACGGCCTCACGGCTAACATGGGCTTGATGAAAGTCCGCAAAACTCAACTTGACCCACTGGCTATTTCCCTGCTGCTGGGGTGCTGCCTTTTTTGGGGCTTGCAGCAGGTGCTGATCAAGGCCACGCTGGCTGAAATACCGCCGATGTTTCAAGCCTCGCTGCGATTGTGGGGCGCAACGGCGCTGCTGTGGCTGTGGTGTGCGCTACGCAAAGTATCGTTGTTCTCGCGCGATGCCTCGCTCAAAGCGGGCTTGCTGGCAGGCGGCCTGTTTGCCGCTGAGTTTGCCTGTATTTATATTGGCCTGCAGTACACCAGCGCATCGCGCCTGACGGTGTTTTTGTACACGTCGCCGTTTTGGGTGGCGGTGCTATTACCGCTGTGGGTTCAGTCTGAAAAATTACGCGGCTTGCAGTGGCTGGGGCTGTTGTGTGCGTTTGCAGGCGTGGTGTTTGCCTTGCGCGAGGGTTTTGCTGGCAGCGGCATGGCCACGCTGCGCGGCGATCTGCTGGCGCTGGTTGCAGGCATGTTGTGGGGCTTGACGACGGTAGTGATTCGCGCATCAGGCCTGGCCAAAATTTCTGCAGAAAAGTTATTGTTTTATCAACTTGCTGTCAGCGCCATCTGCTTTCCATTGTTGTCGCTGGCGCTGGGAGAAGCCTGGGTATGGCAGTTCAGTCCATTTGCCATCACCTCGCTGTTGTTGCAAACGGTGGTGGGTGCGTTTGCCAGCTACCTGGCCTGGATGTGGATGTTGGGGCGCTACCCGGCAACGAAGATTTCAGTGTTTGTGTTTTTAACGCCGCTGTTTGCGTTGCTGTTTGGCGCGGTGTGGCTTAACGAAAGCGTGACGCCGGGCTTAATTGCGGCGCTGTGCGCAGTTGCGGTGGGCATTGTGCTGGTCAACCGTCAACGCGCGGCATAGGAATGCGCAAACTCGACGTACCAGTCCAGACACGCCGGGTTGGCCATGGCGTCTTTGTTGACTACCTTGTCAATCGGTGCGCCCAGCAGCAGCTTTTTAATGGGCAGCTCCTGCTTTTTGCCCGACAGTGTGCGCGGGATTTCTGCAACCGCAAAAATATCATTGGGCACAAAGCGTGGCGACAAGGCGGTTTTGATGGCGTTGTTCAGTTTGGCAGTCATTGCGTCATCAAGCAATACGCCAGCACGCAGCACCACAAAGAGGGGCATGTAGCTTTCGCGGCCCAAATACTCCAGGTCCACCACCATTGAGTCGAGCACTTCGGGCAAGGCCTCAATGGCGCTGTACAGCTCGCTGGTGCCCATGCGCAGGCCGTGGCGGTTGATGGTGGCGTCGCTGCGGCCGTAAATGATGCAGCTGCCGGTCGGCGTAATTTTGAGCCAGTCGCCATGACGCCAGACATTGGGGTACATGTCGAAGTAGCTGGAGACGTACCTGGCGTTGCCTTGGTCACCCCAAAAATAAAGTGGCATGGACGGTATTGGTTGACTGCAAACCAGCTCACCGACTTCGCCAATCACTGGTTCACCTGATTCGTTCCAGGCTTCTACGGCGCAGCCCAGTAGGCGGCATTGCATCTGGCCCGGCACTTGCGGCAGCTCGCGGTTGCCACCAATAAATGCGCCCGCAAAATCAGTGCCGCCCGAGATGTTGCAAAACCACATGTCCGGGCGCCCAAGCGCTGCAAACTGGCTTGTTCCCCATTGCTGCGATTCAATGGACAAGGGTGAGCCCGTTGAGCCCAACGCGCGCACATTCGACAAGTCGCCACACGCCGACAAGTCCACCCCGGCTTTCAGGCAGTTGGCAAAAAACGCTGCACCTGCGCCAAAAAAAGTTACGCCTGTTTGCGTGGCAAAGCGCCAGAGGGTTGTCCAGTCAGGGTTCTCTTTGGTTCCACCCGGGTTGCCGTCAAAAATCACGCACGTTGTGCCGTTCAGCAGGCCGCTGACCTGCGCGTTCCACATCACCCAGCCGGTGGAGCTGTACCAGTGGTAGCGCTCGCCCAAGCTGTTGGGCTGGTAACTGCAGCCAATGTCGTTGTGCAGCACTTTGAGCGCCAGCGCAACAATGACCGTACCGCCGTGGCCGTGCACAATGGGCTTGGGCAGGCCGGTGGTGCCGCTGGAGTAGACGATCCACAGCGGGTGGTCAAACGGCAGCCACAGCGGTTCAAAGGTCGCTATGGCATCGGTTTTTGCCGTATTTTGTGTATCATTTAAGACTGTAGCCCAATCAATACGATCGCCAACAGCTCCTGAATTTATAGCGCTTGAGCTGCCATGAATGACTACATGGCGCAGACTTGGCAGGCCATTGCACAGTGCCTCAATCACCGTACTGCGGTCAATGCGCTTGCCGCCGTAGGTCACGCTGGCGGTGGCGATCAGCACCTTGGGTTCAATCTGTTTGAAACGGTCCAGTACCGCGGCCGTGCCCATGTCGGGCGCGCAAATGCTCCAGACAGCGCCAATGCTGACAGTTGCCAAAAAGGCAATGATGGCTTCAGGAATGTTGGGCAAATAGGCGGCCACGCGGTCACCGGGTTCAATGCCTAGCGCTTTCAAGTGCAGGGCCAAGCTGGCTACTTGGCGCTTCAAGTCCGGCCAGCAGATCACCAGCGGCGCGGCGTTATTGGCCAGGCTTGACTCGTTGTGGCTGATGATGGCCGGCAAGCCTGCAGCATCCGCCGCCTGCGCATGACGAAACACCTGCGCCGCATAGTTGACTTGCGCGCCAGCAAACCACTGGGCTGCAGGCATTTGGCCTTTCACAACAAACTGGTGTGGTGTGGGCGACTGCACATCAAAGTAGTCCCAAATGCTTTGCCAGAAAGCGGCCAGGTCCGTGACAGACCACTGATGCAGCGCGGCGTAGCTGTCAAACTCAATGCCGCGCTGGGACTGCAGCCATTGTTGGTACAGGCGAATTTGAGGAATGTAAGGAGCGCTCATGGCCATCAGCTTAACCTGCCCGGGCTGCACATTCTGCCGGTGCAAACGGCAGTTGCCGCCATGACTGGCAAAAACCTGGACCCCTAAATGGGCCGTGCGTTTATTGGCGACGGCATTGCCACCAGGGTGTCAGGCAGTGCGGGCGGCACGGGCGTGACCACCTGTGCCGAAAATAATGGCTTGCTGGCCGTGGTGCTGGGAACGGGGGACTTCACCCTCAAATTTGGCCAGTTTGCGCTTGGCGGCGTTGGTGCCGCTACGTTTGGCGCGATCCTGCTTTACGCGCTGCTGAGTTGAAAAGCTTAAACGAAAAGCTTAAAGGCGAACTGGCTGGGACTTGGCTTTCTCCCGCGCCAGCGCAGTTTTGGTAGCCAGCAGCTCGCGTTCCAGATCGATGCGCTCATCTATCTCGTGCTCCAGGAGCTTGTTCACACTGGCAAGCTCTTCGGCTGAGGTCTGGATTTTGTTTTCTATGACTTCGGTTTTTTCGAGCGCTTGCGCCACATCGCCTGTTAATGCATGGTCTGGAAGACCGCGTTTTAGCACGGCATTGACCACCAGCAATTCGTCGCCAGACTGTTGCACGGTTTCTTTCACCGATTCGTTTTGATGGAGTACTTTGACCAGCGGGCGTGCTGTCGTGGTGGTGTCTGGTTTTGTTTTAGTCATGGAATAAGAATTTCAGTGTCAACAGCCGTATGGCTTTCGCGACTAAATATCGTTGACCAGCAACAGTCTTGCAACAATCCAATGACGCTTTTTGACGTCAGACAACGCCTTGTTTTCAGGTGATTTGATCGATGGCACGCACCAGTGCGGCTTTGGTCGCGGCCAGCTCACACTCCAGGTCTACGCGCTCAACAATTTCAAGCGCCAAAACTTCATTGACGTGGGCAAGCTCTTGGGCCGTGTCGTTAATCTGGGTTTCAAGCGCATCCGTTCTCTTTAATGCATGTGCCACGTCGCCGGTCTGCACGTGATCCGGGAGCTCCTGCTTTAACACCGCATGGATCACGACCAGCTCAGCCGCAGACTGTTCAACAACTGTTTGCGCTGCTTCATTTTGTTCAAGCGCCCGCTCCAGCGGGGTTGAAAGCTCGTTCGCGTTGACGGTAGGTGCTGTTTCAGACATGGGTGTTATCTTAATTGAACTGCATCTGTTTTGACGTCGTAGCGAACCCTTTGCCAATTCAGTTCAAATACAGCCGCGAAATTTTGGTTGTAGGCGGTTCACCTGGCGTGAACGGTCAGGCTGGCACCAAATCGGGTTATGCCCAATTAAGCCCGATTAAGCCAGTGCTCAGTCCAGATTACTGGCATTTATATGCTGTAACCCAATAATTACGAGCACTAACAGCTATTAAAATACGAGCAAATACCCTTTTAACTTTCTGCGGCTTTTGCCATCCGTTCACTCTTCCAGTACACATCATCGCCGCCATCCATGCGGTTGAGCACCCGCGACAGTACAAACAGCAAGTCGCTCAGGCGATTCAGGTACTGGCGCGGCGCGTCTTTCAATGCCTCTTGTACGCCCAGGGCCACCACCGCGCGCTCTGCCCGCCGGGCAACGGTGCGGCACACATGCGCTAAGGACGCCGCGCGCGAGCCCGCAGGCAAAATAAATTCAGCCAGGCGCGGCAGGGCGGCGTTGTGTTCTTCAAGTGCCGCGTCCAGCTGCGCTACCGCCTCGGGTTTGAGCAGCTCGTAACCCGGAATGCTCAGCTCCCCGCCCAGGTTAAACAGCTGGTGCTGCACTTCTACAAGCAGCGTGCGCACACCGTCGGGCATGGCCTCGCACAACAGCACCCCAATCGATGAATTGAGCTCGTCAACATCGCCCATGGCGTGTACGCGCAGACTGTCTTTGCTGACGCGTGTGTTGTCGCCCAGCCCAGTGGTGCCGTTGTCGCCGGTGCGGGTAGCGATTTGTGTGAGTCGGTTGGACATGGTGGGTGAGGTGACCAGTTAGCGCCTGACGTTACAGCAGGCTAAAAAATGTGAAGCAATACCGCATGATGTAGCTGAGGCAACGCATTGCAAAAGAGCTGGAAGTGTTGCACTGTTTGCGTTGCAATGCAGGCTTCTTAACTTTGAAAGCCTTCAGACATGTCAACCATCATCAAACAAAACCAACATTTTATTCCCAACTTTGAAGCCCGTAGCGTGCTGCTGGTTGCTGCCTTGACGCTTGGCGGCGCTGCCGGTGCCCAAGGCCAGACCACGGTGCCAAGCCCAGAAGCAGCTGCATCAGGCGCGGCCAGCAGCATTCCGGCCAACAGGGCCACGGCTGCCGACATTGACGCTGTGTTTGAGCGTGCTGACACCAACAAGGACGGCAAGCTTAGCCGTACTGAAGCAGAAAACCTGCCCGGTGTGGCGCAGCGCTTTGAGCTGATCGACACGGATCGCGATACGTTTGTTTCGCGCGACGAGCTGACGAAGTTTGCCGGGTCGTAAATTGACTTACCAGCCCCTTAAGCTACGGGGGCTGGTGACAGCGGTCAGGCAGCGATAGGGCGGGCGGTCAGGCGGCTTTTAACTGCGGTGTAAAACGGTTAGCATGGCGATTTACTGACGCTTCCACAGCCCAATTGCGTCGTGTTTGGAGAATCCATGAATGCACCGCTGCCCCACCACGTTACACAGCACCTGTTGCCTGAAATTGCCCAGCGTGAAACGCCCGCAGCGTTTATTGACGCGCTTAAAACCCGGTTTGCAGATCGCTGCTCTACAGCGCTGGTGGTGCGCGAGCAGCATGGCCGGGACGAATCATCTTTTGCCGCACCGCCGCCCAGCGCCGTGGTGTTTGCTGAAAGCACGCAGGATGTGTCTGATGCTGTCAAGCTGGCCGCCCTGCACAACGTACCGGTGATTCCATTTGGCGTGGGCACGTCGCTTGAAGGCCATTTGCTCGCTGTGCAAGGCGGCATCAGCATTGACGTGAGCCGCATGAGCCGTGTGCTGCACATCAACGCTGAAGATTTGACCGTGACGGTGCAACCTGGTGTTACGCGCAAGCAACTCAATGAAGAAGTTAAAAGTACCGGCCTGTTTTTCCCGATTGACCCCGGCGCGGACGCGACGCTGGGCGGCATGAGCGCCACGCGCGCCAGCGGCACCAACGCCGTGCGTTACGGCACCATGCGCGAGAACGTGCTGGCGCTAGAGGTGGTCACCGCCAGCGGCGAGGTGATCCGCACCGGCACGCGCGCCAAAAAATCGTCCGCAGGTTACGACCTGACGCGCCTGATGGTGGGCAGTGAGGGCACGCTGGGCGTGATCACCGAAGTCACCGTCAAACTGTACCCGCTGCCCGAGGCCATCAGTGCAGCGGTGTGCTCGTTCCCGAGTATTGAAGCCGCCGTGCGAACGACCATTGAGGTCATTCAAATGGGCATACCCATTGCGCGGGTGGAGCTGATTGACGGCGGCACGATTCGCATGGTCAACAAGCATTCAAAAACCACGCTGGCCGAGACGCCCATGCTGCTGATGGAGTTTCATGGCTCACCCAATAGTGTGAAAGAGCAAGCCGAGCTGGTGCAGGAAATTGCCAGCAACCACGGCAGCGCTGCCTTTGAGTGGGCCAGCACACCTGAAGAACGCACACGGCTTTGGGCAGCGCGGCACAACGCCTACTTTGCGGCGATTCAATCGCGGCCGGGTTGCCGCGCCATCTCCACTGACACCTGCGTGCCCATTTCACGCCTGGCCGATTGCCTGCTGGACTCGATTGCCGAAGTGGACGCGACCGACATCCCGTACTTTCTGGTCGGCCACGTAGGCGATGGCAACTTTCACTTTGGCTACCTGATTGACCCGGACATTCCTGAAGAACGCCGCATAGCCGAGGAGCTGAACCACAAGCTGGTCACACGCGCTCTGGCGCTTGAAGGTACCTGCACCGGCGAGCACGGCATCGGCCTGCACAAGATGGGCTTTTTGGTGACCGAAGCGGGCGACGGTGCCGTCAACATGATGCGCACCATCAAGCGCGCGCTGGACCCGCAAAACATCATGAATCCGGGGAAGATTTTTACGCTTTGAAATAGCTTGATTTGCTATTAGTTTAGTAGCTGCTTACGCTTGTATTTGTTGGGCTAGAAGCATATTTACTTTAAAAAATGTTCACAGATTCAGCATCAATAGCTGTAGCGCCGGACAAACTGCCGGTCGATACGGTCTTTTAAGGTCCAAACCCAAGCGCCCTCCACACTGAAAGGCCCCCAGGCTGCGATGGCGTAGCGGCCGCCACACGACAGTAAGTTCAAGGTGCGTGCCGGGGGTGCGTAGGCAGCCAAGGGCAATGCGCCAAGTGCCAGCAACAAATTGCTCAGCAGTGCTGGCCCGGCGCGTACCGCGTACACACCACTGCGGCTGTGCGGCGCATCTCCCCGGCTGGCGACATCTCCAGCCGCAAACACGTGGCTGTGGCTGGTGCTTTGCTGAAAGCTGTTGACAGCCACAAACCCCTGCGCATCCAGTGCCAGACCACTGCCCACCAGCCAGCCAGGTGCCTGTGCGCCAATGGCCAGCAGCGGTATGTCGCAAGCCAGCTTTTTGCCGCTGGCAAGCACAACTTCGCTCGCGTTCATGCCAACACAGCCATCTTGCACAACATCAACCTGCAAGCGTTTAAGCGCATGAATCACGCGGCGCTGAACGTTGACTGGGTAGCTCTGTGCGGGCTGCGCGCCACCCGTGATGAGCGTCACGCGACTGCCCGGTGCGTGTGGCGGCTGATGCAGCACATGGGCTGCGGCCATTGCCAGCTCCAGCCCTGCCGCACCAGCGCCAATCACCGCCAGATGCACTGGCCGTTGCAATGCGCTAGTGGCCACTTGCGGCCAGAGCTTGCCAAACGCTTCAATCGGCCGAACGAACAAGCCGTGCTCGCGTGCGCCCGGCAGGGTGGTTTCAATTTTTTCCCGGTTCATGACCGAGCCTGTGTTCAGGCTCAGCACATCGTAGGCCAGGGTCTGGCCACTTGTTAACGTCAGCGTTTTCGCATCAGCGTTGATGCTGGTGCCGCTGCCTTCAACATACTGCGCGCCCGAACGTGCCAGCAGCGATTGCAAGGGAATGACACACTGGCCTAGTGTGTAATGCCCCGCCACAAAACCCGGCACCATGCCTGAGTAAAGCTGCTCGGGTTGCGGCGCAACCAGCGTGATACGCAGATTTGCAGGGCGGTGCGTCGCAAATCCTTCCAGCACATGAACATGCGCATGGCCTGCGCCCAGCAAGACGAGATGCTTCATAAGCGCTTGAACGTCAATGTCACGGCCTAAGCGTGATGTCGCCGACATACGCCAGGCTCTGGCCGCCTGCGTTGTCCGAATCAGCGCCCACCAGAACGCCGTCAAGGGCGGGCAGATCTTCACTTTCGCGGCCAAAAGCCAGTTTGAAGTCAGCTGCCACATCGCGCTGGTGTGTCACCCACTGGCCCAGGCTTTTGTCGCCGCTGTTCAGCACCAGCATGCGAACGCGTGAGGTGTAGGCGTTGTTCAGCAACGTACCGGTGGCAAGCGCGTGGTCCCACACATAGCAAAGCGTGGCGCTGGGCAGCTTTTCACCACTGACCGAGCGCGCAAAGCTGAGCACACTGCGGTCCACAAAGCTAAGTTTGGCCAGCGGCACATCAAACAGCAGGCACACCTTGAGCGGTGAGTCGTCGCCGCGCTTTTGGCGCAGATCAGCGTTGACCAGGGGCTGGTCCAGCCGCCAGCGCCAGCTTAGTTGCGTTTTCTCTGGCAGGTTGACACCCGGCAAGGCATGTACCAGGTTGCCGTAAGAGCTGTCAGTCTGTACGCGCAATACTTTTTGCCCATCCACAGCGGTGATGTCAAAACGCGAAATGGGCGCAACAGGCGTGGTGGGCACTTTGGTTTCCCGCGTCTTGCCTTGCCCGGGAAGGCCGGTTATCCGCCATGGCGCTGGGGGCACGCTTACATTGCTGGTTGAAAAAAGAGGCAGCGGCGCGCTTTGGGCCGCTACCTGCCCTGCCATGATCCAGCCACATGCAGCCAGAGCGCTTTTAGCGACACTGCGCGCAGCCAAAGAATAGGACTCCAACATAGTCACCCCTTACATTTCAATATTTTCTGCATTAAAAAAGGCTTTTAGCCCTTGTGATATGAGCGCTATTAGCTATAAACTTTATAGCATTTAGCGCTGGGTAAAACATCATGCCAGCGCACCTTTCAGCCTCTTTTCCAGGTGTGGAATTTCGCGACCCAGGCTAAAAGCTTAGTCGGCTGGTGCGCACGCTTCCACTCTCCAGCCGCAAACTTGTTGGCCTCAGCCATGGTCGGGTAAGTGTGAATGGTCGACAAAATTTTGTTCAGGCCCAGCTTGTGCCGCATTGCCAGCACATATTCGGCGAGCAAGTCGCCGGCGTGGTCGCCCACGATAGTGACGCCCAAAATCGTGTCCTTGCCGGGCACGGTAAGCACCTTCACAAAGCCGTGCGCAGCGCTGTCGGCAATGGCGCGGTCCAGGTCGTCGATGCCGAAGCGGGTCACTTCAAATGCTATTTTCTTTTCTTTGGCTTCCTGCTCGTTCAGACCGACGCGCGCTACTTCTGGCGCGGTAAAAGTCGCCCATGGAATCACCGAATAGTCAGCCTTGAAGCGCTTGAAGTCGCCGAACAGCGCATTGACCGCCGCATACCAGGCCTGGTGTGCGGCAACGTGCGTCAACTGGTACGGCCCGGCTACGTCGCCAGCAGCAAATATGTTGGGGTAGATCGTTTGCAGATAGTCGTTGACGTCAACCGTGCGCTGCGTGGGTATGCCCAGATCTTCCAAGCCGTAACCTGTCAGTCTGGCCACGCGGCCCACCGCGCAGATCAGCTCGTCGAAATCAATGCGAATGTCTTGTTCGGTGCTGCCTTGCTGGTTGCCTTGCACGGCCCAAAGAGCCTTGCCATCGTCATTTTTCTCACAGCGCAGCGCCTTGTGCCCCGTCAGCACCGTCACGCCATCCGCCTGCAATGCGGACTTGACCAAAGCAGACACTTCCTCGTCCTCCCGCACCAGCAAACGCGGCCCCATCTCCACCAGCGTGACGCGCGAGCCCAGCCGCGCAAAGGCTTGCGCCAGCTCGCATCCAATCGGCCCACCGCCCAGCACCACCAGGCGCTTGGGCACGGTATCGAGCTTTTCAAATTGCTCCCACAGCGTGTCGCTGGTCACATAACCCGCCTCCTCAAGCCCGGGCAGCGACGGCACCAACGGCCGCGCACCGGCTGCAATCACAATGCTGCGCGTCGTGATGGTTTGCGTACCGCCACCGTTGAGTGCAATCTCCACCGTCCACGGGTTCACGATGCGGGCATGGCCCTGCACAACGTCTACGCCAAGGCCGGTGTAACGCTCAATGCTGTCGTGCGGCTCAATCGCGCGTATCACTGCCTGGATGCGCTGCATAACTGCTTTGAAACTAAAACTGGGCTCAACATCGGCCAGCCCATACGCCGCGCCATGGCGCATCTGGTGGGCCAGCGTGGCGCTGCGAATCAGCGCTTTGCTCGGCACGCAGCCGTAGTTCAGGCAGTCGCCACCCATTTTGTGGGCTTCAACCAGCGTGACTTTGGCCTTGACGACTGCGGCAATATACGCAGTGACCAAACCACCCGCGCCTGCACCAATTACCACCAGATTGCGGTCAAATTTTGATGGCTTACTTAAGGCCCAGCGCGCATACACCTTGCGGCTTTTGAAATAATCCAGCACCCGTTTGATGACCAGCGGCAGCAGACCCAGCAATACGAACGAGCCAATCAAGCCAGGGGACAAGATGGACTTCAAAGAATCGATTTTGGCAATCTGCGTACCTGCATTCACAAACGCCACGGTGCCCGCCAGCATGCCCAACTGACTGACCCAAAAATAAGTCCAGGTTTTCATGCGGCTCAAACCCATCAGCAAGTTAAGCGCAAAAAACGGCACCACCGGAATCAGCCGCAGCGTGAACAAATAGAGCGCGCCCTCTTTTTCAATACCCTTGTTGACCTCAGCCAGGCGCTGGCCAAAGCGTTTTTGAATCGTGTCTCTGAGCATATAGCGCGCAGCCAGCATGGCCAGCGTAGCGCCGATGGTGGAGGCCAATGACACCAGAACGGTGCCAAAGACCAAACCAAAGCCAGCACCCGCGGCCAGCGTCATGATGGCTGCACCGGGCAGCGACAGCGCCGTGACGGCCACGTACACCGCAAAAAAGACGGTAGTGACCCGCACCGGGCGTTGGGCATACAGTGCGGCAAACGACTCTTGGCTGTCTTTGAGATACGCCAGACTGAAATATCGGCCCAGATCAAACACGAAAAAGGCAGCGATGCAAACCAGCAGCAGCACAGCGACAACAAGTTTGCGCAAGTTCAAGGGAATCCTTTTTTGTCATACTCAAGCTTAGTCTGCAATGGGCAGCAGTTCTTACAAATCTTCACGCACCACTGTAAGAAATACAAGCCTGCTGCGACCAAGGGAGTGTCGGGCCTGATAGTTTGATGATTGACATGCCCCAGATGCAATGGTTGCGTCATCCCCGCGAAGGCGGGGATCCAGTGCCCGAATTTTTTCTTGATCACCTGGATTCCCGCCTGCGCGGGAATGACGGGTTTGCACGGCAAATAAAGGATGAATATAAATGACGCAAGCGTTGATTGGCATCATGGGCGGCAGTGGCCTCTATCAGATGGAGGGGCTCACCGATTGTCAGGAACACATTGTCAATACGCCCTTTGGCGCACCGTCTGATGCGTTGGTGACGGGCAAGCTGCGCGGCACGCCTGTGGTTTTTTTAGCGCGCCATGCGCGCGGGCACCGGCTGCTGCCATCTGAAGTGCCGTACCGTGCCAACATTTATGCCATGAAACAGCTGGGTGTGCGCTGGCTGTTGTCGGTGTCAGCAGTGGGCTCGCTGCGGGAGCACATTAAACCGCTGGACATGGTGTTGCCCGACCAGTTCATTGACCTGACCAAGCGGCGGGACACGACCTTTTTTGGGCGCGGTGCGGTGGCCCATGTGTCAATGGCGCAGCCAGTTTGCAATGTGGCTGCCCATGCATTGGCGCAAGCCGTTCAAACCGTCTTGAGCGGCGAGCCTGCTGACGCCGCATCGCCCCGCCCCAGCTGGCACCCGGGCGGCACGTATGTTTGCATTGAAGGCCCGCACTTTTCCAGCCAAGCTGAATCGCACTGGTACCGCAGCATGGGCGCTGACGTGATCGGCATGACCAACATGCCCGAAGCCAAGCTGGCACGGGAGACGCAAATGGCCTATGCCACGCTGGCAATGGTGACCGACTTTGACTGCTGGCATCCGGCAGAAGCACACGTCACGGCCAACATGGCGCTGGCCAACCTGCTAAAGAACGCCAGCCGCGCGCAGCAAGTGGTGGCGCATGCCATCAAGCTGCTGGCCGCTGAGACCCAGCCTAGCGATGCGCATACGGCTTTACAAAATGCACTGGTCACGCAGCCTGATGCAATGGCTGCGGACGTACGGGCGCGGCTCGATGTGATCTTGCGTTGAACTGGCCCACTCGAAACTTTAATCGGCTTGATTACCTTTATGCACGACACCCTGCCCTTACTGCAAAAAACCTACTTCCCACCGCTGCGACGCAAAGCACTTAGCACGCTGCAGGTCAACCTGGGCTACCTGTGCAATCAGAGCTGCCTGCACTGCCATGTCAATGCCGGGCCGCACCGTACTGAAATGATGGATGAAGCCATGCTTGATTTGATTCCTCAAATTTTGCGTGCGCGCGCCATCACCACCCTCGACCTGACGGGCGGCGCGCCTGAACTGCACAGCGGCTTCAAGGCTTTGGTGCGAGCTGCGCGGGCGCAAGGGGTGCGCGTGATTGACCGCTGCAATTTAACCGTGCTGTTTGAACCCGGCCAGGACAACCTGGCGGAATTTCTCGCTGAGCAAGGGGTTGACGTTGTGGCGTCCATGCCGTGCTACTCCGCCGCCAATGTTGACAAGCAGCGCGGCGATGGCGTGTTTGACAAAAGCATAGCGGGCCTGCAAAAGCTGAACCGGCTGGGCTACGGACAACCCGGCTCGGGCCTGTTATTGAACCTGGTTTACAACCCGCAGGGCGCAGCGCTGCCGCCCGAGCAAAAGCAACTTGAAGCCGACTACAAACGTGAGCTGCTCAAGCATTTTGGTATTGTGTTCAACGACCTGTTTGCATTGACGAACATGCCGATTCAGCGCTTTGGCTCGACGCTGGTGTCCAAAGGAACGTTTGACGCGTACATGGATTTGCTTAAAGGCAGCTTTCTACCGCAAAACCTTGACGGTGTGATGTGCCGCAATATGGTCAGCGTGGACTGGCAAGGCTGGTTGTCTGACTGCGACTTCAACCAACAGCTGGGCTTGAATCTGGGCACCACTGGCCTGCGCAAACACTTGCGTGATTTGCTCAAAACTGATTTTGACAACCAGCCGATTCGCGTGGCCGGGCATTGCTACGGTTGCACAGCCGGGCAAGGCAGTAGCTGCGGTGGCGCGCTGGAACATTGAGCCACAAAGCTGTTGAGCCAAGTCACAGCCATGCAGCAAAAAGATTGCGCGCTCACCATCATCATGCCGGTGTTGAATGAAGCGTCTGGCATGGCAGCAGCACTGGCTGCGCTAACTCCGTTTATCGACAAGGGCGCGCAAGTCATCGTGGTGGATGGCGGCAGCACGGACGCAACCGTTGCCATCGCCCTGGCAGATGCATCACCAGCTGTTACCGTGATTTGCTCTGGCCCGGGCCGTGCACTGCAGATGAACGTGGGTGCAAAACATGCCCATGGCAAAGCACTGCTTTTTTTGCATGCCGACACTGCACTGCCGCCGGGTGCTGATATGGCGGTTAAAAAAGCTCTTGCCAGCGGAAGGCATGTGTGGGGCCGATTCGATGTGCAAATTGATGGCCTGTCCGCATGGCTGCCGGTGGTTGCGGCTCTGATGAATCTGCGCTCGCGCCTGACGGGCATAGCCACTGGTGATCAAACAATGTTCATGACCCCGGCTGCCTTTGCAGCCATGAACGGCTTTACTGCGCAGCCTCTGATGGAAGACATCGATATGTCACGCCGTTTGCTGCAACTGTCCAAGCCTGCCTGTCTGCGGTTCAAGGTGGTGACATCTGGCAGGCGCTGGGATGCGCGCGGCGCAGGCGCCACCATCTTGCTCATGTGGCGGCTGCGTTTTGCCTACTGGCGCGGTGTACCGGCTGAGCAGTTGGCGCAGCTTTATCGGTAATTGGTGAATGACCCGCATTGTGATTTTTGCCAAAGCGCCGCTGCCCGGCAGTGTGAAGACCCGGCTCATCCCCGCCCTGGGTGCTGACGGTGCTGCAACACTTGCACGCCACTTGCTGGCGCACACGTTGAGCCAGGCATTGGCCGCTGATGTGGGCGAGGTTGAGCTTTGCATGAGCCCCGCCCCACCTGACCCCGCATGGCAAGGTATTGCGATTGACAGCGCCGTGCAGCAAACGGCGCAAAGTGGCGGCGACCTGGGCGCGCGCATGGCTCGTGCAGTCAAACGCGTGACCGGGCAACCTCAACCAGCGGACACATCTGTTTTACTGGTGGGTACGGATTGCCCAGCGTTGACCGCCCCACTTCTAAAGCTGGCAGCGCAGCAACTCGAAGCGCACGACGCTGTTCTGTTGCCCGCTCACGACGGCGGGTATGTGCTGCTTGGCTTGAAGTCGCCCTGCCGCGCCCTTTTCGGCCACATGCCCTGGAGCACATTTGCTGTTGCCAGTGAGACCTTGCGGCGAATGGCAGCGTTAAACCTTCGCGTCTGGCTCGGCCCCACGCTGCATGACATTGACGAGCCCGCTGACTTGCAGCATGTACCTGATTTGATGGCTCAATCCCTTCATTTAACGCAAGCGTAAAAATGATGACACTACCCGCCACCGCGTCCGAAAGCCGTTCAGACAATGAGCGCTTGGCGCAGCGCCACGGTTTTGCCGCCCCGCGACTGGTGGAAGACCGCCGCTGGACATCACTGACCCGGAACTCGCCAGACGGGCAAAGGGTTCCCGGTGTGCGGCAACACCTGGCACCAGAGCACCGGGAAACAGCCACAAGCTAACCTTGTCAGGGCTTGCTCTGCAAGGGGACTACCGAGGGGCTACAAAAGCATTATTTGCTGCGAATTTAGTAGCCTGCCGCACCTCATTCATTGATTGGCTAAATTGTCGTATTTGCATTAAAAAAGCACCCTTAGGGTGCCTTTTAAGAACACAACAGCTTATTGCTTCACCAGCTTATTGCTTTACTGGTGCTTTGGCAGGAGCCTGGGTTGATGGTGGTCGCCGTGCAGGTGCGCCGCCGGGTGCTGAGGTTTGGCTGGGTGGTGCAGCGCCGTCCACATTGAGTCTGCCGCCGCCTCCCAAGCCCTGGCCTTTGACCGTTTGCGGAGAATAAGCACGTAGGGATTTCACCATCTGATTGAATGAATCAGTGAACGCAGCAATCACCACCTTGCCTTGCGGCGTGTTGGTGTAGCCGCTCATGCCGCCGCCGCCACCGCCGCCAAACAGCACAGCGCCGACGCTGAAGTCTGTGTTGGAGCTGCTGCCCTGCGAGGCAGATATCTGCACGCCGGAGCGGTTGTCGGTCAGCATCAGGATGGTGGACGCTTCGTTTGAACGAATGCCGCCAGCTACCGCGCCAAGTATGCCCAAAGCGCCACCAAAACCGGCAAGTCCACCACCGACGCCACTCGTGCCGCGTGCGCTGACCAGCACCTCGGGCGTCATGCTGTAGTCGGCGGCAACCATCTGACCGCCGCCCATGTTGCTGCCTGCTCGGCCTTGCCCAGAGCCGGCGATGGCACGTTCGCGTTCCATGTTGGCAAAAGCGCGGCCTCGCTCGACCACGATAAAGCAATTGCTTTGCTGAATCATTAGTCGCAGCACTGGAACGGTTGAGCCTAACTTGTATTCAGTGGTGAAGAGGCGGTACCAGTCAGCAGAGGTTTCTTCTACCAAGGCAACCGTACCCAGTGGGCTAGCGCATTTTTCGAGTGAAGTATTTGCACCTTGAGTTGCCGAACCAGCAGCAGAACCGGTGGCGGCAACGTCGGCTTTTGGTGAACCCAGCGTTGGCATGGTAGCCACGCAACCTCCAAGAAAGCCGGTCAAACTCAATACGGCGATTGTCAAAAGCGAGTGTTTCAATGCTGTCTCCAGATAAAGGCCGTTGTTCGGCAAATTACTTTTTTACACAAGTGCAAGTTTGTGCCGGATTCTACAAGCTTAAGTCAGGTTCACCAGGCGGTGAGTGCCGCAAACGTTCGGCGTTATGTCCTGAATCAGCCGGGATGAACCCGAATGTCTGTAAAAAGTACAGCGGGCTCAAAAATTTCGGCCTCGTTGTTGTGGGTGCTTTCAAGGGCAGCCATAGCCCCCTCGGGCACGAGGTCGGTCAGCCGCTCGGCCTTGATCGTCAACTCGCGTGAAGTTTCTTTAACCGATAAAAGCTCGTCAAGCGTTGTGAAAAAGCGGTCGTCCGTTAGCGGCTTTTCGATGACGACGTCGACACTCCTGGTCTGTATGGCCCAGGCCCTGACGGTTTTTAAAACAGGCCCCGGTGAAACCACGGCCACGATCGCCGCCAGTGGCCAGCTGGCCAAAAAGTCTCACAAACTTTGACTGCTTGGCTGCGTAATTTTCAACATTTCAGGGGATGGCCTGCATGTGGGTGTCTTGCCCCCGTAAGCGCTCAATCAGACCGTTGAGCTCGTCTATTGAGCCAAAAGAAATCGCAACTTCGCCTATTTCCTCGCGCTTTCCGCCCCGCTTGATGCTTTTTTTGATCCGCACCTCAACCGCTGCCATCAGAAGGTCAGCCAGCTCTTCTTCCACTCGCCGAATATCCCGCGATTTTTCCTTGCTGGCTTTTTGTGGCTTGAGCGAGAACTCGGCACTGAGTTTTTTAACCAGCGCTTCGGCCTCGCGCACCGACATTTTTTTGGCGGCAATCTGATTGGCTGCGGTAATTTGTGTGGCCCGGTCAAGCGCCAACAGCGCACGAGCGTGACCCATGTCGATATCACCGGCCATCAGCATGGTTTGCACGGGGTCGGCCAGATTGAGCAAACGCAGCAAGTTACTGGCGGCGCTGCGTGAACGCCCAACGGCTTGAGCTGCCAGCTCGTGAGTGAGCCCAAACTCTTTAACCAGGCGCTGTAAACCCTGGGCTTCTTCCAGCGGGTTCAAGTCTTCGCGCTGGATGTTTTCAATCAGCGACATGGCGGCGGCGGCCTCGTCGGGCACGTCGCGCACCAGCACTGGCACGCTGTCGAGGCCCGCTAGTTTCGCAGCCCTGAAGCGACGCTCACCGGCAATGATTTCGTACTTGCCGTCGTTCGGCCCGGCGGTCAGGCGTCGCACCAAAATTGGCTGCATGATGCCCTGCGCCTTGATCGACTCAGCCAGCTCGTACAGCGCGCCCTCGTCCATGCGGGTGCGTGGCTGGTACTGGCCCGCCACCATATCGCCAAGGCGCAGTGAGGCAGGCAAGCCGGGGCTGGTCATGGCGCTTTCGTTGTCAGCGCTTTGGGTCTCGCTGACTTTGGGGCCCAGCAATGCTTCGAGCCCACGGCCTAGACCTTTTGGTTTTTTGGTGACCATATTGTTCTTTGTAGTGATTTTTAAACTTCTTCGAGGGTGTAGCCAGACTCACTTTGATGGCGGATTCGCAGGACAGTGACGGTTTGCTGGGCACGGTTATAGCGATACCTCACAAGATAACCGCTGCGACCGCAATGAACAATCAATTCGCGCAGGCTTTCGGTGGTGGGGCGCCCAATCCCAGGTTGGATTTCCAAAATAGTGACTGCTTTGGCAATAAATGCAGCCAGTTTGCCCTTTAACGGGCTTTGTTGTTCAGCTAAGAACTTGTCAAGCCGTTCAATGTCGTCGAAGGCACTTTCGGCATAGTCAATCGTTGCCAAATCGCTCACGAACCCCTTGCTCCACGCCAGGGCTTCAAGTCGGGTTTAGCGGGATTCTCACCCCTGCTACGTGCTTCAAAGTACAAAACAACGTCTTCTGACCGATAGGCCAGCCCCGTCCTCTCAACCTCCGCCAGCGCCTCTTGGGTGTCGATGTCAAATTGCTCTCGCTGAGCGGCCCGCCTGGCAGTGTCGCTCAATGCCTTGACCATAAAAGCGTGCGCCGTCATGCCGGCCTTTCGCGCGGTCTCATCGATTTGCGCTTTGAGCTCGGCGGTTAGCTTTAAGCTGGTGGCAACAGACATGGCGCTCCCCAAAGATTGAAATACGGGTAGTCGAATTTGACTACCCATTTAGTTTAGCAGTGATGTGCAGATCTATTCAGTGGTACTGCCGCCCAGCGACCGCAGCACGCCGCGCCAAAGCGTATCGCGTTCTTCGTATGGCTGCGCGTCTTGCCTGCCGCTGGCGGCTTCCCAAACGGAGGTCATGACCATCACGATGCCTGTTGATGGCTGGACAAAGAGCGTCTGGCCGTGAATACCCTGCATGGCAAAAGTGCGCTCTTTCATTGGGAAAAGCCAAAACTGGTAGCCATAGCCGAAATACGGTGTGGCTTTGCGCGGCTTGAGCGCATTGGGCTGCCGAGCCGGGTCAGTCGCGGCTAGCAGATAATCACGCGGCAGGATTTGCTTGTCACCGACCCTACCGTCGTTGGCCACCATCAGCCCCAGGCGCGCCCAGTCGCGCAGGCTGGCGTTAAACGCACCATACGCCTGCTCCTGGCCGTCCGCACCGATGCGCCAGTAGCCGTCATGCTCAGCGCCTATGGGCTGCCAGAGCCAATCGCGCGTCAGATCGCCCATGTTTTTGCTGGTGGCAGCCGTCAGGATGCGGCCCAGCACATCCGTCTCTGCGCTGGCGTAAACGAACTTTTGCCCTGCTGGTGAATGCCTGTCAGTGATTGATCGCAGTACCTCTGCGGGTGTACCCGCGCCGGGCGCGCCTGCGCTGGCGCGCGACAGGCGGGCAATGTCGTCGCTGCCGTCGTAGCGCTCGGTAAACGTCAAGCCTGAACTCATGCGCAGCAGCTGCCTGATAGTGGTCGCGCCGTACGGGCTACCAGCCAAGGCCTTGACGTATTTCTCGGTCGGGTCGTCCAGCGAGGCAATGCTGCCGCGCTCAAGCGCCACGCCAATCAGCAAGGCGGTCACGCTTTTGGCCATTGAAAACGACAAGAATCGCGCATCGTCCTTGCGGCCGTAACGGTAGTGCTCGGCCACGATCTCGCCGTTTTTCAACACCAGCAACCCGGTAGCGCGTTGACGGTCGAGATACTCCGCCAGCGTGTAATTGAGGTTGCGATAGCGGTAAGTGATGGCCGGTGGCTGCGCAGCCTTGGGTAGCGGCCTGGACTCAGTTGGACGGCTAACTAGACGTGTCTGAATCCCTGGAATGGTGTGTAGCGACGACCAGGCACCGACACGGTTTGGATTACCGTACCAGGTGCTGGCGTTGCCCACAGGATAGTTTTGCGATTTGCCCAAGCGCTCTTCGTCGGGCTCTGCGAAAGCAGGCAACGCCGTGGTGGCCATCGCAATCAGCAAAGTTTGGATCCGTCGTTTGTTCATGGCGCTCTTTTATGGGTGGTTGATCAGTTGCAAAAGTTCTTCATGGCCGTGCAGCCAATCATCCAGGCCGCTGTCGGCATTGATGTGTCCGCGTGTCCCCATGTCGATGCATGTTGCGCCCCAGCCTGATGCAAAACGCTCTGCCTGGTCAAGTCTGCAAAACGGGTCATTGCTGGATGCGAACACCACCGTTTTGAAAGGCAACTTTTGCAGCGGAACAACCCAGCCGGGTAGCATTTGGCGGATGTCTTCACGTTCGGTGTCGGGCGGTGCTGCCAGCAGCGCGGCTTTGACCAGGTGCGTGTTTTTAGAATGCACTGCCCATGCTGCCACTGTGAGGCAGCCCAGGCTGTGAGCAACCAACACGGCGGGTTCAGTGCAACTGAGTAGCACGTCTTCAAGCCGGGCAATCCAGTCGCCGCGCAGCGGGCGCTGCCAGTCGTGCTGCTCCACCCGCTGATAGCCGTGGGTACGTTCCCAGCGGCTTTGCCAGTGGTCGGGGCCGCTGTTTTGCCAACCGGGCAGGATGAGGACATTGCTGGGCTTCATCGAACGCCGTCATTGCGGGCTTGACCCGCAATCCATGAACCCGCTCCCTGCCAGCATCGCAGAAGGCATGGATCCCGGGTCGAGCCCGGGATGACAAGCCATGCACTATTATTTTGATAGCTGCTTACGCACGTATTCATTGGGCTGACGGCGTATTTGACACTTGAAAACGGCATTTTTAAGATGTTTTTGGCCGTTTTACAGCGTTTTGATCCGCGTGACCATTTCTTCAGCAAACGCTACAAACGCCTGCGCGCCTTTGGATGCCGGGTCAAACACCACGCCGGGCAGTCCATAGCTCGGCGCTTCGGCTAGGCGAACATTGCGCGGAATGACCGTGTTAAACACCTTGTCGCCGAAATGATCTTTCAGCTGTTCACTGACCTGCTGCTGCAGCGTGATGCGCGGGTCAAACATGACCCGCAGCAGGCCGATGATGGCCAGGTCTTTGTTGAGATTGGCGTGAACCTGCTTGATGGTGTTCACCAAATCCGTCAGGCCTTCAAGCGCAAAATACTCACACTGCATCGGCACGATCACGCCGTGCGCGCAGCACAGGCCATTGAGCGTCAACATGCTCAGGGACGGCGGGCAGTCTATCAGGATAAAGTCATATTGACCGTCAACACCAGCCAACGCTAGTTTCAAGCGCTTTTCGCGCCGCTCAACATCCACCAGCTCGACCTCAGCGCCGGCCAGCTCGCGGTTGGCACCCAAGATGTCGTAGCTGCAACCGCCATCGATCAGTTTTTGGCTGGTGACTTTTGCCTCTGTAATCGTTGCAGATTCAAGCAGCACGTCGTAGACCGTGTATTCGAGTTTGCGCTTGTCCACGCCCGAACCCATGGTGGCATTGCCTTGCGGGTCCAGGTCAATCATCAGCACCCGCTGACCAACTTTGGCCAAGCCTGCAGCCAGGTTGACGGTGGTCGTGGTTTTGCCAACGCCACCTTTTTGATTGGCTATGCAAAAGATTTTGGCCATTGATTATTATTGTTCTAGGTGGGGGAAATTATTTGGAAACTGCCAGCTTCAAACCAAAACCGATGAGGAATACTCCGGCTGCTTTGTTCAGAAAACTGGAAACTTTGGGATTGGCACGAATACGCTCTGCGAAAAAGGTGGTGAGAAATACAGACGTCAGGCCGTACAAAAATGTGAGCGCCGCAATGGTGATGGCCATTACGCCAAAGGTTGTCATGCCCTGATGCGTTTCAGGGTCAACAAACAGCGGGAAGAAGGCCATGTAAAACACAATCGCCTTGGGATTGAGCAGTGTGATGAACAGCGCCTGGCGAAAGTAGTGGCTTGGTGTGATGTGCAAGATCGGCGCGTCGCCTGCCTTGGCCATCAGCATTTTCACGCCCAGCCAAACCAGGTACACCGCACCGAGCCACTGCACCAGATGGAATGCTGTGGGGTAGGCCGACATGACTGCTGCCACACCTGCCACCGCAGCCCACAGCAAAAACTGGTCACCGGCAATCACGCCAAAAGTTGCGCCCAGCCCACCCTTGATGCCGCCTTTGCTGGTCGATGTGATCAGCGCCAGATTGCCCGGGCCGGGAATAAGCAGGAAAACGATGATGGCGATGACAAAAGACGGGTAGTCTGCAATGCCGAAAAATGACGCGGGCATGGGTGGGTTCCTGTGGTGAGGTTGTGAGTTTACGACACGGGTGCGGAGCGGGATCGGAATACGTTTAACGCGGAGAGGAGGAGTTACGCGGAGGACGCGGAGTATGCGGAAAGAGAGAATGAAGCAAATAATTTGTCTTCCTTCAGGTCATTTTCTTATCCGCCGCGTCCTCCGCGCTCTCCTCTTCTCCGCGTTGAAATCCCCGCGTTATCCCCTGCGCATCCACACCACACATCGCTCAGCATCCAGTCCTGGCACTTGCAGTTGTTCCACGTGAAACACCCCAACCGTTGCAGGCAGAGCCGCCAGTTCATCCACCGGGTGTTTGCCTTTCATGGCCGTCCACACACCATCGGGCGCAAGCGCTTTGTCTGACCACTGCGTAAAGTCATAGAGCGACGCAAACGCGCGCGAGCAAATCACGTCAAAGGGTTGGGTAATGTTTTCAACCCGCGCGTGCAATCCCGTCAGGTTGGGTAACTTCAACTCCAGCGCCACCTGCTTGATAAAAGTTGCTTTCTTGGCAACCGTGTCCACGCAAGTCACTTGTACAGCCGGGCAACAAATGGCAATCACCACGCCCGGCAGGCCTGCGCCTGAGCCGACATCCAGCAAGCTGCCCTGGGTCATATGTCGCTGCAATGGTGCGATTACTGCCAGGCTGTCGAGCAAATGGTGCGTCATCATCTCGGCCGGATCGCGCACAGCCGTCAGGTTGTAGACCTTTGTCCATTTGGCGATGAGTTTCAGATAGTAGAGCAACTGGTCAATCTGCGAGTCGCTCAAATCAAGTTGAAGTTGCGCCAGACCATCGCGCAGGATTGCCTCTTCCCCACTCATACCTCGGCTTTTTCCGGAGTAGCCAAGGGAGCTGTGTTCTTCCAGAGGTTTTTCTTCAAATGAACCAGCAGCAGCGAAACCGTGGCAGGCGTAATGCCCGAGATACGTGACGCCAAACCTAGCGTTTCAGGCCGGTGTTTGGCCAGCGTCTGACGCGCCTCAAAGCTTAAGGCTTGTACTTGCAGGTAGTCCAGCTCGGGCGGCAACTTCAAGTTTTCGTAGTGCGTTGCGCGTTCGACCTCGACCTTTTGCAGGTCAATGTAGCCTGCGTACTTGGCCGTGATTTCGATTTGCTCAATCACGCTTTTGTCCGCCAATGCTGAGATTTCTGGCGTGCCGTACCTGCCGCCGTCGAGGCTCATCAGCCCTGCGTAGTTCACGTCTGGTCGGCGCAGCAAGTCGGCCAAGTTGTATTCGCGCTCTATCGCCTTACCCAGTACCCGTTCCGCTTCGGCCACCGGCAGGTTGTGCGGGTTCACCCAAATGCCGCGCAGGCGTTGTGTTTCACGTGAAACAGCGTCACGTTTGCGGTTAAAGGCATTCCAACGCGCATCATTAACCAGTCCCAGCTCCCTGCCCTTTTCAGTCAGGCGCATGTCGGCGTTGTCTTCACGCAGCATCAACCTGAACTCGGCCCGGCTGGTAAACATGCGGTAAGGCTCGGTCACGCCCTTGGTGATCAGGTCATCAACCAACACGCCCAAATACGCTTCGTCGCGCTTGGGTAGCCACGCCTCTTTGCCTTGGCATTGCAGAGCCGCATTGATCCCAGCAAACATGCCTTGCGCCGCCGCCTCTTCATAGCCAGTGGTGCCGTTGATCTGCCCGGCAAAAAACAGGCCTTGAATGGCCCGGGTTTCAAAGCTGGTTTTCAAAGCGCGAGGGTCAAAGTAGTCGTATTCAATCGCGTAGCCAGGCCGCAAAATGTGGGCATTTTCCATCCCCACCATCGACCGCACCAGCTCGTATTGAATATCAAACGGCAAGCTGGTCGAGATACCGTTGGGGTAGTACTCGTTGGTCGTCAGGCCCTCGGGCTCCAGGAAAATCTGGTGACTGTCTTTGTCGGCGAAGCGGTTGATTTTGTCTTCCACACTGGGGCAATAGCGGGGGCCAATGCCGTCGATCTTGCCGGTGAACATGGGGCTGCGGTCAAACCCGGAGCGGATGATGTCGTGCGTGCGCTGGTTGGTGTGGGTGATCCAGCACGGCATTTGCGCGGGGTGCATCTCGGTGCGGCCCATGAAGCTGAAGACGGGGATGGACTTGTTTTCACCGGGAACCATGCCATCGCCGGGTTGTTCGGTGCATTTGCTGAAGTCAATCGTGCGCCCATCCAGCCGCGGCGGTGTGCCGGTTTTCAGGCGGCCTTGCGGCAATCTCAACTCCTTCAACCGAGCACTGAGCGACACCGCCGGTGGATCGCCTGCCCGACCAGCTGCATAGTTGTTCAGCCCCACATGAATCTTGCCGTCCAAAAACGTGCCGGCCGTCAACACCACGGTGCGGCTTCTGAAGCGGATGCCG
>JAYURC010000002.1:0-65073 GCA_043756405.1 Polaromonas sp.
AATTCAATCGCAAAGTCGCGGTCGCTGACGGCGTCCAAGCTGTTTTGGCAGACTTGTGGATGGCCTTTGTCGTCAACCATACCCAGCGTTGTAGCGACACGTTCGCGGTCCAGCGGGTATGGTTGACGACAAAGGCCATCCACAAGTCTGCCAAAACAGCTTGGACGCTGTCAGCGACCGCGATTTTGCGATTGAATTCACAGCAGCAGCCAGCTTGGCCATGGTGCACATCAGCCGCCTGAGTGAAGAACTGATCTTGTGGATGAGTCAGAGCTTTGGTTTTATTCAAATTGGCGATGCCTACACCACAGGTTCGTCCATCATGCCGCAAAAGAAAAACCCCGATGTGCCCGAGCTGGCGCGCGGCAAAACCGGTCGTGTTGTCGGTCATTTGATGGGGCTGATCACATTGATGAAAGGCCAGCCGCTGGCCTACAACAAAGACAACCAGGAAGACAAAGAGCCGCTGTTTGACACGGTTGACACCCTGAAAGACACGCTGCGTATATTTGCTGAAATGGTGGCCGGCATTACCGTCAAGCCAGAGGCTATGGAGCAAGCCGCCTTGCGGGGTTACGCCACGGCAACAGACCTGGCCGACTACATGGTTAAAAAGGGCCTGCCTTTCAGGGACGCACATGAGGCCGTGGCGCATGCCGTGAAAGCGGCCATGTCGCACAACGTTGACTTGTCTGAATTGCCGCTGGATGTTCTGCAGGGCTTTAACGCGAACATTGAAAAAGATGTGTACGACGTGTTGAGCTTGCGCGGCTCGTTGAACGCAAGGAGCACGCTGGGCGGTACCGCGCCAGTACAGGTGCGGATGCAAATTGCACGGCATCGAAAACGGTTATCAAAATAATTTCAAGGCGTCGGTGCCGCTTTTCACGTCAAAAACAGTTTGAGTCGATACCATGACTGACAGAAAAGACAACAACAAAGACACGTCATGACAATCATCACCAACATTGAAGACCTGCGCGTGCTGCACAAAGCCCGCGTACCCCGCATGTTTTACGACTACGCCGACTCCGGCTCGTGGACTGAAGGCACCTACCGCGCGAATGAAGCAGATTTTCAGGGCATCAAATTTCGCCAGCGCGTTGCCGTCAATATGGAAGGCCGCAGTACCGCCACGCAAATGATTGGCCAGAACGTGGCGATGCCCGTGGCCATTGCGCCCACCGGCATGAGCGGCATGCAGCACGCTGATGGCGAGATTTGTGGTGCGCGGGCTGCCAAAAAGTTTGGTATTCCTTTCACGCTGTCGACAATGAGCATCTGCTCAATTGAAGACGTGGCCGAAGCAACTGACAGGCACCCGTTCTGGTTTCAGCTTTACGTTTTAAAAGACCGCGACTTTATTGAGCGGCTGATTGACCGGGCCAAAGCCGCCAACTGCTCAGCGCTTGTGATCACGCTTGATCTGCAAATCCTCGGACAGCGGCATAAAGATTTAAAAAATGGCCTGTCTGCACCGCCCAAATTAACTCTGCCCAACATCATCAATATGGCCACCAAGCCGCGCTGGGGGCTACAAATGCTGGGTACCAAGCGGCACGGTTTTGGCAATATTGTGGGCCACGTCAAAGGCGTTGACGACATGTCATCACTGAGCGACTGGACGGCCAAACAGTTTGACCCGGCGCTCAATTGGGGCGATGTGGAATGGATTAAAAAGCGCTGGGGCGGCAAGATTATTTTGAAGGGCATTCAAGACGAAGAAGACGCTAGATTAGCGGTTGACAGCGGTGCAGACGCACTGATCGTGTCCAACCATGGCGGCAGGCAGCTGGACGGTGCGGAGTCGTCGATACGCGCTCTGCCGCGTATTGTTGCTGCCGTGGGTAAAGACATTGAAGTGCATATGGACGGCGGCATACGCAGCGGTCAGGACGTCATCAAAGCCGTCGCATTGGGTGCCAAAGGCGTGTACATAGGCCGCGCATGGCTGTATGCCTTAGGTGCCATGGGTGAAGAAGGTGTGACCAAGGCCTTGCAAATCATTCACAAAGAGCTTGACCTGACCATGGCCTTTTGCGGCAAGACAGACATCAATACCGTTGACACAGGCATTTTGTTGCGCGGGACATATCCTTGACTTTGAGCCCGAATCGCAAAGATCCCTATCCAGCCACAATCCTGTAAATTTTCATTTACAGATAGCTGGTTACAGTGCCTTTTCGAATATATTCCTGGTGCCAGATTAACTAAAAGTTATTGTCCTACGCCACCTTAAGCGGGCCACCCTACCCACAAGAATTCCACTCGAATACGCTCAGGACGGATGTCAATAAGCAGCATTTTTTCTGCTTATTTCTACGGAGAGCTTATGGAACCAGGTGTGGCGGCAAACGAAAGTGACAAGCCTGTTGCAGGCCTTGCATATCAGGCAATCGCTTGCATGTGCTGCAAATTGTCAGCCGTTTCTTACGACGCGCGTTGGTCTTCTCACCGCATTTGTGGCGGGCGTCTGGCATCAGCCCGGGCCGGTACTGCAGGTGCCGGTTCTGCTGCATTGGGTGTTGGCAACGGCGCGACACCTGAAACGGCTGTAGCCGAGCTTGCCGGCAATTGCGCGTTGCCGGGAACACTGGGCGCTGCCGTTTGTACTGCACTTGACGAGGGTGTTGACACTTGCAGTGGCAAAGTCAATGTCAAGCGCACTGGCGAATTGATTTCCTCTGCAAGCATGGCCTCACGCTGCGCAACTGAGACCAACACATACCCAGATGCGAGCGTTGACCCTACATTAAACGGCTGCGCCGGTTTCCCATCAACGGCGATCAGCGCTACGCCTCGGCCTACCCTGCTGGCAATGACGCCAGACAAAACAAATCTGTCTGCCGGGCCAGGGCCGGGGCCAGCTTGTGGCAACGGCGCTGCACCGAGAAGCCGGGCCAATGCTGCTGTGCTGGTTGTGTCGGGCGGCATCGGTAAAGGTGCGGCATATGCGTTATCAAATACGCGTGCCGAAATGCCAGCTTGTGTCCAGTACCAGCCAGAGACCACGACGGATGCCCATACGAGGGTGGTTGCGCTCCGCCAACCGAGGGTGTTGTTCAATTTAAACATTGAAAATCGATCATCCCACGGCGTCGTATTTGCGCGCAAGACCTTCAGGTGCAAGCTGTCTCGTTGTCCTACAGCACACCGTGGACCAGACAAAAAGCAGCGCGGTTTTACCTTGATCGAGCTCATGGTTGTGCTGGTCATCATTGGCGTCCTGGCAGCCTTGATCGTGCCTAACGTGCTGGACCGTGCAGATGATGCGCGTGTCATGGCGGCGCGCACTGATGTCAACAACTTGAACCAGGCTCTTAAACTTTACAAGCTGGACAACCAGCGTCTGCCAACAACCGAACAAGGCCTTCAAGCGTTGGTCGGCAAGCCGACTGCGGCTCCGGTTCCAGCCAGCTGGAAGGCGTATTTGGACAAGCTCCCCAATGACCCTTGGGGGCGGCCGTATCAATACATGAACCCAGGTGTCAAGGGTGAAGTGGACGTGATGTCGCTCGGCGCCGATGGTCAGCCTGGCGGTGAAGGCCGGAACGCTGACGTTGGCAGCTGGCAGTAGAAATTGGCCCCCACACTCGTCACTGCGTGTACGTCGTTGCCCCCCAAGGGGGCTGGCCGGCGCTTGGGGCGGCCCGGCGCAGCGGCCCTGGCCCCCACACTCGTCAATGCGTGTACGTCGTTGCCCCCCAAGGGGGCTGGCCGGCGCTTGGGGCGGCCCGGCACAGCGGCCCTGGCTTGGCGGGGGTACCGTGGATTTACTTTGCTGGAACTGTTGGTGGTGCTGGCCATCATGGCGATGGCGACCACAGGGGCTACGCTGGTACTTCGAGACAGCGCTGACACCGCTCTTGAACGCGAGGCCCAGCGTTTGGTGGCCCTGTTTGAATCTGCACGGGCACAGTCACGCGCCAGTGGTGTTGTCGTGCGCTGGCACACCACGCCTGCAGGTTTTGTTTTTGAGGGCCTCGCGGCAAGCGCGTTGCCAACACGCTGGATGACCGAGGGTATGGCGGTGCGCGGCGATCCAAGTGTGCTGCTCGGACCAGAGCCAGTCATTGGCGCGCAAGCCGTTGAGTTAATCAATAGCCAGCAGCCTCAGCGCGCCATCCGCATAGCCACCAGCGGCCTGCGCCCGTTTGCGGTGCAAACAGACGCACTGCCTTAAAGCACTTTGTTATGAGTTCAACCACAACAGCGTCGGGCTTTACCTTAATTGAGGTGCTTGTGGCGCTGACCATTGTGGCGATTGCTCTACTTGCTGGACTCCAGGCCACGACCGCCTTAACCAACAACGCGATGCGTCAGTCCAATGTGCTGCTGGCCCATGTATGCGCAGAAAACGAATTGGTCAGGATCCGGCTGATGAATCAGCTGCCGGACATCGGTGATAAAACTTCGTCATGCGAACAGGCGGGTCGAATCCTTCAGGTGACGCTGTCTGTACAACCCACCCCGAACCAGAAATTTCGGCGGGTGGATGCACAAGTTAGCGATGCCAGCACGCCCGTACTTCGGCTGTCTACTGTGGTTAATCAAGACTGAGGCGCGCATGGTCTGCTTACGCGCCGCTATACCGACTGTCCCAATGACTACCGACGAAAAGCGTAAAAAATCGGCTGTCAAAACCTGGGTGGAGCAAAGACAAACTTCAAGCCAGTCCGGGGGGTTCACGCTCATTGAGCTGTTGGTAGCAATCAGTGTCATGGCACTGCTGGCTGTGCTGAGTTGGCGTGGCCTGGATGCAATGGGGCGAACACAGTCTCAAACCAGTTCACATGCCGATCAGGTTTTGACATTGCAAGCCGGGTTAGTGCAATGGAAAATCGACCTGGATAGCTTGGCGCTAGCACCACAAGTCAATACGCTTGACTGGGACGGCCGCGTATTGCGCCTGACGCGGCGTGCGGCAATGCCAGGCGATGGTCTGATGGTGGTCGCCTGGACGCGCCGCACTGATGACGAGGGCCACTGGCTGCGTTGGCAGTCGCAGGCGGTGCGCACGACAGACGGTTGGGCTGATGCCTGGCGCCGCGCGGGCACGTGGGCGCAAGGCAGCACGGCCAAGAGCTCAGCGGGCGTGGTCAACATCACGCCACTGGAAGAATGGCAAATTTTTTATTTTCGGGGAAACGCCTGGACCAATCCAATGTCTAGTGCCAGTCAACAGCCCGCCGGCAACCTCGTGCCGCCTGTATTGACGACGGTTTCCCAAGCTGTCATACCTGAAGGTATTCGTCTGGTACTTGTATTGCCCGCCAGCCAGGCCATCAGCGGCAAGGTCGTCATTGACTGGGTCAGCACTGTATTAAGTGGCGCCAAATCATGAACACCATGACTTGCAGGCGCCAAACTTTCAGGCAGGCAGGCGTTGCTTTACTGACGGCCATGCTGACCGTGACATTGGTAGCCACATTTGCCGCTGCAGCCCTCTGGCAGCAGTGGCGCGGAATTGAGGTGGAAGCCGCAGAGCGGGCACGTGTGCAGTCTGGATGGTTGCTCACTGGCGCACTGGACTGGGCACGCCTAATTTTGCGGGAAGACGCGCGAGCAGGTGATGCAGATCATTTGTCTGAGCCTTGGGCCGTACCGTTGAATGATGTGCGCTTGTCAAGTTTTTTGTCCGTGGACAAAAATACCGACAACAGCGCAAGGGATGCGTTTTTATCGGGCCAGATCATTGACCTGCAGAGCCGGCTCAACGTTGCCAATCTGATCGATGGCAACGCGGTTTCTGAATCTGGCGTTGACAGCTTCAGGCGGCTGTTTGTGACACTGGGCGTGCCGCCAGCCCAGCTTGCATTGTTGACCAGCAACATGCTGCGAGCATCGCAAAATAATGATCCTGGCGGTCGGTTGGCAGTCCTGCAGGTCTCGGCACCTGAGTTTGTGGCACCGCTTATGCCAGAAAGGGTGAGCGAACTGCTCTGGCTCGGCTTGACGCCCGAGTCGTTAAACCTGCTGACTCCTCACATCACGCTTCTGCCAATTCGTACGCCCATTAACGTCAATACAGCAAGCCTTGAAGTGTTGCATGCCGCGACGCCAGGTCTTGCCATGGTGGACGCAGAAAAACTGGTTTCTGCCCGTCAGCGCGGCCACTTTCGGGCACTCAGCGATGCCACCCGAACCACCGCCGGACGGCCAGGTCTGTTCAATGAAAACGTTCACACGGTGTCGTCCCGGTTTTTTGAGGTGCACGGAAGTTTGCGCCTGGACCAGACCACGTTGCAGGAGCGCTCTTTAGTGCAACGAGACGCACTCGCGGTTCGCACATTGTGGCGTTATCGCGTCGTTATTGCGGACGCCCGGGGTGGCGTGCCATGAACACACTGGCTATTTATTTGCCTGTGGGTGCAGCAGGGGTAACGCTTGCGTACGACTACGCCCTGATTGCAGATGGTCACAACCTCATTGACCACGCAAGCGTATCGACTGCACTTTTACCAGCCACGGCACGCGCTTCAGAGGTGATAGCCGTGGTTCCGGTTGAGCTGTTGTCTTGGCATCGGGTTGAATTACCCAAAGGCATTGCTACAGGTTCAGCAAGACTCAGGCCAGTGCTGGACGGCCTGCTGGAAGATCGGCTGCTTGATGAGACAACGCAGTTGCATCTGGCACTGGGTCCAGCGGCCAGTCCAGGCGGCGGACCAGTGTGGGTGGCAGCCTGCGACAAAAGCTGGCTACATGGACATTTACAGGCACTTGAAACGGCACAGCGCCGGGTCTCGCGCGTGGTGCCAGAATTTGCGCCCGACACAGGAATTTTGCGCATGCACGTGATCAGTGATGCCGGGCTTGCACAACTGGTCATGACGGGTGGGCACTCTGCAGGGGTCATGCGCTTGCCGCTCACGCCTGCTGCACTGGCACTGCTACCGAATATCGAAGAGGATGAAGAAATATTGATATTCGCCGAACCCGAAGTGATTGCGTTGGCCGAGAAGCTTTTGGAGCGCAAAGTCGAGCTGACAACCCGGCCCCAACGCTGGCTGGAGGCAGCCCGTTCATCTTGGGACCTGGCGCAGTTCGACCTGGCTTCTTCAAGCCGGTTGCGTGCTGTCAAGCGTCTGACAATTTTTGCCCAGGATCTGCTGCATGCACCTGCTGGGCGACCCGCACGCTGGGGATTAGCGTTCCTCATCGCCACTCAGCTTGCAGGGCTGAACATCTGGTCATGGCAAATTCAAAACAACTTGCAGGCCCGGCGAAATACCATTGCAACCACGTTGACTCAGACTTTTCCACAAATCAGGCTGGTGGTAGATGCACCACTACAGATGGAGCGAGAGCTGGTGACACTACGCCAGACTTCTGGCACTTTGAGCGGCCGCGATCTGGAACCTGTCCTTGCAGCGCTTGCATCCGCCGCGAGTGCGGATCTGTCAATTAATGCCATTGAGTTTATAGCGGGCGAAACCCGATTGAAGGGCATGCAACTGGGTGCAACTGAAGCATCCCGAATCTCAGAACAACTCAAGCGCCAGGGTTACACAGCACGTCAGGATGGGGACACGTTTTTTGTTCAGCAAGTGGCTCCGACTGGTGCCGCACCATGAAGATGCCAGCCGCCATTGATTCGATAAGGGAACGCTGGGGGGCAGCCAGTTTGCGTCAACAGCGACTGGTGCGAAGCGCCGGCGTGTTGGTGGGCTTAGCTCTGGTGTGGTGGCTGCTCGTGGCACCGCCCTTGCGTACATTTACTCAGGGGCAAACCGAGCGTCAAACGCTCGATATGCAATGGCAAAAAATACAGAATTTACAAGTGCAGGCGGCGGCTTTACAGGCGCTTCCAAAAATAAGTCGCGACGATGCACTGCGTGCACTGGACGCCACGGTCAAACAACAATTTGGCGCAACCGCGCAGTTGAGCATACAGGGTGACAACGCCACCGTGACGTTACGCAGCACCCTAGCCCAAGACCTTGCACAGTGGCTGCCCCAGGCACGCATGAACGCTCGTGCAATTCCGAGCGAGGCGCGTCTGATGCGCGGCACCAGCAACCCACCAGGGCAAGCGGTCTGGAGCGGGACGATTGTCATGCGTCTTCCGCCGCCATAAAGCGAGCCAAGCAAACATGCTCAACACCACCCACCGCCGCACCATGCCGCACCCTCGACACTTATCGCAACTTTCACCCCGACATATTCTCCGCAATTCTGCTGAGGTTGCACCTTGGTCGTGGGCAATCGTGGGGGGCGCATTGGGATTGTTGCTGGCGCTGGTGTTGCTTGCGCCTGCGTCCTGGCTGGCCGCTGCACTTGACCGGATGACGTCAGGACGCATGCAGGTGGTTGAAACTACTGGAACTGTCTGGACAGGTTCGGGCAAACTCATGCTGACCGGTGGGGCCGGCAGCCGTGACCGAGCCGCACTGCCGGGTCGTGCAAGCTGGAAATTGCGCCCACAGGGCATAGGGTTTGGGTTGGGGTTTGGGCTTGAACTTAATGCCGAGTGCTGCACACCCCAGCCACTGAAAGCCCAAGTGCAGCCGCACTGGGACGGAGTCAGCGTGCAGATTGTCGACGGCTCGTCTGAGTGGCCAGCTGCACTGCTGACAGGACTGGGCGCGCCGTGGAACACGCTACTGCCACGCGGCAGCCTGCAGCTGATCACGCAAGGCCTTGCATTGAAATGGTCACAGCAACAACTGGCTGTGTCTGGCCGGGCAAAGTTGACAGCAATCGACCTAACCTCCAGCCTGACAACTCTCAAGCCTATGGGCAGTTACCAGGTGTCGCTGGTTGGCGCACTGACGAACGAATTCAAACTCGTCACGCTTGAAGGGGGACTTCAGTTGAGTGGTAGCGGTCGCTGGATGGGGGCGCGGCTGAATTTTGAAGGTGTCGCCAGCGCCGCACCAGGCTTTGAGGCCGTACTGGCCAATTTGTTAAACATCATTGGGCGTCGCAACGGCCCAAATTTCATCATTACTTTGGGCTGAACGCATGACCACATCAACTACCCCTGCCCGCCAGCCCAAATTTACGACTGATCCATCATTGCCCAAAGCAGCCGTCATCTCGCTGGCTGTCCTTGTGTTTTTGATGAGTACAGTCAAGTTGACCAATGCGCAAAATGGCCGCACATTTCCACCGCCGCCAGCGGTTGCATCCCGCTCGGGAGCGCCTGTGACGCTCAACTTCATCAATGCTGATATTGAGGCGGTAGCTCGCACCATGGCGGTCATCAGCGGTCGCAATGTGGTGGTCGATCCGCGGGTCAAAGGCAATATGACGCTGGTGACTGCCGTACCAACGACACCCGCACAGGCCTTGCGCCTGTTTTCAGCGCAGTTGCGAACTCAGGGCTTTTCGCTGGTCGATTCGTCTGGCTTATTCCTGGTGGTTCCCGAGGCAGATGCGAAATTGCAAAGTGGTGCCGTATCGGCCGGTACGCCATCGGCTGCAACGGGCCAGATTCAGACACAAATCTTTCGCCTGAACCATGAGACGGCCAATAACCTTGTACCGGTCTTGAGGCCACTGATCAGTCCCAACAACACCATCAATGTCAACCCAGGCAATAACTCACTGATCATCACCGACTACGCAGACAACCTGCGGCGTATCGGCACCATCATTAGCGCGCTTGACATTGCCAATGCAACAGGGGTGGAGATTATTCGGTTGCAACACGCAGTGGCAACAGATCTTGCGCCCATCGTGAACCGGCTCATCGAGTCGGGCGGCACCGGACCTGTTGCGCAGGGGCAAGCTGATAATTCTTTCAGAACCACGTTGCTCGCTGAACCGCGCAGCAACTCGTTGATATTGCGTGCAGCCAATCCCGCCCGTGTCGCACTGGTGCGGACACTCGTTGACAAGCTTGACCAGGCAGCTTTTAGCAGCGGCAACAAAGAGTCGGCTGGCGGCAATATCCATGTGGTTTATCTCAAAAATGCCGATGCGAGCAAACTGGCAGTGACGCTACGCGCAGCGTTGGCGGCAACCGCACCGAGTCCGGCAGGTCTTAGCGCTGCCGGCATTTCGCCCAGCACACCGCCGCCTGCTGGCGCCAATAGCGGGTCAGCGGGCAACAGTAATCTCACAACCAGCCTCGTCAGCGCACAGCCATCAACCGGCGGCCAGATTCAGGCAGACCCAGCAACCAATTCCTTGATCATCACAGCGCCAGAACCGCAATATCGTCAGCTGCGCGCCGTTATTGACAAGCTGGATGTACGACGCGCTCAGGTATTTGTTGAAAGCCTGATTGCGGAAGTCAACAGCGACAAAGCCGCTGAGTTTGGTATTCAATTTCAGAGTCTGCTGGGACGAACCGGCAATAAAACCCTTGGGTTTCTAGGTACCAATTTCAACATCGGCGGCACCAATATCATCACCCTTGCCACGCAGGCGGCTAATGGCACTTTCACGCCCTCAACCGGGGCCAACTTTGGCGTGGCGCGGCAAAACGGCGTCAATATACTGGGCTTTTTAGCCCGCTTTTTGGAGGCCAATGGCGACGGCAATATTCTGGCGACACCCAACCTCCTGACGCTCGATAACGAAGAAGCCCGCATCGTGATTGGTCAAAACGTACCCTTTGTGACCGGCTCTTTTACCAACACCGGTAGCAATAACGGCGCCGTCAACCCCTTTCAGACCATTGAAAGAAAAGATGTGGGACTGACGCTTCGGGTCAAACCGCAGATCAGCGAAGACGGTACGGTGAAGATGCAGATTTTTCAGGAAGTCAGCAGTGTGCAGGCGTCGTCAGTCAACTCCAGTACAGGCCTGATTACCAACAAAAGGTCGATTGAATCGAACGTGCTGGTAGAAGACGGCGCCATCGTGGTGCTAGGCGGGCTGTTGCAGGACGAATATTCTGGCAACCAGGAAAAAATTCCCATTCTTGGCGATGTTCCATTTTTTGGGAACCTGTTCAAGAGCGAAGCACGCACGCGCAAAAAAACCAATCTGATGGTTTTTTTAAGACCGGTGATCGTGCGCGATGCAACGTCTACAGAAAGCCTGTCGCTGGACCGGTACGACCAGATGCGTTCAGCCCAACAACTGGCTCAGCCGCGCGCCAGCAGCGTGGTGCCGATCAATGAGGCTCCGGTTTTGCCTGAAGTGCAACTGCCCGTACAACCCCCGGAGCGCGTCAGCCCCCAGCCCGCCGAAGAGCCACCCCTGGTGCTACCGGTAGCACCACAGCCGCAAACTCCGGGGGGATGAACTGTCATGCGATAGCCGCTACCGTATGCTGTTACCTGCAGCCATACCCTGCTGCTGGAAGACGATGGACATGCTCTGACACTTTGGCATAACGCCAGTCGGAACCTGGGTGCGAATTGCTTGTGACAAGGCGCACAGAAAAGCAACGCTTTTCAGGCACTGTGGATGGCATTCGGTCACCAAGCCAAACTATCTGCACAGCGTGCAAATCAATCGTCCACACTGCCGTCAGACAACTTGATGAGACCGTCAAACCCATTGATTTATGACTACAGGACGATGATATTTCGTCCTATGAATCCCCTATTGCAGCAGCTCAAGTATGAAGATGGCCATTTGGTCTTTGTCTTCGCTACCAACACCTCTAAGGAAATCCCATGAAACCCTCTATGACCCAGTTGGGCATCATCGCCATGCTCTGTGCAGCGGCGCCTTCGTTTGCATCTAGCCATCGGGAGGCACCTTTTATAACCAGCTCACCCAAAGTGGACGGAACAGACTTTTATATGTTCAGAAGTTATGAATCGGGTCGACAAGACTTTGTCACTCTTCTGGCCAACTACCAGCCATTTCAGGATCCACAAGGCGGACCCAACTTTTATATGTTTGATCCCAATGCGCTGTACGAAATTCATATCGACAACAACGGCAACGGTGTGGAAGACATGACTTTTCAGTTCAAGTTTAAGAATACTTCCAAAGATTCTGCTTTGCCTGTTGGGGGTAAGTCGGTAAAGATTCCCTTGATCAACAGTGGAACGATCAGCGGCATCAATCCGGGCACCCTAAATTTGAGAGAAACGTTCACGGTTGATCTTGTCCGCGGCGACCGCCGAAGCGGATCACGTGGCGGCCCCAATGCAGGCCCACTGACCAATGCGAGCGGAGGCGGTGCAACCTTTGACAAGCCTGTCGACAACATTGGCGACAAGGTTTTTGGTGCCGGCGGCGGGTATGCGGCCTATGCCGCGCAACACGTTTATAACGTGAACGTACCGGGATGCACGACGCCCGGCAAGATTTTTGTGGGACAACGCAAAGAACCGTTTTACATTGCCGTTGGCAAGATTTTTGATTTGTTCAACCTGAACCCGCTCGGGGCTGAAGCAGGCGGCAACAACAACGACCTGGAAGCGAAAAACATCAGCACAATTTCGATGGAAATGCCGATCAGTTGCCTGACAACCGCGAGTGAACCTGTGATCGGTGGCTACATGACAGCGAGTGTGCGACAGGCTCGGTTGGTCAATGGCTCGCCTGCCACCGGCTTGGGGCAGTCAACCAGAGAGGGCGGCGCGTGGACTCAGGTGTCCCGCCTCGGCATGCCTTTGGTTAATGAAGTCATTGTTGGATTGGCCGACAAAGACAAGTTCAATGCTTCAAAACCCAAGGACGATGGCAAGTTCATTGACTACGTGACCAACCCGGTATTACCGACCCTGATTGAGTCCCTCTTCCCGTCTGCAAAAGCCCCGACTAATTTCCCGCGCACCGACTTGGTCACCGTTTTCCTCAAAGGAATTGAAGGCGTCAATCAACCGAAAAATGTTGTGGCGTCAGAAATGCTGCGTCTGAACACGTCTACTCCACCAGTTGCTGTTGCAGGACAACTTCCGCTTGGCGTGGCTGGCGGCGACAGCGCGGGCTTTCCAAACGGCCGCCGACCTGGCGATGATGTAGTAGACGTGTCGCTTCGGGTAGCAATGGGCGCACTGTGCGTTCTTACCGGCGCAACCGATACGCTTAAGGTGGGCTGCAAACCTGCAGATGCGCCAGCTGGTGGTTTGGCGTTTACCGACGGTGTGCGAAAGTCAGCTGTTAACTATGGCTCCACTTTCCCATATCTGATCACGCCCATCAGTGGAAACTTCAACCCTGCTGCACCAGCAGGCACTACCTACCCCTAATACAAGGACTTGAAAATGTTTAAATTAAATGCAAAGAGACCTTTGGCCGTATGGGTGATGGCGGCGGCCGTTGCCAGTATCGCGGCCTGCGGTGGTGGCAGTGATGGTGGCGCTGTGGGCGGAGGCACGGGCGGCACTGGCGGCCCAGCAGAAATCACCAGTGTTCCGGCATCTGCACTGGCAAGCGTCGACGGACTGGTGACGTTCATGAACCAGCTGATCGATTCTGGCACGAACGACACCAGTGAACCGATAGCACTGGGCGATGCAAGCATGCCGGTAAACGACTCAATTTAATTGTTGGTTACCGCCAGGCGAAACATTTAGCTCGCAAAAAAAGCCCGGCATATAACCATGCCAGGCTTTTTTTATTCCAATGACTTCGCTTGTATTTTTGTACCCTCTGTATCGGCGCAGTTTTATTACACGTCAGCTCGTCCCGCCAGAACACTTTTGGTTCGCTGGTAGAAACCCAGTTCGTTGATGGAAACTATGGGTCGGTTGGCTATGAAAGATTTTTCTATTGACATCTGCTGGGCTTTCGCAAGGGTTGTGAGTCCACGCTTGGCGGCAGCAAATCCCACAACGGCGAATGGATACGGGTCCAGTTTGCCCGTTTCCCAGCCAGGCGAATTAACCGCCATGAAATTCCAGGCGCGATCAAAGTAAGGCGCGCATTCGGTCACGCCAAATACCTGGGGGAACACCTGACAAGTAGTGCCCGGATAAAACGTTGTTTCGGTCTGGGTTGAAAGATCAGCCATGCGAAACCCGCCACTGGTAGCGCTGAACAATGTGCCCATCGACGTCGCAATATTTTTGGCAAACGAGTCGTAATAAGTAGCATCTGCGGTGTCGCCCCGCTCCTTGAGCATGGCTGCAAAGTCTCTGAGGCCGCGATAAACCTCAGCGTTGTCCATCAGGTAGCCTGCGTTATTGGTCTGGTTGCGAGGCGCCTGAAACACGCTGGTTAACCCGTTGGGCTTTACAGCTAACGCAATATTGCGGTACGCCATGTCCTTGAGCCTGGTTTTGTTGTTGTCCCACCAAGCCCAGTTCTGGCTTGCACGCAGATAACGTGTGGCCAACGTTAACGTTGTTGCGGCATAAGAATCGTCGGAATCAGCCAAAACCAACGTAAAACTGCTGGTGTTGGCGCGACCGAACGGAAAATTCACGTCCTTGATACTCATATTTGGTTCAAGTTTGCTGATGTACAGGTCGAGGTAGCTGCGAATGTATTTGTCCAGATCCGGACCGTCAAGATATTGGATGATGCTGATCAAGCCAAGGTTGGTGAAATACCAGTTTGACAATCCATTGGGCGAAATTTCATAAGCGCCTGCATAGGCACCCGTGGGAATGCGCAGCGCCTTGATTTCTGCCACAGCATTGATACCGCCAGCGGGCAAAGGAGCAGGAGGAGGTGGCAGACAGCCATCTACGGTTTGGGCAAAGCTATTGTTCACACCACCCAGCATAGTTGCAGTCAGTGCTGCACTGCCAAGAAAAAAGTTGCGTCGTTGCATATCAATCCTTTGAATAAAAAAATGGGGCGTCGGTGTAAGTGACGACTAGAAATAGCTCCATATTGGTGACCGATTCTTCGGCCAGACAAGCTGGCGGGACTGAATCCTTCCAGCTGCGTAATGGAACTGCGCCGCTATCACAGGGGCTAATGTGGACTCAATTGAAGAGCTTATTACGCTATGTGTGCTAGCGCACATAACTGTAGGAACACTCCTACATCAGGTATAAGCCGAAATTTAAAAGATCCAGCTAAAAAATGTAGGCTCAGACCTACACATTTAATTTCATGAATAAACGCGTTATTGGCAACGTAATTACCGCTGTTCAAACTGTCACTTCACCTGCAAAATTTGGCTATTTTTTGTAGGTACACGCCTACAGTTCAAGTTTGCCGCCGGGTAACTGAAAATCGATATTTGTGTAGGACAGGCCCTACATAAAACCGCCTGCTTTTGTCATGACAGATCACTGAAAAGTGCAAATTTTTCGGTTTAGCTTTTCAAATGTTGGAGTCAATCGTTACAGCAACAACTGTTATGTAAGCTGTCGTTTTTAAAAAAAACATAGTGTTACCAAACAGTCGTCAATCAGAGGTTTTCGGCGTCAATAAAGCCGGTACCGATTTGTAGGCGCTATCTGACGGTGAAACAGGTGAACTTACCCGCGCGTTTTAAGGACTTGTTAACTAAGCTTTAAATTTAATCAACCGTCCGCAAAACATATGAAAACTATTTTGTTGATTGCTTTGAGCACGCTGGTATCAATTTCTGGTGCTGCGTCTGCAAGCGGTGAGTCATCGGTAGCAGCAGAATCGGCAAGCCCCAGCACGGGCAGTCAAACCTATCAGGGCAGCTACAACGCATCCACCAAAACAATGTCGATTGACATTGATGGTTTAAATTACAAAGGCAATTACGCATCTATTACAGACGACAGTGCGGGGTCTGACAGCGGCGCATTAACTGGCAAGTGGGGCCGAGCATTTCTGTTGGCCAGCAGTGCCAGAACGTTGCGCTGCCAACTGGATGAAGGGTTCCCAAAAGTCAGCGGCAAATGTCAGGATGCAGGTGGACGCCAGTTTCAACTCACCTCCGGTGTTGGCCAATAAACAGTTGCCGCTGCCTGATGCACTTTTGACAGGTTAAACCCACTCAGATTTGGATAGTGCGCTTAAAGCTGGCCTTTCGGGGGAATAACAGGAGCGTAAATTGCCCCCTCCCAAATATCTTGCATCAGCAAATCGACTGGTTGCCAATTTGCCCGAGGAATCCAGAGAGTCGTTTCTAAACGCCTGTGAGTTGGTAAATTTGCAGCGGCTGGATGTACTGACAAAATCAGGACAACTTGCTGAGTACGCTTACTTTCCGCTAGACAGTTATATTTCTGTTGCTGTGACCACGGAAAACTCAAACGGTATTCAGGTCGATTTGACCGGCAACGAGGGCATGGTCAATGTTTCATTAGTGCTTGGCGTACGGGTCTCAGCATTGACAAGTATTGTTCAGGGGGCTGGGCGAGCTTTTCGAATTCATCAAGCTGAGTTGCAGAGACTGCTCGATGTGGACCCAATTCTTCGACATGTGTTGAGCTTGTACATGAACCTGAGAATGGATCAATTGGCCCGAAACATGGCGTGCGCCAGTTTTCATGCGGTTGAGCAGCGTCTTGCACGGTGGTTGCTCATGGTGAAAGACCGCGCGCATTCCAATGAGCTTTTGCTCACTCAGGAAGTGCTGTCCCATATGCTGGGCGTTCGCCGTGAAAGAGTGACCCTGGCAGCAGGCTCTTTGCAAAAAAAAGAGTTGATCAGTTATAGCCGTGGCGACCTCATGCTGGTAGACCAACCCGGGCTCGAAGCTGCTGCGTGTGGTTGTTATGAGTCGGATCTGGCTTTTTATGAACGAGCGATGGGTTCGCTAACGCTGGTACAAAACTCTGAGTCAATGAATAACGATACCTTGCGCAAACAAACCGAGCCGCTATTGACAAAGTAATGTCAAGGCCTGCCCACGAGATTAAAGGTCAAGTTACTCCACGAGCTGTCCCATTCAATGTCCTGGACACCGGTTGCTGGAACCATATGCACAACGCTGATCATCCAGGGGCCGGCATAGGGCAAATCAAATGATGTTGATCCGTCAGCACTTGTTTTAGCCCGAATGATCAGCGTTTGCCCACCTCGTCGGTGCCAGGCTTTTAGCAGCGCGTCCTTCAGCGGCTTGCCATCAAACACAACGCGCACGCCCAAAACGTCACCTGGCACCATTGCAAGGGGGTTGTTGATAGGAAGGATTTCAAGCCGCTGACCCGTGGGTGTCGAATGGGTGGTGTCCGGTTTGATGGCTGCAGCCGACACCGCACCTGGTATGGGCGCAACACGAATCAGCGTTTTGACAAAGCGGCGATAGCGTTCCCGTCCCGGCGTTGCGGCAACGCCGGCTGCTTCGCGTTGTGTCTTGATAAAGTCCAATCCTTCTTCATGCAGGTAAGCATGAAAAGTATCGGCAGACAAGCTGATGGTGGTCGGCTGGCTGTTAAAAATAACCATGTTGGCTCCCGGCGCTGGCAGGGGCACCAGCAGTGAAGGTACCGAAACATCTCGCGGTAGCCATGTCCGCAGGTCAATGTTTCCACCAGCGTTGTACAGACGCAAATCCACCGTTTGAGCGGCTGCAAATCCAATCAGGTCACCTTCAAAATACTCGCCCACACGAAGGCTTAAGCGGGCACTGTCACCCGCAACAAGCGGCACAGTTACCGGGGTTAGCCAAAACTCATGCGCGCGCACGGATATGGCTATGCACAACGCAAAAACAAGCAAAATAACAAACCGTATCGGCATGGGCTTAAGTTTTCACAATCTGCTGAAAGCAAAATTTCAAATTAACCGAATACTGACTTTGAATCTCCACACCTTCAACTTACCTTCTCCTTGAGTTCATGTCAGACACGATCAACAGACCATGACGCCCCACCCTCGCCGCATAGCTCATCTTGACATGGATGCATTTTTTGCGTCTGTTGAACTGCTGCGCTACCCACAGCTCAAGGGCTTGGCCGTGGTCATTGGTGGTGGGCGGCGCAGCGTAGACGATGCATTGCAGGCAAAACAGCCTGAACGTGACCCGCGTTTTATCCCGGTTGCTGATTTCCCGTTGCTCAAAGACTATGTGGGGCGCGGCGTGATCACGACCGCGACTTACGCAGCGCGGCAGTTTGGTGTGGGTTCAGCCATGGGCATGATGAAAGCGGCCAAGCTGTGCCCGCAAGCCATCGTGTTGCCGGTCGATTTTGACGAAGTGCGCAAATATTCTCGCCTTTTTAAAAGCACCATTCTTGACATCGCGCCGCTGATGGAAGACCGGGGCGTGGACGAGGTTTATGTTGACTTTACCGATGTGCCTGGCGGGCAGCGTGATGGCGGGCGGGTACTGGCGCGCTTGATGCAAAAAGCAATATTTGCGGCAACCGGCCTGACCTGTTCAGTCGGCATAGCGCCCAACAAACTGCTGGCCAAAATGGCGAGCGAATTCAACAAGCCGAATGGAATTTCGGTGGTGTATGAGGCGGGTTTACAAAGCCTGATCTGGCCGCTTAAATGTCGCAAGATTAACGGCATTGGCCCAAAGGCCGATGAAAAGCTTGCCGCACTGGGGATTCAAACAATTGGCGAGCTGGCTGCACAGGATCCAGATTTTTTGATCAAGCGTTTTGGTAAAAGCACCGGCGCGTGGCTGCACGAAGTCGCTTGGGGCCGGGATGACCGCCCCGTGGTGACCAGCAGCGAGCCCGTGAGCATGAGCCGCGAAACCACGTTTGACCGGGACTTGCATGCCGTACGCGACAGGGCAGCGTTAGGGGCTATCTTTACTGAGCTGTGCAGCAAACTGGCTGCAGACTTGGCCAAAAAAGGTTACGCGGCTAAAACCATCGGCATCAAGCTGCGCTACGACGACTTCAAAATTGCCACCCGTGACCAGACGCTTGAAAGCCACACGCTGGACGCCAAAACGATTCGGCAAACGGCTGGGCAGTGCTTGAAGCGCGTGCCGCTGGAAAAAAAGTTGCGTTTGCTGGGGGTACGGGCTGCATCGCTTGAAAAGACTGACAATGTGCTGCAAGTAACACAAAACAGCACTTTTATAGCGTCAAATCAGCTTCTAGCCCAATTAATACATGCTCAAGATGCTCCTGAAATAGTAGCAAACGCACCGCCAACCGATCAACTGTTTTAAGCCATCGCGGGCACTTCAATCACTTGAGCGTGGTGAGGTAAGCAATCAAATCAGCCCGGTCTTGTTCACTTTCGATTAAAAAACCCATTCGCTGACCGTTCACCAGGTCTTCCGGGTCGCCCAGCCACATATTCAGGGTTTGCGGTGTCCAGCGCAGGCGCGACGAAGCCAGCTCATTGGAGTATTTGTAACCTGGCAAGCTGCCCACCCGGCGTCCCACCACGCCGCGATGGGCCGGGCCAATTTTGTTGCTGTCAACAGCATGGCATTGCGTACATTGCTGCTGATACAAAGCCGCACCCTTTTGCACATTACCCGGCGGCGGCGTGACCCATTCCCGCGCTGGGGCGACTTGCGCCAGCAGCAAGCCACTAAACGCACAAGCGAGCAAAGCAGCAGTAAATTGTGTTGGTAACTTCATAGTTGACATTACGTGACAAAGTTGGCAATTGGATTCGCCGGATTAAAAATATAGTTCGCGACTCAAAATAAGTGAATCCATGAGCAAAAGTCCAGCGTATTCAACCCAGACACACCCAATTACACGTTTTAGCTAACACTTACAACCGACTGGAGCCCCATGAAAAAAATACTCACCACCACGTTAATAGCCGCCACTGCGGCCGCATTCTGCGCTAGCGCGCAAGCTGACACCGGCAAATTGCTGTTGACCGGCGGCGTCAGCAGCATTGACGGTGCGGCTGGCGGCGGCTTGACACCTTGGGCCGTGATTGGCACGAATGCGACTGATGACGAAATTGGCGGCTCCGCATTTATCACCAGAGCAGGCACCAAAGACTACGGCCTGAATGTTTATGGCGCCGCTGTTGGCATCAATGACCGCTTTGAGTTGTCGATTGCCCAGCAAGACTTTGACACACGCGCCACCGGTACAGCGTTGGGCTTGCCCGGTTTGCGCCTGAAACAAACCATCGTTGGCGCCAAAGTGCGCGTAGCGGGCGATGCCATTTTGGACAGCGACAGCCTGATGCCGCAAATCTCGGTCGGTGTGCAGTACAAGACACTTGGCTCGACCGGACTGGACGGCACGCTGGACGCACTGGGGGCCAAGCGCTACGGCACAGATTTTTATGTCAGCGCCACCAAGCTCTTTTTAGGCCAAAGTTTGCTCGTCAACGGCACGCTGCGCGCCACCAAGGCCAACCAAAACGGGTTGCTGGGTTACGGCGCAACGCTGGGTGGTAATGAAAACAGCTACAGCCTGCAGCCAGAGTTTTCAGTGGGTTACCTGGTCACTAAAAATGTGGTGGTTGGCGCTGAATACCGGTTTATGCGCAACAAGCTGGCCCAGGCGGGCGCAGCGGCAGGCTTGGGCAATGGCCTGAGGTCTGAAGACTGGAAAGACATTTTTATTGCCTGGGCACCGAGCAAAAACCTGTCGCTGACTTTGGCTTATGTTGACTTGGGGCCAATAGTGCAGCCACCACCGCCAGCCGCAAGCAGACCGGTTACTACCTGTCTGCACAAGTACCGTTCTAAAAATTTACCCTTAAAACCTCACCTTGAAATCATCATTATGAAAAAAACGCTCATGTCTTTAAGCATCGCTGCATCGACCTTGTTGTTTGCTGGCGCAACGCTGGCCCAAACCGCAGCAGCCAAGGACGACCAGCTTTACAAAGCCTTCGGCGAAAAAGCAGGCCTGGTCGTGCTGATGGACGACTTTATGGTGCGCTTGCTGGCAGACGCACGGACCGGCCCGCACTTCAAACCGTCCAATCAGCAGCGGGTCAAAGAGCAACTGGTTGACCAACTGTGCGCGCTCAGCGGTGGCCCTTGCGTTTACAAAGGTGCAGACATGAAAAGCTCACACGCCAATCTGGACATTAAAAAGTCAGACTTTCATGCGCTGGTAGAAGTGCTGCAAGGCGCTATGGACGCCAAAGGCATTGCACCGCGCAAGCAAAATGAAATGCTGGCCTTGCTTGCGCCTATGCATCGTGACATCATCACGCCAAAGTAACCGAATATTGCCCGCCCATAACCCAACTCATCATGAAAAAATCTCTGCTTTGTATTGCCCTTTCAACCTTTGCAATGGCCGCATCGGCAGGCAGTTTGACGGTCTCCGTGATTGACAAAGATGGCAAGCCCGTACCTGACGCAGTGGTGGTCGTCATACCCACCAACAAGTCGGCACAACCGAAAGCGCCGCTGCCGATGCAAGCTGGCATCAATCAGGAAAAGATGCAGTTCATACCCGCCGTGACAGTCGTGCCGGTGGGCGCTAAAGTGCGATTTACCAATAGCGACCCGTGGGACCACCATGTGCGGTCGTCCCCCGCGGGCATGGGCCAGTTCAACACCACCAACGCGGGTTTTGAGCTACGCCTTGAGGGCAAACCAGACGGCAAGCCTGCCAAAACCAGCGACGTGACCATGGACAAACCCGGCGTGATGGGCGCTACGCTGCTAGGCTGCTTTATTCACGGTTCGATGCGCGGCTACGTATATGTCAGTGACTCACCTTGGGCTGCTAAAACTGGCGCAGATGGCACTGCAACATTTAATGACTTACCAGACGGTGTCGCTCAGATCAAGTTATGGCAAGCCGACCAATTAATTGACGTGCCAACGCAGTCAACTACTGTCGGTGCGGCGGTAACAAAAAACACGTTTCAATTAACAATCGTCACGAAGCGTGTAAGAGCACCATTTGTACCTCAAGAACGATACGTCTATTAACACAACCACCACTATGACCATCATGAACAAACAAAACTGCAAGAAAATTCTTTTGACTGCTCTGCTCGCAGCCTGCGCATCCAGTTTGGCCATAGCTGCTGACACACCCAGCGAGACACCCCAGGTGCAGGCCGTTGACGAGATGGCAGCAGGCAGACTAGCCGTGCAAAACAAAAACTGGACGCAGGCCGTTGCCAGTTTCAAAAGGGCTGTGGCTGACAACCCGAAAGACGCAGATGCGCACAATATGCTTGGCTACTCACATCGGGCCCTGGGTAAGTTTGATGATGCTTTTGCGGCTTACGACAAAGCGCTGGCCATTGACCCAAAACACAAAGGCGCGCTTGAATATTCAGGCCTGGGTTACCTGAAAACCAACCAAAAGGCAAAAGCTGAAGCGCAGCTGGCCAAACTGCAGGCCATTTGCTCCACCTGCACAGAAACCACAAGCCTGGCCAAAGCAGTCGCCGACCACAAGCCCGGCGTGGTCACCTCGACCTACTGACGCGCTGTCCGCACATTGGGTGGTAACTGCACCGGATAGCTGCATCTGAAAGGGTTGATGTCTAACCCGCCTCGCCTGGTGTAGCGTGCATACACTGACAGCTTGACGGGCTTGCAATGCGTCCAAACGTCCATAAAAATACGTTCAACACATTGCTCGTGAAACTCATTGTGGTTTCGAAAACTCACCAGGTACTGCAGCAGTCCTTCCTGGTTGATGGCCGGGCCTGAATAGGCAATTTGCACGCTGCCCCAATCGGGTTGGCCCGTGACCAGGCAATTGCTTTTAAGCAGGTTGCTGGTCAAGGTCTCTTGCACCGGGGGCTCGTCAAACTCTGCAAACAGCAACTCGGGTGCCGGGCTGAAGTGCACACACTCCACATCCAGCCGGTCCAGGTTCAAGCCGTCCATTTCATGCACCGGCTCACGGTCAAACAACTCGGGGCCGATGGTTTTGATGCCAATGCCCTGCCCCGCAGCAGCGCTGACATCCGCACGAATGCGCTCACGCACCTCGCGTGCATCTGCAAAACGGCTGTTGTTAAAACTGTTCAGGTACAGCTTGAGCGATTTGCTTTCAACAATATTGGGCGACTCGCATGGCACCGTGACCTGCGCCAGCGCCACCTGGGGTTTGCCGCGTAAATTCAACCAGCTCAGTTCATACAGCGTCCACATGTCTGCGCCAAAAAATGGCGGCGCGTCAAACAGGCCTAATTCAGCGCGCTTGTCAGCCCGAGGAATCGGAAACAGCAACGAGGCGTCGTATTGGTCGACGTAGCTGGAGGCTTTGCCGAGTTGAGATTGTTCTGGTGTGTTCATGGCTGCATTCACAGGTTGGGGCTTGGCTGGTTTGCCGTTTGAAGGTGGGGCAATAAATGCATAAGAATGTGCTCGACGACACCGGGCGGCAAGTCATGCCCCATGCCGTCAATGCCGACCAATCGTGCGCCAGGAATGCGCTTGGCGGTGTCTTGCCCGCAGGCAAAGGGCACCAGCGGATCGGCCTTGCCGTGCAGCACCAAAGTAGGTGCGGTAATTTTTACCAACTCCGATGCACGGGTGTTGTCAGCAACGATGGCCACCATCTGCCGGGCAATACCGGGTGGGTTAAAACAGCGTTCCGTGGCAAGAGTCACCCGCTCACGCAAGAAGGCTTCGTCTGGCGGAAAGCCAGGGCTGCCAATGGCTTTAAACAATTTGACCGAATGTTCAATGGCCGCCTGCTTGCCTGTGCCTTTAGGACGGCTGAGCAACTGACGCGTTACTGCTGGCGTAGCGGCTGGCAAGCCGCGCGCGCCGCTAGAGCTCATGAGGCTGGTCAGGGTCAATGTGCGCGCTGGCGCCATCAAAGCCACCCGCTGGGCAACCATGCCGCCCATACTGACGCCAACAATGTGCGCCAGGTCAATATTTAATGCATCAAGCACGCCCAGAGCATCAAGCGCCATGTCATGCGTGCTGTACGGCGGCTTGATGCGAAGGCCGAGCTTGTACTTCATGCCCTGCCAGGCCAAATTGGGCACGCCCAACGCATCAAACTTGTCGCTTAAGCCGCAGTCGCGATTGTCAAAGCGAATCACCCGATAGCCCGCATTGATTAACGCGCGAACCAAACCGGGTGGCCATGCCGTTAATTGCATGCCCAGCCCCATGATGAGCAGCACGACGGGCAGATGCGGCGCGTCGGGGGCCGAATCAACCACTTCAATCTTGATATTATTTGCTATTATTTTCATAGCTGTTAGCGCAAGTATTTATTGAGCCAGACTCATATTTGATCATCATATTCAAGCAAAAAGCACAGCTGCAGAGGCTGGAGCAGGCTCTGCCAGCCTGGTTTTATCCTGCAACTGATGGCTGCGGGTGGCACTGGCCAGCCATGCATCGACCAGCGCCGGGTTGTTGATGGTTTTCAATGACTGGTAGGCCACTTCAGCTTCAGGAAAATGGCGTCTTAAAAAGTTTAACCACTGCTTGAGTCGGCCTGCCTGGGCTTTGTTGTCCAGCCGGGTTGTAACGATGTGCCAAAAGTCCAACACCAGCGGCAGCATTTGCACCCATGTCACCGCTGCAGGCGTTGTGCGGTTCATATCCGCCTTGATCGCCAGTCCCAAACCGGGGTTGACCACCGCGCCACGACCAATCATCAGCATGTCGCAGCCAGATATTTCTCTGCAGCGGCGCGCGTCGTCAACCGTCCATATCTCGCCATTAGCCACCACAGGGATGGCGACCGCCGCACGAATATCGGCGATACGCTCCCAATAAGCAGGCGGGCGGTAGGCTTGAGCTTTGGTACGGGCGTGCACTACCAGCTCATCCGCGCCGCCCCCACTGATCGCCAGGGCGCATTCGACAGCGCGTGAATCGTCCAGGTAACCCAGCCGCATCTTGGCAGAAACCGCCATGTGTGCAGGTACAGCGCGGCGCACAGCAGCGACGATGGCGTGAATGGTTTCAGGCTCTTTGAGCAGTGCCGCACCGCCGCCGTGGCGGTTCACCACATTGGCGGGGCAACCAAAATTCAGGTCAATGCCAGCGGGCCCCAACGACGCAAGCCGCGCGGCGTTTTCAGCCATGCAAGCCGGGTCTGACCCCAGCAGCTGGGCGCGCACGGGCACGCCGGCAAAGGTACGCCCGCCGTGCAGCAGCTCAGGCACGATTCGGGTAAACACACGCTCAGGCAGCAGCTGGTCAGTGATGCGAATGAACTCGGACACGCAGCGGTCAATGCCGCCAACGCGGGTCAACATATCGCGCAGCACAAAGTCAAGCAGGCCCTCCATGGGCGCCAACAGTATCATTTTTTAAAGGGTTGCCAATCGCCAAAGTGACGTCACTTCTTTGGCTCGCGCCTCGGCCAGCGGGTTGCTTGCATCCAGCGCCTTGGGGTGTTCGGGTTTCACATCCATGCGGGTCACCACCTTCAAGCCGCCTGCTTTGATGGCCGCGAGCAACTCAGCCCGCGTGCGCAGCCCCAAATGCTCGGCCAGGTCAGACAAGATCAGCCAACCCTCACCGCCGGGTGCAAGGTGCGCAGCCAGACCTTTGAGAAAACCCAGCAGCATGCGGCTGCCTTCGTCATACACCGCGCCTTCAAGCGGCGAGCCCGGCCTAGCGGGCAGCCACGGCGGGTTACACACAATGACAGACGCCAAGCCTTCGGGAAACAAATCAGCCTGCATCACCTTGACAGGGTTGGGCAAGCGCAACTTGTAGATGTTTTCTTTAGCGCAGACCAAAGCGCGCTCATCCTGGTCTGTGGCCACCACCTGGTCAACTTCACGCAGCGCCAGCACCGCTGCCAGCACGCCAGTTCCCGTACCGATGTCAAAAGCAACATACTTTGCCGGGCGTGTTTTGGCTGAATGTTGGGGCAGCGGCGCAGTGGCAACCAGGTTGACATATTCACCCCGCACAGGAGAAAACACACCGTAGTGCGGATAAATGCGGTTGTTGGGTGCAGCTTTGGCAATGGCTGCGCCGCTTGAGGTGAGCGCCGGGATTTCAACGCCTTTTTTGCGCCACTCGTGCGCACTGATGACACCCATGAGTTCGCGCAGTGATGCCGCGCTGGAGCCGCCTTCATCATTCAGCCCCCAGGCTTCAATACACGCCTGTTTGGCATCGGGTGCGCGGCGCAATGCTATCGCGTAATCAGCCCCAAACTCAATCAACACCATGCCTAACACCCGCGCCCGCTGCGCTTTGGCTTGGCGGTAAAGGTGAAAAGCTTCACCGGCAGGTATGCCAGTCTCAGCCTGAGCGAGCGCCTTTTTGCGACCCATCCTGGCAGTTTTTGACGCCTTAGGCGGCTTGTCGATGCGCCGTGCCAACGCTTGCAGCAGCAACCGCGCGTTTTGAAAATCACCGCGCCACAGCAGCCCAGTTCCTTCGCAGGCCATGCGGTATGCGCTGTCTGCGCCCAGGGTGTCGTCAGCCAACACCACACGCCTGGGCGGCGTAGCACCGCGCTCAGAACGCCATAGCGCACTGCAAACTTGTTTGTTTTCAGTCCATTGAAGCTGCGGCAACGCCAGGTCAAGCGGGGAAACTGTAGGATTTAAGGGGGTCATCAGAGGAGCGAACAAAAAAAAGAATCGTCTGTTTTAACAGATGCAAGCGCCCCCACCCAGAAACAAACTAAATTCGCTGCCGAAAACGCTTGAAAAGCGTGACCACCAACAATACCAATGCGCCAGTTATCAAGCCCACAACAGCATCAATCAGCAGTGGCGCCACGCTGGCCGTCACGCCGCCCATGTTTGCCATGACTTGTTCAATGGCGTGGTGCAGCGGTGTGATGCCATGCGTCAGAATACCGCCGCCAACCAAAAACATGGCAATGGTGCCCGCCACAGACAGGCCTTTCATCAACCACGGTGCCAGCCATAAAATGCCTCGCCCAAAGCGCCTTTGTGCGGCACGCAGGTTGCTGCCGCCCGTAAGCTGGCTCAGGTAAAGCCCGCCATCATCGAGCTTGACGATACCGGCCACCAAGCCATACACACCCACCGTCATCAGCAATGCAATACTGATCAGCACCGACACCTGCGTGATAAACGGGCTGGCCTGCACAGTGCCCAGCGTAATCACAATAATTTCGGCTGACAAAATGAAGTCAGTGCGTATAGCGCCCTTGATTTTTTCTTTCTCCACCGCCACCAGATCAACGGTTGGGTTGGTCACTGACGCTACCAAAGCCTGGTGCTGGGCGGCCTGCTCGGATTTGCTGTGCAAATATTTGTGCGCCAGTTTTTCAAACCCTTCAAAGCACAAGTAAGCGCCACCGGCCATCAACAACGGCGTGACAGCCCACGGCGCAAAACTGCTGATGACCAAAGCAGACGGCACCAAGATCGCCTTGTTGATAAAAGAGCCTTTGGCCACGGCCCAGACAACCGGCAGCTCACGCTCGGCTTTAACGCCAGACACCTGCTGGGCATTGAGCGCCAAGTCGTCCCCCAGCACACCCGCTGTTTTTTTGGCAGCCACTTTGGACAACAACGCCACATCGTCCAAGATGGTGGCAATATCGTCGATGAGTAAAAAGAGACTGGAGGCCATAGATGGGATGGGATGGGATGAGATGAGATGAGATGTGGTGCACTGCAGTGAGCGCGATAGGGTCAGACGTTAAAAAACCGCCTGACAGCGGTTTTCAGTTTAGCCGACTCAAATGTTCAACGACCCGTCAAACGGCCAATGAGAAAGCCTAACGCGAGAGCAATGCCAACAGCTTCAAGCGGCCTGTCCTGGATACAGACCTTTGAGTAATCAAGCGCCTTGCCAGGGGCCTCAGATATTTTGCGGGTTTCATCCGCAAAACGATCTGCAACATGGCTGGCACCGCTCGCCAGCGAATCAACCGTTTGATGGGCAGATGCTGACAAGCTGTCAACCGTGTTGCGAACCGGGTCAACAACCTTGTCAATGCCTGAGTGAAGTGCAGAACCGGTGGATTCAACGCCGCGCTGAACCGCATTACCGGGCGGCGATGTGGGGAAGGAAGTGGTGTTTTCCATAGTGATTCCTTTAAAAATGAAGACCAGATTAGAAATAATCTGAAGCATATTTAATTTAAAGAGAAACCAGTAAATTTGATGTGCGTACGTTCAGCTGCCGCTTGTAGGACGAATACGCTAGCAAACCCGCCTGCAAAAACCTAATCAATCGACGGAACGCTTCAACCGGATTTCTTCAAGCTTGACGCTGCCATAAGCAGTCGTGCGCAGGGATGGCATTTCACGCTTAAAGCCTGCTGCTTGTTCATAAAACTGTAGCGCCCGTTCATTGGCCAGCAGTGACCACAACGTCACTTGCGTGCAGCCTTCTTCTTTCAGGCCGTCACGCGCGCCGTCCCACAGTGCCAAGCCCACGCCTTTGCGCCAATGCGGTGGGGTCACGTACATGGCCCAAATCTCCCCCACACTCGACTTGGTGCCGGGGTCGCGTGAACGGTCAAAGCCAACAAAACCGATGACCTTGTCACTGTCAAGCGCAACCAGAATTTGCGGGTCGCTGTATTCAATCGCTTCTTTCCAGTAATCCAGACGTTTTTCAATCGTCATGGTTTTGAGGACTTCATCAGGAATCAAACCCTGGTAGGCAGCTTGCCAGGTGGCAACGTGTATTTCAGCAATGGCTTTGGCATCACGCGGGGCGGCGAGTCGAACGGAATAACTGGACATTAAAAATCGCTTGTCGGTTAAAAAATAAGAATGCGATTGTCGTGCATGTTGTAATTTGCCGTGAAATGACAAATGCCCCCTGCTTCACCGCCCGGCTAGACGGCACTGACATTAATTTCAGTGCGCCAGCTGACATGACTCTTTTGCAAGCTGCAGAGCAGGCAGAACCCAATGGCTTGAAGCTGCAAAGTTCGTGCAGAAACGGTACTTGCCGTACTTGCATGTGTCAGCTGGTTGCAGGTCAAGTGGCCTACCGCATTGACTGGCCAGGGCTGAGCACGGACGAAAAGCGCGACGGGTTGATATTGGCCTGCGTTGCTTATCCGTTGACTGATGTAGTCTTCCAGCGCATTGAATAAAGCTTTTTTGGCCCATAAAAAAACCGCACAGCAAGGTGCGGTTTTGTGCAGAGGCTTTGCGCAGAAGCCAAGGCTTAAGTGCTCTGCTGGATACCAGAGACCACCCAACCCGTATCGCGCTGACGTTGCTTTTCAAGGTGCCAAATTTCATCAACCGACTCGTCCGTGTTGTCGATCTCGTCCCGAATAACCCCTGTAAACCGGACGCTAACCAAATAACGTGTGGCGCTTTCTTCAACGTCAATGACTGCCGCCTGAATACTGACCACATCCGTTTTTTGCTTTACACCGCCCCGCCCAGCCAGATCAACCCGCAGCTCGGCAAAGATTTCGGGGGTAGTGAACTGCCGCAAGTCGTCAAGATCGCCGACATCGTTGGCCGCTTGCAACCGGACAAAATTAACTTTAGCGTTGCGCTCAAAACCGGCCACGTCAAAATCCGCTGGAATTCGGTTGCCAGTGCCAACACCTGAACCCATACCGTGGCTACCAGAACTGATACCGGAGCCAATAACAGAGCCCGTGGGCGGCATTGCTAATTTGTAGGCGGGCGTAGAGGGGTTTGCCCGTGTCTGCGCGCCGGGCGAGACATGCGCATATTGCATTCCGTCAGGGCGCGGGCTCATGCTCTGCCTGGCTGCCGCACGCTTGCGCATTACCAAGCCGATAACCACCATCACCGCAGCGGCCAGTAAGCCAATCATCAGCATGGACGCCAATTCTTCACCAAAGCCCAGGTGGGAAGCCAGCGCTGCCAGCCCAAGGCCAGCAGCCAAACCGGCAACCGGGCCCATCCACGAGCGCGAAGGTGCAGCCGCCGCGGCGGTACCCGCAGCAGGCGCAGCTGCTGATGTTTGCGCGGGCGCTTTGTCTGGCGCTGCTTGGCGCTGGGTACCCATGGACTTACCGGACCCCATGCGTTTGGCGGCCTCAGCGTCCATGGCTACGGTTGTCAAAGCAAATGCAAAGACGACTGACAACAACAATAAAAGCTTGCTCACGTGAATCTCCAATAACAAAGTAGTTGCGATGATGTGCTGCTGTGTCAAATTTGAACAGCATGGATAAACGCTTTAACACTTCTGTTTTTACGAATTGACTTGAGGTTTTATCCAGATTTATCCGCTCTTTTTGAAATAGACTACTAGGCTAAACTTTTTTTACCGGCCAGCAACCCAGGGTTGTGTTCAGCCTTCTAAATCCCTCCGAAAACTTCTAGGCATTCATGGAAACTATTGCTCCCCTCTGGCTTTGGGCCACCTTCGTGGCCATCGTGCTGGTATCCCTATTTATTGACTTTGTGGTACTAAAAAAGCAGGGCTCGCACGAAATCGGTGTCAAAGAAGCATTGAATTGGTCACTGGTCTGGATAGCCTTGAGTTTTATGTTCAACGGACTGTTTTGGTGGGCCGTCAAGGACACGACGGGTTCGACCGAAATTGCCAACACCAAATCACTCGAATTTTTGACCGGCTATCTGATTGAAAAGTCGCTGGCGGTTGACAATATTTTTGTCTTTTTGTTGATCTTTACTTACTTTGCAGTGCCGACGCACTATCAAAAACGTGTGTTGATGATTGGCATTATTGGTGCCATCGTGCTGCGTACCGTCATGATTTTGGTAGGCGGCTGGTTGCTGGCTGAATTTCATTGGGTGTTGTACATCTTCGGCGCGTTTCTTATTCTTACTGGCATCAAGATGTGGTGGGCAGCTGGCAAAGAACCCAACCTTGACGACAACCCGGCGCTCAGGCTTTTGCGCAAGATATTGCCAGTCAGCAAAAACTACGACGGTGAAAACTTTTGGACCGTTGAAAACGGTAAAAAGATTGCCACACCGCTCTTTATGGTGATCTGCCTGATTGCGCTGACCGACGTGATTTTTGCAGTTGACTCCATACCCGCGATTTTTGCCATCACCAGCGACCCTTTTATTGTGCTGACCAGCAACGTATTTGCGATTTTGGGACTGCGCGCCATGTACTTCTTGCTGGCAGCAGTGGCCAATAAATTTCATCTGCTCAACTATGGGCTGGCCATCATTCTGGTGTTTATTGGCACCAAGATGTGCCTGATCGACATCTACAAGATTCCAGTGGTGGTCTCTCTCGGTGTGGTCGTCGGCATTCTGGCTGCCACCATGCTGCTAAGTTTGCGCACTGCAAAGCCCGATACCAAGGCTTAAATCTTTGAACATGAACGTGCTGTAGCCCACCGGGCTGGGCTACAGCGCAGGTTCGGTGCCGATACGGAATGCTGCAATTGCAAAGACATCAAACCGTCACCTGACCATGCAAGGATGGGCGCATGCCGCAACCGCTTCATAGCCCGCCCCTACCCACCATCGATCTTTACACCCTCTCAGGCACACAAGACACCACCGCAACATTTGATGAGCATGAAGCGCTTAAAAGAATTTTGCGCGCCGGAAGTGAGCAATTTGACATTCATGCCGTGTGCGATGTGCAGACGCGCAGGGCACCGTTTCCGGTCTTTCCTATTTTTACCGCCAGCATTGGCTCGCGTGACCCGCTAGCGCCCTGCGTTGGCTTTTTTGGCGGTATTCACGGCTTGGAGCGAATTGGCTCGCAAGTGGTGCTGGACTACATGCAGTCTCTGCTGCATCGATTGCCGTGGGACGAACTGCTGGCGCGTCAGCTGGAAAAGATTCGCCTGGTGTTTATGCCTATCGTCAACCCGGGCGGCATGTGGGCTCACAAACGGGCCAACCCGCGCGGTGTGGACCTGATGCGCAATGCGCCGCAGCGTTCTGACGGGCGTGTGCCATTTTTAGCAGGCGGACAAGCCATCAGTCCCCTGCTGCCGTGGTACGGCGGCAAGCTTGGTGACGCCATGGAGCAGGAAAGCACGGCGATGCTTAAAGTCGTCAGTGAGCAACTGGCGTGCCGGCCGTTTAGTCTGGCGCTGGACTGTCATTCAGGTTATGGTTTTGGCGACAGCATCTGGTTTCCGTATGCCAAAACGCGGCGCTGGATGGCGCATCTGCCTGAAATGTTTCAACTCAAAACCATGCTGGGCCAATCGATGCCGCACCATGACTACAGCTTTGAGCCGCAAAGCAACCAGTATTTGCTGCATGGTGATTTATGGGACCACGCCTACGACAGGGCCCCGCCTGGCAACGTGTTTTTGCCCATGACCCTTGAGCTGGGCTCGTGGTTGTGGATTCGCAAAAACCCGCGCCAGTTGTTCTCACGTCACGGCATTTTTAACCCTATCAAGGCGCATCGCATCAAACGGGTGCTGCGCCGCCACGCAGACCTGCTGGACTTTCTAACCCGCGCGGCCTACGCTGCACCGCGCTGGTTGCCTGATGCGGCGCAGCGCGCTGATCTGCAGCAACAGGCAACCGCGCTGTGGCGGCCAAGGCGGGTTGCGTGAGAGACCAGCCATGACGTGGATTCTTTTGCGGGGCCTCAGCCGCGAGGCACGGCACTGGGGCCGTTTTGCTGCCGACTTTGCCGCATGTGTTGCACCCAGCAATGTGATTGCGCTTGACCTGCCGGGCAATGGCGAGTTTTACGCGCAAACTTCACCCACGTCTGTTGCTGCAATAGTTGAATTCGTGCGCGCACAAGTGCAAGTTAAAGGTATCAAGCCGCCGTACCAGCTGCTAGCCATGTCGTTGGGCGGCATGGTGGCCACTGACTGGGCACATTGGTATCCGGGCGACATTGGCGGCCTGGTTCTTATTAACACCAGCATGCGGCCTGCCCGCATGACCGAGCGCTTGCGCCCTGCCAACTGGCTTCAGTTGGGCTTGCTGGCAGCACGCTGGTCTGACGCAGACCGTGCAGAAAGTTCAATTCATCACCTGACTTGCAACAACACCGTGCAGCGTGTTGAAGACCTGGCGCAATGGCGGCAGATTCGCAAAACCGCGCCCGTCAGCAGTGCAAACGCGCTGCGCCAGTTGCTGGCGGCAGCGCGTTTTGGTGGTATCAACGCTGCACCCCGCTGCCCGGTGCTGGTGCTGTCTTCAGGCGCTGACCGACTCGTCAACCCGGCGTGTTCAACCCAGCTTGCGCATGCCTGGCAGGCAGCGCACCACAGCCACCCATGGGCAGGCCACGACCTACCGCATGACGATGGCCCGTGGGTGTGTGAGCGCGTATCTGACTGGTTGAATAGCAAGTAATTGCTATAGTTTTAATAGCTGTTAGCGCATGTATTTATTGGTCTGCAGGCCTAAAATATTAAATAGTATTGGTTAAAACGACCTAAGAGTGGCTTTTTAACTGCACTTATCACTCAAAACTTGCTTCAGGCAAAATTGCATCGACTGGCATGCTTGCTGGTCAACCCGTTCATGACCACACCTTTGCCTGACTCCTTCATTCGTCGCTGGATTGCGGCCCTATTTTTTGTTGCGGTCACAGCGGCTGCGCAAGCCGCGCCTTTTGAAGACTCCATGGCCCAGCGCACGCTGGCATGCACGGGCTGCCACGGCGCACAAGGGCGCGCTGCCCCTGATGGCTACTACCCGCGCCTGGCGGGCAAGCCTGCGGGCTACCTGTACCACCAGTTGCTTCACTTTCGTGAAGGGCGGCGGCACTATGGGCTGATGACGCAGCTGATTGCGCCACTCGGCAATGCGTATCTGATGGACATCGCGCAGCATTTTTCAGACCTTGATCTGCCCTACCCCGCTCCCACACCAGCGCGGCAAGACGTGCAGCTATTGGCACGCGGCAAACAGCTGGTGCAGACAGGTGACGCCGCCAAGCAAGTCGCGGCATGCGTCCAGTGCCACGGCGCAACCATGACGGGCGTTGCGCCCAACGTGCCGGGCTTGCTGGGCTTGCCGCGTGACTACCTGAATGCCCAGCTGGGCGCGTGGAAGACAAGCAAGCGGCGCGCCCATGCGCCCGACTGTATGCAAGCGGTAGTCGCACGCTTGAGTGATGACGATATCAACGCCGTGAGCAGCTATTTGGCAGCGCAGCCGCTTCCCGCCAACACCAAACCGGCCCGCAGCGCGCCGTTGTTGGGAAACGGGCAGACCGCCATTAACTGCGGCAGTGCGGCAAAGCCATGAGTCAATTAACAAAGCTGGTTGCTGGCCTGTGCGCTGTGTTGGCTGTATCAACCGCGTTGGCAGTCACGCTGTGGCTGATGAGCACACGCAGCGAAAACGTGCCGGAATTACCAGCGCTGGCCACCAGCACGCCAGCGCGCGGCGCGTACCTGGCTCAAGTTGGCAACTGCGCTGGCTGCCACACTGCGCGCGGCGGCAAGCCGTATGCGGGCGGCATGGCGATAGACACGCCTTTTGGCGCAGTTTATGCAACCAACCTCACGCCTGACACAACCACTGGTATTGGCAACTGGACACGCGCAGATTTTTGGCGTGCCATGCACCACGGCCAATCAAAAGATGGGCGCTTGTTGTACCCCGCTTTCCCGTACACCAGCTACACGCTGGTCACGCGGGACGACTCTGATGCGCTGTTTGCGTACCTGAAAAGCTTGCCCACCGTTAACCAGCTCAATATTGCGCATGCGGTGCGTTTCCCGTACAACTCGCAGGCAGCGCTTGCTGTGTGGCAGGCGTTGTACTTCAAACCTGCTACTTACCAGCTTGACGCCAAAGCAACGGCCGAATGGAACCGCGGCGCTTATCTGGTTAACAGTCTGGGGCATTGCAGTGCCTGCCACGCGGCGCGTAATGCGTTGGGCGCAACTGATGGCTTGAATCTGGCAGGCGGGTTGATACCGCTGCAAAACTGGTACGCGCCGTCACTCGTCTCTGTGCAAGAGGCCAGCGTCGCCAACTGGCGGCTTGAAGACATCTCGGCGCTGTTTAAAACCGGTGTCTCGCCCCAAGCATCGGCAAACGGCCCCATGGCTGAAGTTGTGTTTGGCAGCACCCAGCACTGGACTGATGCTGATTTGAAGGCAATGGCGGTGTATTTGAAGGCATTGCCTGTTACTGCGTCTGAAACTCGGGCAAAACAGTCGGACACAAGCGAGCCTGCGAGCCAACCCATTACCCAACCCATTACCCAGCGCGGTATCCAACTGTACGAAAAGCACTGCGCCCAGTGCCACGGTGACAGTGGCCAAGGCGCGGCCAACGCGTACCCTGCCCTTAGAGGCAACCGCGCCGTGCTGATGCCGCAAAAGGCCAACCTGGTTCAAATCGTTTTGAACGGCGGCTATGCCCCCGCCACCGCAGGCAACCCGCGCCCTTATGGCATGCCGCCTTTTGTACTGACGTTGAACGACGCAGACATCGCCGCCGTGCTCACGCACCTGCGCGGCAGTTGGGGCAACCAGGCCGATGCGGTGTCTGAGGTAGAGGTCAACCGCATCCGGGCACATCAGGTACGTTGAACCTTTTGCGGCAGTTAACATGGCCGTCAAACTAAAACAAGGAACGTTATGCAGCGCATCGTCATCGTCGGGGGAGGCGCAGGCGGCCTGGCACTGGCCACCCAACTGGGCAAACGGCTGGGCAAAAAAAAACTGGCGGACATTACGCTGGTCGATGCGGCGCGCACTCATGTCTGGAAGCCCTTGTTGCACCAGCTGGCGGCCGGTAGTTTTGACACCCACGCTGAAGAAATTGAATACCTGGCTCAAGCCCGCTGGAATCACTTCAAGTTTCGTCTGGGCAGCTTGAGCGGCATTGATCGCACACGCAAAACGGTGCAACTGGCCGCTAGCCACGACGACACCGGACGCGAAATCACCCCGGCACAGTCCCTTGGCTACGACACGCTGGTGATAGCGGTGGGCAGTCAGACCAATGACTTTGGCACACCGGGTGCGGCTGAACACACCATCAAACTCGACAGCCCGAAGGCGGCCAAGCTATTTAATGACCGGCTCGTTAACGCTTGTATCAGGGCGCAAACCGTGCCTAGAGCCGAGGGCAGTGGCCTGCTGACGGTGACGATTGTGGGCGGCGGCGCGACGGGCGTCGAGCTGGCCGCCGAGCTGCACGCGGCAGCGCGGATCTTGGGCAGCTACGGTTTTGAAAATATCAACCCTGAAAAAGATTTGAAAATTGTTCTGGTGGAGGCGGGGCCGCGTTTGTTGGCCCAGCTGCCCGAACGCTTGGGCCATGCTGCTGAAAGGGAACTGCGCAAACTGGCGGTGGATGTGCACACCAGCGAAAAAGTGGTCGAAGTCACAGAAAACAGCTTGAAAATGGCCAGCGGCAAAGTGATTCAATCGACGTTGGCCGTGTGGGCGGCGGGCGTCAAGGCAGCCGATTTTTTAAAGACGCTGGGCGGGGCAGAACCACTGGAGGTCAACAAACTGAATCAGCTGCTGGTCAATGGCAATTTGCAAACCAGCCGCGACGCCAATATTTACGCCTTTGGTGACTGCGCTGCTTGCCAGCAGCCAGACGGTACCTGGGTTCCACCGCGTGCCCAATCTGCCTACCAGCAAGCCATGTATTTGGCACGCGCGTTGCCGCTGCTGACAACTGGCCAGTCGGTCAGGCCCTTCGTGTTTACCGATAAAGGATCACTGGTGTCACTGGCTGAATACTCATCGGTCGGCTCGCTGATGGGCAGCTTGAGCCGGGGTAGCTTTTTTATTGAAGGCCAGATTGCCAAACTGATGTACTGGGCGCTGCACAAGCAGCACCAGCTGGCACTCGGCGGAATCAAAAAAACCGCCCTCATCACGCTGTCAGAAATGATTGACCGCACCCATCGCCCACGCATCAAGTTGCATTGATAATTATGCTTTTACCTCTCAGTCAAACCCAAGGAGATCGCCATGGCAAAAGGTCAACAAAACACCAGCAAAATGGTCAAAAAACCAAAAAAAGACACATCGCCACCCAAGTCTGTGTCGCCTGACGCAGTCCGCCCGACCATCGTCACCCAGGTGCCGCTGCGGGGCAAACTGAAGAACAAGTGAGCGACGCCGTTCAGCCGCCCAGCACAGATCCACTTCATGGTCTGACGCTGGAGGCGATCGTCACTGCGTTATCAACACACTACGGTTGGGATAAGCTGGGTCAGCGCATCCCAATTCGCTGCTTTCAAAGCGAGCCGAGCGTGGCCTCAAGCCTGAAGTTTTTGCGCAGGACGCCGTGGGCACGCGATAAGGTTGAAGGCCTCTACCTTTTCATGCTGCGTGAGGCCAAACGCGCCAGCCCAACGGTGCACAACTTTCCGCCGCCGCGCAAGCAGGCAGCTGGTGACTGACGCAGCTGCCAATTTCGAAACCGTTTTTGCAGACGCGCATCTGCTGGTGTTGAACAAGCCCGCGGGGTTGCTGTCTGTACCAGGCAAAGGCGATGACAAACAAGATTGCCTGAGTTCCCGGGTGCAACAAAGTTACCCTGATGCCTTGATAGTTCACCGACTCGATATGGCCACATCAGGCCTGATGTTGATGGCGCGCGGTACAGCCATGCAAGCCGCACTGTCCCAGCTTTTTGAAGCCCGCAAAATTTACAAACGCTATGTGGCTGTTGTTGGTGGGCAGATGTTGCCAAGCCTGGAGTGGCAACTCATCGACCTTCCGATTGCGCTGGACTGGCCGAACAGACCGCTGCGCGTCATTGACCCTGGCGGCAAGCCCAGCCAGACGCGTTGGCGCACACTAAGCTGCGATGTGCAAACCAACACCACACGAATTGAACTTGAACCCATCACGGGCAGGTCGCATCAGTTGCGTGTGCATTTAAAAGCGCAGGGGCACCCCATCTTGGGTGATGCGCTTTATGCACCTGCTGACGTCCACGGCAAAGCCCCCCGCTTGTTACTGCATGCCTGCGCACTGCATTTTGTAAATCCACTGACGGGCAAGAACTTGGTTTTTGAAAATGCGCCGGCGTTTTAGGAACTTCAATGACGGCTGTTGGGTCTGACAAAAAATCGACCGGAGACACCCATGCCAGCACCGTCCCAGCTAAAACGCCGCACCCTTGCAGCAGCACTGATCATTGCCCCCGCGCTGTTGCTGGGTGCACGCGCCCAGCCGCTACCGGCCAGGCGCGCGACGCCGTCACAAAGCGAAGGCCCTTTTTACCCGGTGGTGTTGCCAAAAGATGCAGACTTTGACCTGTTGAAAAATGGCGAACAAAACTACCCCAAGGGCCAAACTGCGTGGGTTGAGGGCAATATCATCGACCTGACAGGCAAAGCTGTTGCAGGCGCACAAGTTGAAATATGGCAATGTGACCATGACGGCCACTACCATCACCCAGGCGACGGCGGCAAAGCAGACCAGCGTTTTCAAGGCTATGGCCGCGTGACGGCAGGCAGCGACGGCAGCTACCGCTTTCGCACGCTAAAGCCAGCAGCGTATGCAGGACGAACACCGCACATTCACGTCAAGGTCAAGCTGGGCCAGCGCGAGCTGCTCACCACACAGTTGTATGTGGCGGGCGATGCCGGCAATGCACAAGACTTTTTATGGCGCCGCATGAGCGAAGTTGACCGCACGGCGTTGACAGTGCCTTTTGTACCTGGCAACGATGGGCTAAAAGCGCGTTTTTCCATCGTCGTCAATGCTTAACAAATAATTTGAATCATGACCCAGCATCTATTCATACTCACAGGCGCATCACGCGGCATGGGCTTGGCCATGGCGCGCCAGTTGCTGCGGCCAGGCAACACGCTGCTTTGCATTTCACGCAGCGCGAGCGAAACCCTGGCTGTACAGGCCAAACAGGCGGATGCTAATTTGCTGCAATGGACACAAGACCTGGCACGCGGCGCAGCGGCCAGTGCACGGCTGGAGCAGTGGCTGCGTGAACAAACCGTTGGCATATTCGCCAGCGCCGCATTGATCAATAACGCCGGCGTGATTCCGCGTATTGGCCCCCTGCGCGACGCCGATGCTGATGACCTGAGCCACGCACTGCGGGTTGGCCTGGAGGCGCCCATGCAACTGACCAGCGCCTTTTTACGCGCCACACAAAGCTGGACTGGCCTACGCAAAGTGCTTAATATTTCATCTGGCCTGGGTCGCCGCGCGATGGCTTCGCAAGCGGGTTATTGCGCCGCCAAGGCGGGCATGGACCACTTTACCCGTTGCCTGGCGCTCGAAGAAGCGCTTAAATCCAACGGTGCCAAGGTATGTTCACTCGCACCCGGCGTGATCGATACAGACATGCAACAGCAGCTGCGCAGCGCTGACAGCCAGGCATTTCCAGATCAATCGAGTTTTATCAATTTGCAAACCAGCGGGTCACTGGCATCACCTGACGAAGCGGCCAAGCGCGTCTTGTCCGTTTTAATGCGGGCCGATTTTGGCAGCCACCCGGTAGCTGACGTTCGGAACTAAACACCCAGCTGCGTCAATGCGCGCCGGGTCCATCCAGGTCAATAGATTTCAGGCACCACAATTTCTTGCGGCACTGCCTGGCGCACATAGTCGTCATGCCGGACGCGCTCAGGCAACACAATGGCGGGGTGCTCGGTTTCACCATAAGGCATTTGCTCCAGCAGATGATGGATGCAGTTAAGGCGCGCTTTCTTTTTATCAACCGCCTGCACCACCCACCACGGTGCCTCAGGGCTGTGGGTGCGCTTGAGCATGATTTCTTTGGCTTTTGTGTACTCTTCCCAGCGGCTACGGGATTCGAGGTCCATCGGGCTTAACTTCCATTGCTTGAGTGGGTCGTGAATGCGGCCCAAAAAGCGCGAATGCTGCTCTTCGTCAGAAATTGAAAACCAGTACTTGATCAGTTGAATGCCTGAGCTGACGAGCATTTTTTCAAACTCGGGCACCGTCCTGAAAAACTCTTCGTATTGCTCATCGGTACAAAAACCCATAACACGCTCGACCCCGGCGCGGTTGTACCAACTGCGGTCAAACAGCACCATTTCGCCCGCAGCAGGCAGGTGCGACACATAGCGCTGAAAGTACCACTGGGTTCGCTCACGGTCGTTAGGTGCAGGCAACGCAGCCACGCGGCAAACCCTAGGGTTGAGCCGCTGGGTAATGCGCTTGATAACACCGCCCTTGCCAGCAGCGTCACGGCCCTCAAACAGAATCACGACTTTATGGCCGGTGTTTTTAACCCAGTCCTGCAGCTTGACCAGTTCACCCTGCAAGCGAAACAGCTCACGAAAGTAAATGCGGCGGTCTTCCTTATCCTGGGCACTGTGCGCAGGTGCTTCAGCGCCAGTCAGCTCGGCAATGGTGCGGTCTTCCAGCTCCATTTCCAGCTCTTCATCGTAGCTGTCAATCAGGTCGTTGCGGATGCGGCGCATCAGTTCATCATCAATCGCTTGCACGGTAGTCTCCAGTCAAAGTCAACAAAAAATGACTATGAGGTTAGCGATGTTGTGTGGCAATTGTGTGAAAGGCCTTGAGAGCACTTTGAGTTTTCAACGGTCAGTCTGGATCAAACGCTGGTAGATCTGGTCCTTGGTGCTAAGTCGCTTTTTCTTCAGCTCGTCCAATGCCTCTTCGCTGATCACTGCACCGCCCAATTCATATTTTTTGATGGCGTGATTGTCTTCGTCGTATTCGTTAAAAAGCTTGGCAAAGTGCGCGTCAGATGTTTTTAGCGTGTGTATCTTTTCCTGGTGTTCAGGAAATTCATGGGCAATGTCGTGATTCAGTAAGTCCATATCGGCCTCAGGGTTGTGATGCTGATCAGCATCATTTTTGAAGCAATAAGTCTGCGCTTGACCCACTCTATGAGCCATCAGACAACACGCCGAACGGCCACGCCTCGCATGACATGCATCAAGCCTCTATCTTGACGCCCTTCCAGAAAGCAACATGGCCCTTAATCTCTTCGGCCTCTGGCTTGGGGTCAGGGTAGTACCACACGGCATCGGTGTTCATCTCGCCATTAACCAGCAGCGAGTAATAACTGGCCTGGCCTTTCCAGGCGCACATGGTGTGGTGGTTACTGAAGGTGATGTAGTCGCGGTTTAATGCCGCCTCAGGAAAATAGTGGTTGCCTTCAAGCACCACCGTGGTGTCGCTTTGAGCGATGACGGTACCGTTCCAGACTGCTTTCATGATGTGGCTTTCTAAAGATGGGGAATAAATTCAAGCGTAACGCTGGCGTGCGAGCGCTGCGCCCAAACCCAGCGCGTGCAGTTTTTTGATGGCAATGTCCCGGCGCATGGGTGCCAGGCCGCAATTGGTGCAGGGAATCAATCGGTTTTTGGGCACGTACTCGAGCGCCTTGCCAATCGTGTCGGCAATTTGCTCAGGCGTTTCAATGTCGTCGCTGGCCACGTCAATCACGCCAACCATCACGTCCTTGTCTGCCAGCAGCGCCATCAAATGCGGCGGCACATGCGAGTTGTAGCACTCTAGGCTGACCTGCTGAATGCTGCTTTTGGCGAGTGCGGGCAACACTTCCTCGTATTGCCGCCACTGGTCGCCCAATGTTTTCTTCCAGTCGTCATTGGCCTTGATGCCGTAGCCGTAGCAAATGTGCACGGCGGTGGTGCAGGTCAAGCCGCGTGCTGCCACTTCTAGCGCTTTCACGCCCCAGTCAGCGGCTTCTTTCATGTAAACATTAAAGGCCGGCTCATCAAACTGGATGATGTCCACACCATCGGCTTGCAGCGCCAGTGCCTCTTGATTGAGCAGCTCGGCAAATGCCATGGCCATTTTGATTTTGTCACCATACAACTGGTCTGACACGGTGTCAACAATCGTCATCGGGCCGGGCAGTGTGAACTTGATTTTTTTGCTGGTGTGCGCGCGCAGCAGTTGCGCCTCAGCCGCATGCACACGACCTTTTAACTTGAGGGTTGACACCACCTGCGGCACCATTGCGTCGTAGCGGTTGTTGCGGATACCCATTTTGACTTTGTGATCAAAGTCAATGCCTTCGACCTGCTCTAAAAAACCATGCACAAAATGCTGGCGCGACTGCTCGCCATCACCAATCACGTCGAGCCCAGCATCTTCCTGGGCCTTGATCCATAGCAGCGTGGCGTCGGCCTTGGCCTGGTTTAATTCGTCGCCTTCGGCCTTCCATTGCGGCCAGAGTTTGTTGGTTTCTGACAGCCAAGCCGGTTTGGGCAAGCTGCCTGCTATTGTTGTATTGAAGAGTTTTGTTGTCATGTGGTTTGTCTTGTTGTATTTGAAAATGATCCGGAATTTTCATTTTTTGACCGTTCGCCCTGAGCCTGTCGAAGGGCTTCTTGCATGACTGAAGGCTTCGACAAGCTCAGCCCGAACGGGAAAAATCCAACACTCAGCCACAGCTGATTATAAAAACTCATGCGCAAGAATTTCATACGACCGCCGCTGCGCTGCCGGGTCATGCGTCCAGGTGATCACCACCAGCTCGTCAACCTCAAGCGATTCAGCCAACGCCTTGAGTTTGGCTGCCACTTGTGGGCCACTGCCGACCAATGCGTTGGCACGCAACTGGTCAACCTGCATTTGCTCAGCCGCGCTGTAAGGTCGTGCTGCAACCTCTAGCGGCGAGGGCAACGCGCCAATCGCGCCCCGGTTTCTGTCGAGCTTCCAGCGTTCGCGGCTTGAAAAGTGATAGCGCGCCTCGGCCTCGGTATCGGCGGCCAGCGCCCACACGCACAGCACGGCCTGCGGCTTGGGGTGCAGCGCGCTAGGGCGGTACAACTGCCGGTACAAGTCAAGCGCCTGGCCAGCGCCCTGCCCGTCAGTAATGAAATACGCAAACGCATACGGCAAGCCGTAGTGCGCCGCCAGTTGCGCGCCGTAGTCAGAGCTGCCCAGCATCCACAACGTGGGGCTGGTCGGGCCAGTGGGGTTGGCCGTGACGCCATGGCCGGGGTGGCCTTCGGGCAAGTCGATGCCGGACACCCACGCCTGTAATTCACGCACCTGAATCGGGAAGTCATCTGCTGACTGCTGGGGGCTTTGCCTGAGTAGCCGCGCCGTGCGCATGTCTGAGCCTGGCGCACGGCCCACGCCCAGGTCGATGCGGCCCGGCGCCAGTGCCACTAACACCCTGAACTGCTCAGCCACCTTTAATGGCGCGTAGTGCGGCAGCATCACCCCGGCGCTACCGATACGAATGCGCTGGGTGGTGGCGGCAATGGCAGCCATCAGTACCTCTGGCGCAGAGCCGACAATGCTGGGATGGCTGTGGTGTTCGCTGACCCAAAAGCGGTGATAGCCCAGCGCTTCAGCATGCTGAGCCAAGGCCAGCGTCTGGCGGATGGATGCATCTTCAGTGCGACCAGTGACAGCAACGGACTGGTCGAGAACGGACAACTTGATAGACATGAACCCACTATAGCCAGTGGTGTCAAACACTGCCCGTGCGGCGCTCTGTTCCAATATGGACTTCCGTTTTTACAAAAGATCAGCCCCATGGCACTCAAAGCCACCATCTACAAAGCCCAATTGGCCATTGCCGACATGGACAGAGGCGTATACGCCGACCACAACGTCATCATTGCCCGACACCCGTCAGAAGCCGACGAACGCATGATGATCCGCCTGCTGGCGTTCGCGCTCAACGTGCCAGCAGACGACAAGAACGGCAAACTAGACTTTGCCAAAGACCTGTGGGATGTCGATGAAGCCGCGCTTTGGCACAAGGACTACACCGAGCAAATTTTGCACTGGATAGACGTGGGCCAGCCCGACGACAAACGCCTGATGAAAGCCGCAGGCAAGGCCGACCGCGTGACGGCATACAGCTTTTCAAGCAGCACCGCCGTCTGGTGGAAAGGCATAGAAACCAAATTAACGCGCGCCAGCAATCTGGTGGTGTGGCAAATTGAAGCTTTACAGAGCCAGGCGCTGGCCAAGCTGGCCGAACGCAGTATGCAACTGCAAGTGACGGTGCAAGACGGCACGGTGTGGATGAGTACGACGGCGGATTCTGTGGAGATCACGCCGAAACGGTTGACGGCGGGGGATTGAAGGCTTGGCTTTGGTTTATGACCGCTATATATTAAGTAGCTGCTTGCGCAATTATTCGTTGGCTCAGAAGCACTTTTGATCCTCTAAAACGGCTGTTTTTTAGGCCTTTAGCAGCTTTCTGGCTTAGTTTTGGCTGGCTTGTGGTTTCAAAACGCTGTTTTAATGCCTTTATATATAAGTTTTAGGTCTTTTGACCAATGAATAAAAGCGCGGGCGGCTATGTAAACAGTAGCAAATTACTTGGGGCTTGACTCCGATTTTTTCCCTGCATGTTGGTGTCAAACAGAGTGTTGTGCGGCGTCATTCCAGTGCCACTTCGAAATGAGAGATGGGTCGACATCGGTTTCCAGTAGCGTTTGAGTTCGCACCATGTCCAATTCCATTTCCATGTTATCCACGTCCGCACCGAAAAGACGGTGCGCCTCCGTCAACACTAAGCCAATATGGTTTAAAGCTTCGAGGCAAAGACTTAGCACCTCCCCCTCCCCAAGCTCCTCCACCACCCAAGTTCTTTTAACTCCGAACTGTTCCCATTGTTGCGAATGCTCGTCATCAATGAAGAAGCCTACATTCGCCTTCAACCGCTCCAATATCCAAGCTGAAGGTGCGAGGAGCGGCACTGATCGCTGCATTCCGAGTTTGTAGCGTCGGCCACGAAAGACACCCATCAACGCCGTACTGCGCGCGGTCAGCGAGCTTTGCTTAACAACAATGTTTCGTGCTTGAACAAAGCGCCGCAACAGATCGATCTCCTTCATTTCGGCTTGCTTGCTTGTGTACCAAGCGTCAAAGCCCTCCGGCTTTTTAGGCTCGCTCTGCAGCATGAAGGTGATGTTCCGAAGCGCCTGGATGAATGCGTTCAAGTTGAACTGAAATTCCAAGGGAACGTGATAGTGATCGGCGCACTTGCCGAGGAAGTAGACTGCCTCTTTGAATTTCTGGTGCGTGTCCGGAATGGAGGGATCGCCTGGGTCGTTCACCTGGTAGCTTTCCAAGCCATACAACGTCAAACTTCAACAGCGCGCGTAGCGCGACTGTTGGAACGCCCAGTTAAATTTCTTGCTGATCGCGCATTCTGAACCAGCCGAATCTCCAGCTTGCAGCCCAGCGCCTCAGCATACCTGGACAGTGTTGCCAGAGAAGGTGAATGTTTTCCGCTGCCTGACTCCATCCGGGCCACCGCAGACTGCGTGGTGCCGATCTTTTCTGCAACCTGCGCCTGGGTCAGCCCTTGCGAAGCTCTGGCTTTCAGAAATTCATCCAGCAGCGCAAACTCGCCTCCCAGCTTGTCGTATTCGGCCTTTACCTCAGTGCCGAATGCCTTGGTGCGTAGTTGCTTATGCATCAACATTTTTCCACTCCTTCACGCGCTTGCGAGCGACCATCAACTCTTTGGGAGGGGTTTTGTCTGTCTTCTTCACAAACTGATGGAGCATGACAATTTGCTTTCATACGCATGCGCAATTTATATCAATGAAACCATCTGCAAAACTGTCACTGGAGTTGACCCGATTTGACGGACACCTTATCGTTAAGTCAAGAAGGAGTCCAGATGAGTCACAACCGCAATCCCAAACCGCCGTATTCACCGCAGTTTCGCCAGCAAATGGTCGAACTGGTTGCAGCCGGTCGCAGACCCAGCGAGCTGGCCAAAGAATTCGGCTGCCATGAAACCAGTATCCTGAGCTGGGTCAGGCGAGCCGCCGCATCGGTGGAATCAACTGCCAGTGTTGCCCCCGGCCTGCATGCCAGCGAGCGAGCCGAATTGATGGCCTTGCGCCGGGAGAACCGCCAAATCAAGCTAGAACGGGACATACTTGCAAAGGCTACGGCCTGGTTTGCAGGCAGAAGCGATCAGATGTCCACGCCATCTACACGCTGATTGCCGCCAACCAGGCCGAACTATCCGTGGCTGCCATGTGCGATCAACTTGAAGTTTCTAAAAGCGGTTACTACGACTGGCATGGCCGCGTGCCGAGCAAACGTACCACGGCCAATGTCACGCTGCTGACCCAGATTGAAGCTGCTCATGCCAACAGCGATGCCACCTATGGTATGCCGCGCATCCGCGCAGAACTTGCCGATCAAGGTGTCGTGGCCAGCCGCAAGCGTATCGCCAGCATCATGCGCAAATCTCACATTCGTGGTGTCAGCCGCAGGCGTGGCTACGTGGTCACCACCACCCGGGACAAGCGCCTGAGGCCAGCGCCGGATTTGGTCAAACGCCAGTTTGTGGCTACCGACATAAACCAGCTTTGGGTGACCGACATGACCTACGTGCCGACCTGGGCGGGTTTCCTGTATTTGGCCGTGGTCACAGACGTGTACAGCCGCAAGGTCGTGGGTTGGGCGTTTGGTGTGAACATGACGGCTGATTTGGTGATCGCAGCGCTGAACATGGCGTTGCTCACGCGCAAGCCTGAATCGGTGATTCACCATTCAGATCAGGGCAGTCAATACACCAGCGTAGCGTTTGGCAAACGCTGCAAGGAAATGGGTGTGCGCCCGAGCATGGGTACGGTCGGGGATGCTTATGACAACGCCATGGCGGAGAGTTTCTTTGCCACGCTGGAATGTGAGCTGATTGACCGGCGCTCATGGAAGACGCACACCGAGGCACGCTTGGCCATCTTTACCTGGATTGAGGCTTGGTACAACCCGCACAGGCGCCATTCAAGTCTTGGTCAGATATCGCCGATTAACTTTGAAAGGCTCAATGTTCAAAAGAAAGAAAAAGCAAAAACACAAAATCCAGCAAGCTCTGTGGATAACTCAGAGTCGGCACAAACCAAGCTGTCAATTGACTGCGACCGTCAAGTCGATTTGATTGAAAATATCCAAGAGGTCAAGAACCTATAAACCGTCCGTGGAATCGGGGCAAGTCCACACAACAGAAACGAAAGATAATTAAGATGCGCCAGTTAGTGCAAGTATGACAGCCGCAACCGCAACTGCAGTAAACAACTTTTCGCCGTCTGTTTTAGGGTGCCCATACTTGGGGTGTGTTTTGTGTAGCTCTTCACGGTTAGCAGCTTGTAGGAGAACAATCTCTTTGCTTGAATCAAAATGATTTTGTTTTTTTTCAAGCTCAGAACGCTTTGTTAAGGCTTGCTGACGCTCAGAATCTTGAAACTCTGTAAATGACAGAACCTTGGACTTAGTCCGGTCGTAATGAACAAGATAAAACATAATTTGATTATGTGCTCAGTTTCTCAATCATTTTATCGAACCGATTTTTAAGCCATTCCGGCGTCTGCCGGCTATTTTGCCGATCCAGTTGCTGTTCAAGCTGCACGGCCTCTAAAGACAGATTTTCTAAAAAACTGCGAATTTGAATAGCCCCACCGCCGTACTTCAATTCTTGGCCATGTTGGTCAGCCATCATTTCAGAATACTGCGCCCAATATTGTTGTAGCTGGCTACGCACTTGAATCTCAATAGGAAGCCCATTGAATTTGACAATTAAATGCACGGCGCGGTAGCCGTACTGTGGGAAATGTCGGCGGTCTTGTGGTTTGGAGTCAGGAAATATGCGGGTCAATTCATCTATTAAAGCCTCTTGCTGCTTCAAATCATCGGCCACAAACCGCAGGCCAAGGATGTCCTGAACTTGGCTCAGTCGCGTTTTTGGCTGGCGTAGCAACTTGGCAACAACCGAAGCCGTAGACTTGGTGCGGCTGGTAAATTCTGTCAAGTTAGCAGCCCGAAGCATTTTCTGTACACCGTTTATGGCATCAGAGAATGACTCGCGGTAAGCATCCAAAGCAACGACGTCCAACGCCACTTCATCTGTCGCGGCCTGTCTAAGCTGCTTACCGAGCTCATCGATTTTTGATTTCGACATCATGCTTGTAATCCAACTTTCAAGCGGTTTGAACGACTGGTTGATGCGCCAATGAGAACGCTATGACTTTTTCCCACTGCGCTTTGCTAACTGGTAATTTGGTTGATGAAGTATCTGATTTCATGTTTTCCAGCCTTGCGCAAACATTTACCGCTCAATCCCTTGCACCTAGCGCCCGCTGCCGCATAGCCACCACTGCCCCCAACCACAAAGTCACAGCTGAAAAGATCAGCCCGCGCTGCAAGCCTGCCAGGTCATTGCCCGCTCCCAATCCATCAACTATCCAGCCTACCACCGTGGGCCCCACAATCTGGCCCGCAGCAAACACGATGGTGAAGGCGCTGATGCCCGCTGCCCACTGGTTTTGCGGCAGGTTGTGGCGCACCAGTGCGGTGGTGCTGGCCACGACTGACAAAAACACGCCGCCAAACAGCACGCCTGACAGCAGCACCAGCGGCCACGCATTTGTGAGCGCTGGCAACACAGTGGCGCACCCTAGTAGCGCATTCAAAATCGCCAGCGCTTGCCCACCCTTGAAGCGGTCTAGCAGGCCCGCCCAAATGCGCGACGACGCCATTACTGCTACGCCGAGCAGAGCGTAAAAAACCGTGATGGCCTGGGGCGTGGTGCCCTGCTCCTTGAGCAGCGCCACCACAAAGGTTATGTAGCCGATGTAGCCCATACCAAACATCAAATACCCCAAAAGGGCTGGCGCAAAGTCGCGCCAATTGAACAGGCGTTGCGGGGCTGCATGAGCTACCCCCAGCACAGGCGCAGTCAACACCTGCAAACGCCGCCCCACCCATGCCAGCACACCAGTTGCCGCCAGGCACGCTGCTGCCAAGGCCCACCATGCCCAAGCCCAGCCATGCGGCACGCCACTGGCCGCTTGCAGCATGGCAGGCACCAGCAGCGCCGACAGCACAATGCCCAAGCCCGTACCGCCGTAGTACAGCCCCAGCAGCAACCCCATGTATTTGGGCGCCAGCGCACCCAGGCGCGCCGCCAGCAAGCCGCCGGCGATGAACACCAGCGCACTGGCCACACCCGCCAGCAGCCGCTGCATCAGCAGCGACGGCGCATCGGTAAAAAACCCACTCCCCGCCATAAACACACTGGCCAGCAAACTGCCAAGTACAAGCAAAAGAGTTGGCGTGTAGCGCTTGAGCAGCCACGGCGTAGCCAGCGCCCCCAGCAAATAGCCCACCGCGTTCAACGTGTTCATCGCCCCCGCCAGCGTATAGCTCCAGCCCAGGTCGGCCCGCATAGTCGGCAGCAGCAGACCGTAAGCAAACCGCGTGATGCCCAGCGACACCGCAGCGCCCAAAGACAAAGCCGCAGCCAAGGCCAGCAGTTGCGGGAATGTGGGTGCGTTTGTCTTGGCTGGCGTCATTAAAGCAACTGTATGGTCATCGATATGCTATATATTCAGGAGCTGCATACGCACGTATTTGTTGAGGTAGAGCACTAAAACATCATTGAAAAAGTATTTTTAGCCTGAAAAACGTCAAACTGAAGGTTTTTGAACAGGTCACGCCTGCCTGCGCGATGGCTCACTGACATGCAGGAACTTGGTGAACAAATCGCGTGGCGGTACGACCGACATACCCTTGAGCATCTGCCCGACGTTGCCACGATGGTAAGCCCCGTGGGTGAGCACATGAAACAGCATTTCCTCTCGGGTCATGGTGCCCGAATCACCGTCTGTGAACTGAAAGTGCAGACTAGTTGCTAACGCCTCGTCGCTAATCGTAGTGAAATACGCTTCAAACCAAAGATCGGTTTCTGCAACCGAAAAATCAAGCTCACCAAGCTCAGGTGTCCCGGTTGTGTTGGTTGCGGTGTAGGAATGTGTCTCACCTAGCAGATGCGCGCGAAAAATCCTGTCAACCACATAAATGTGGTTCAGCGTCCTGATGGCGATTTGGCGAGAAGCGTCATGCTCAGCCAGCGTCACATCAGCCACAGCATCAAAAAGCTCGCGGTTAGCCCAAGACTTTTGAGCGAAGAGGGAGGAGAGGATTTTTTGAGACAAGAGATTGTTCGGGCTTGGGAATAGAACCCATTATTTCTCTATTTGACGAACGCTCTGAATCGGTTCGCCCTGAGCTTGTCGGAGGGTATCAACCCAGCCCAACCCAAACAAAGATTGAGACTGCATTGGTGCGGATCAACGGCATGCCCCGCTACTCCCAAGAAGCCTGATTCTTGGGCAAAGCCTGGCCTGGATCAAAAACTGACAGCTCATCAGCAGGCATCAACATCGACGGGAAGACCACCAGATTTGTACCTCCAGGTGCATTGACAGAGGCAAACAAAATACCCTGCGCGCCCTGTGCAATTGCTTGGTCTGCCATGACCCAACTGGGTGGCTCTATGCGTTCATTGAACCACTGCGCACGCCAGTCACAGTAGAAGTCGCTCCATATAGCAGGCCAATGCCTGGCGTCAAATCCAGCCCGGAAATCAGCCACGCGGGTCAAGGCTATCTGGTAACTTACCAGCGTGCCTGGAGGTAGCAGGCTGGACACTTGCTGATATTCCTTCACGGCTGTGTCGGTTTCCACTGCCAGATAAAGCGCCTCAAGCCCCAGGCGGTTTAGCCGGCCACCATGCGTTGCTGCACCTGCGCCGCTGGTGGGCGACACAGCCCATCTGGGTACGTGCATTCGATAGGCAACAGCGTTGAACGCGGTAAAAATCACCCTGCAGCGCCCGCCTCAAGTGATGCCACATAGCGCAGCACGTCTTCCGTGCGGCCATCCACCACCAGTTGCTCGGCGGTCTTGTAGGCAAATGCGGGAAGCGGCTCGTTGCGATACCAAAAAATAGCTGTGGCTACGTTTTTATTCACGTCTGTCGCGGCGCGCAAAACACGCAGCGCTTCGCGCAAAAAACGCTGCACGCTTTCAGACTCTGGCGCCCGATTGATGGTGTTGCGATGTACATGTGCCTGCCCGGCCAGGGTTTGCAAGTCAATGTGCAACGCTTGGGAAAACCGTTTTGGCGATAGTGTTGGCGAAACACTCAGGTCGTCCCGCAAGTAATCCATCAAGCTCATAAAACGAGCACCAAACTGGGGAGCGACAGGTGCAGTGACCAGATTCATGGGTAACTTTCAAACTTTATTTGCACAAATTATGCACTATTTACGCATTTATTGTGAATTTTATAGATGTGGCCAAAAGACTAAAGCTTCATCCAGTCTCTCCACTCTCCAGACTGAATCAGTGCTCCGCCAACCGCACGCAACTCAGTCACCTCATAAACCAGACAAGTCAACGCCGCCCCCGCACACTGCACCACAACTTCCTGCCGCGCATATTCCCCCGTCTGCTGCGGCCAGACTTCTTCTATCTCGTCCAGCTGGCGCTCCAGCTCGGGGGTGATCTGGTAGACCTCGCCTTGCACCCAATTCAGGCCGCCTAGACGCACGCCGGGGTAGCTGCCCAGGTTGTACAGCGTGCCATTGATTTGCCCATTACCGATAAAAATCGGTGCGGGTCGCAGGCGATTGATGTCGCGCTCTTGGCCTTTGCGCAGCGTGCCGTAAACGAATACGTATCTCTTGAAGTCGGTTAAGGTATCAGCCATGAATCGAATTGTGGCGTACGCCTGTCTTGCCTTGAGCATGTCCTTGGTGGGCAGCTATGTTGCTTTGTCCAAACCGCTGGTTGCCGCGCTGCCCGTATTTTTGCTGGCCTGGCTGCGCTTTGGCATTGGCGGGGCGGCCATGCTGCACTGGTTGAAAAAACCAGCGGATGAAGCGCCGATGACGCTGCAAACCAAACGCCTGCTGTTTCTGGAATCGTTTCTGGGCAACTTTTTGTTCTCCATCTGCATGCTGTTTGGCGTCAGCATGACGGGCGCTGTAACGGCCGGCATTGTGATGGCGACGATTCCGGCGGCGGTTGCGTTGATGAGCTGGGCTTTTCTGAAAGAACGTATTGGTGCGAGAACATGGGCGGCAGTGGCCTGCGCTGTGGTTGGCGTGACGCTGGTATCACTATCAAAACAGGAGCTGCTTGCGCCCGTATCTGTTGGGCTGAAGGCCAATTTGACACCTGAAAATGCGGTTTTAGGTACTTTTTTACTTTTGAGCGCGGTGTTGTGTGAGGCCGCTTATGCCGTGATTGGTAAAAAGCTGGTGGGTGTACTCAGTCCCAAGCGCATCACGGCGCTGATCAACCTGTGGGGCTTTGCGCTGGTCACGCCGCTGGGGCTGTGGGCAGCATGGCAGTTTGATTTTTCAACAGTTGCTGCGCCTAGCTGGCTGTTGCTGGTTTTCTATTCACTGGCCGCCAGTGTGTGGACGGTGTGGTTGTGGATGACCGGCTTGAAAACCATTCCCGCAGGTCAGGCGGGTGTGTTCACCGTGTTCTTGCCTGTCAGTGCGGCGGCTGTGGGCGTGGTGTTTTTGGGCGAAAGCCTGAGTGGCTTGCAGGCGCTGGCTTTTGGTGTGGCGCTGTTGGGCGTGGTGCTGGCTACGCTGCCAGCTAGGAAATAAGCTTATGCTTTTGCTGGCGCACCGTGTAAATACTGTAGGCAATGATGCCCAGCGAAACGGTCGCAATCAGCAGTGTGGCGGCTGCATAAATCGACGGGTTCACGCCGCGCCGGGCGTAGCTGAAAATCACTTGCGGCAGCGTCGTCACGCCTGGGCCTGACAAAAATTCTGACAGTACCACATCGTCAAACGACAGCGTGAAAGTCAGCAACCAGCTGGACACCAATGCAGGCGCGATGCTTGGTAGCGTGACCAGAAAAAACACCTCTAGAGGCTTGCAACCCAAGTCCATCGCCGCTTCTTCAATTGAGCGATCAGCCTCCAGCAGGCGCGACTGGATGACGGTGGTGGCGTAGGCCATACCCAGCAACGTGTGGCCCAGCACCAGAGTGATAAAACCGCGCTCGGGAAAACCAAACAAGCGCTGGCTGGCGACCATCAGCAGCAGCAGCGACAGGCCAATGATTACCTCGGGCATGACCAGCGGGGCATTGACCAGGCCGTAAAACAGCGTCCGGCCTGAAAAGCGTCTGTAGCGCACCAGCACAAACGCTGCAAAGCAGCCCAGCACGACCGACAACGTGCCGGTTAGCAGCGCGACTTTAAGTGACAACCAGAAGCCTTCGACCAAGCGTGAATCCGTCAGCAATGCTTCATACCAGCGCAGGGAAAAACCGGTAAATACACCATCTTGCCGGGTACTGTTAAACGAAAAAACAATCAGGAAGAGCAGAGGGATGTACAAAAAGACAAACACACAGATGAGCCAAAACCGGCCCGTGTTTTTCTCAATGAACTTCATGGCGTTCAAGCTTCGCGTCTTCATTTCTCAGTTGCGTCTTTAGCCCGGTAGTACAACGCCAGCGGCACCAAAATCAGCACAATCATCACCACAGACAATGCGCTGGCACGCGGCCAGTTGTTGCTGCTGAACATTTCGTCCCACACAACGCGGCCAATCATGATGTTTTCTGCGCCGCCCAGCAAAGATGGAATAACAAACTCACCAATCGCCGGGATAAAGACCAACATACAACCCGCAATGATGCCGGCCTTGCTCAGCGGCACCGTGATCAGCCAGAACGCCTTGAAGCTGCTTGCGCCCAGGTCATGCGCAGCCTCCAGCAGGCGCAAGTCCATCTTTACCAGGTTGGCATACAGCGGCAAGATCATGAACGGCAAATACACATAAGTCATGCCGACCAGCATGGACACGTCGGTGTAAAGCAGCGCCATCGGCTGCTTGATAACACCCAGCCACAGCAAAAGGTTGTTTAAAACGCCTTGGTCAGCCAAGATGCCTTTCCACGCGGCAATACGCAGCAAAAACGAGGTCCAGAACGGCAGCATGACCAGCATTAGCAGCGCAGGCCGTATCGATGGCTTGCAACGGGCCAGAAAGTACGCAAACGGGTAACCAACGACGAGGCACAGTAACGTCGTCAGTGCGGCGTATTTCAGCGACGTTTTGTAGGCTTCAATATAAATAGTGGGGCCATCCGCACCGTCGTTAAAAATGCTGATGTAATTTTTAAACTCCAGCATCAATCGCCAGGCATTGCCCGAAGTATCAATGAGCGGTGCGAATGGGTCGACGCCGCTGCCCATATCGGTCACGCTGATGCGCAGCAGGATCAAAAACGGCACAACAAAAAACAGCAACAACCAGACGTAGGGCACGCCGATCACAAAGCGCCGACCGGGTACAAAGACCGTCCTCATGCTAGCGCGTGAGCACCACGGGCGCGGTCTCATCAAACCAGAAATATACGTTGTCGTTCCAGGTAATGTCACCACCACCCACCTCGGATGAATACCGCGACGTATTGGCCTGATGAATTTTTACCGTGGCTCCACCTGCAACATCCACAATAAATGTGTTGTAGCTGCCAAAGTAGGCAATCTCTTTGACTGTCCCGCTAAACAAATTGGCAACGGCTTCCGGTCGGGCTTTTGAAACAGTTATTTTTTCAGGCCGGATGGCCACTGCGCACGCCATATCGGCAGGCCCACTGACACCGTGCCCGACACTGACAAGTCCATAAGCAGTTCTTATCTCGCAGCGGTCAGCGGCATCAAGCACCAATGTGCCTTCCCACAAATTAACGTTGCCAATAAAGTCCGCCACAAAGCGGCAATTGGGGTATTCGTAAATCTCTTTTGGTGTCCCGATTTGAAGGACACGGCCCTGGCTCATGACAGCGATACGGGTAGCCATGGCCATCGCCTCTTCCTGGTCATGCGTCACCATCACGCAGGTCACACCGACAGATTCGAGAATATTAACCAGCTCAAATTGCGTGCGTTCGCGCAGCTTTTTATCCAGCGCCCCCAAGGGCTCGTCGAGCAACAGCAGCTGCGGTTTTTTGGCCAGACTGCGAGCCAGCGCCACACGCTGCTGCTGGCCGCCTGACAACTGGTGCGGCTTGCGTTTGGCAAATTCCTGCAACTGGACCAGGTTCAGCATCTCATCAACCCGCTGTGCAATTTGCGTCTGGGGCATGCCTTCACGCTTCAGGCCAAAAGCAATGTTGTCCCACACGCTCAAGTGCGGGAACAGCGCATATGACTGAAACATCATATTGATGGGCCGCTTATAGGGCGGCATGGCGGCAATGTCACTGCCTGCGAGCAAAATACGGCCAGATGTCGGCGTCTCAAACCCGGCCAGCATGCGCAGCAGCGTGGACTTGCCGCAGCCAGAACTGCCCAACAAGGCAAAAATCTCGCCCTTGTTGATGGTTAATGACACGTTGTCGACGGCTAATACGCCGTCAAAACGTTTAACCAGGTCTTCAGTCTGCAAATACCCCAAGCCCGTAGACATGAAAGATCAGCTGCCTTTTTTAAACAGCGTGAACACCTGGCTCAGCGACTGCCGGGCTTCATTGCTGAAACTGTTGGGTGAGACCATTTTTTGCAGGTTAGCAGCATCGGGGAAAACCGCTGGGTCTTTGGCAATTTCTGGTTTCACATTAACCAGACTGGCCTTGTTGGCTGTGGCATAACCCAGCTCGTTGGTGAGTGATGCGGAAACTTCAGGCTTTAAAAAGTAATTGATAAACGCATGCGCGTTGTTCGGGCGCTTGGCATCTTTGGGGATTGCCAGGTTGTCAAAAAAGATTAATCCACCGGTGGATGGCAGCAGCGCCTGAATGTCGTTGCCGTTTTTGTTTTCAATAGCGCGTGCGCGCGCCATGTTGATGTCGCCCGCCCAACCCAGTGCCACGCACGCCTTGCCGCCTGCCAAGTCGTCAATCATGGTGCTGGTGAACAAGCGGATATGCGGCCGCACTTTGGCCAGCATGTCGCCTGCGGCTTTGTGGTCAGCGGTGTCGTTGGAATAGGCGTTTTTGCCCAGGTAGTGCATGGCTGGCGGCAAGATTTCAGTCGGCGAGTCTAAAAATGCAATGCCGCATGACTTGAGCCTGGACGTGTATTCGGGGTTAAACACCAGGTCCCACGCATTGGCCGGCATGGGCGTGTTGCCCAGCGCCTGGGCAACCTTTACTTTGTTAATTCCGATGGTTGTAAAGCTCCAGGCCCAAGGCACCAGGTACGCATTGCCGGGGTCAACCGTGCCCAGCTTGGCCATGATGGCAGGGTCAAGGTTGACCATGTTGGGCAGCTTGGCAATATCCAGCTTTTGCAGCAAACCCGCGTCAATTTGCGGCTTGGCAAATACGGCGCCTGGCACCACGATGTCATAACCCGTGTTGCCCGCCACGAGCTTGGCTTGCAGGCCTTCGTTGTTTTCAAAAGTCTGGTAGTTGACCTTAATGCTAGTCTCTTTTTCAAAACCGGCCACCAAGTCTTTGGCAATGTAGTCGGGCCAGTTGTAAATGTTGAGCAGTTTTTCTTCAGCCGGGGCAGTGGCTGAAGGAGCCGCCGGAGTTGTTGCGGCAGCTACTGGTGCATCGGGCTTTTTGCCGCAGGCGACCAACACCAGCGCCGACAAAACTGACAATGTCATCAATCCGGTTTGCTTTTTAAACATGTCTCACATCCGTAAAAGTCCGGGGTTACGCGCCCGAAAGTGCCAAATTGTAAGAGTTTATTTAAGCTGCGACTCTAAGGCTGGCATGGGGCGCCAGAGCCAGTTTATGGACTGATGCACCAAGGCGCCGTGTTGTGAACCAACCCCATCCACAACCCCCATGCCGAGGTAATTAGTAGCGCCAGTCCCGCTATGCGAATTGCCCACAGGCCAGAGCCTTGCCCACGCAGGCGTAGCCAGAGCCAGGGCCCTGCCATCAGCGACACGCCGCTACCCAGAGCAAACAGTGCCATGACAGCCGCGCCATCGCCCGCACTGCTGGTCATGGCTGCAACCAGCAACGCGGAATACAGCAGGCCGCAAGGCAAGAGTGCCCACAACATACCCATCAAGCCGGCCGGTACCAAACTTGCAGACCCGTTTAAATGACCAGACACCGACCGCACGCCGCGCCATACCTTGCGGGCTGAATGCTCAAGCCAGACAGGTTGACGCCCTTGCCACAAAAGCATCAACCCCATCACGCCAGCCGCCACATGAAAAAGCGTCCACACAGGTCTTAGTGCAGCGGAATGGACACTCAACCAGCCAAGTCCCTGCATCGACGCGGCTGCCAGTGCTCCTAGTGCGCAATAGCCTAACAATCGCCCAACCTGAAATACCCACAAGGCGCGCGTGTCTTGACCCACTCGGCTCCGGCCTATGCCCGCGCATGCCGCGCCACACATGGCCACACAATGCGGCCCGCCTGCAAGACCCATCAGCAAGGCGGTGGATGCTAGCGTTAAATCCATGTGTTTATGTCAGTCAAAGCGCGTTGTCCTGCACGCAAAAGCATGACAGGCCTACCTGAAAATTAGGCTTGGACGCATTTGGCAAAATGTTATGAAAAGTATTCTTTATGTTCGGTGATAGCTCCATAAATTACTTTGATGCAAGTCAAACATTGCCCAGTTCTCCAGCAAAAAATTCAACTAAAGCAGGAAAACACATGTCATTTACTTTTCCGTTGACTTTTCCATCGACTATCCCCGAGCATTCAACATCAACGGCTTTGCCAAGCCTGTTGCAACGCAAGCCTGCCGCATTGGCTAAATCTGACAAGCACTTCATCAAAATAGCCTGCTCCAACTGCAACATGAGGGACGTCTGCATGCCCATCGGGCTGGATGCAAACGAGCTGAAACGAGTTGACGAATTAGTCACCAAACGTCCGTTCGTCAAGCGCGGCAGCGCATTATTTAGGGCGGGCGACACTTTTACGGCGCTGTTCGTCATACGCAGTGGTTTTTTTAAAACCACGGTTACGTCCAAAGATGGGCACTCCCAGGTCACGGGCTTTCAGATGGCCGGAGAAATTCTTGGCCTGGATGGCATAGCCACAGATCTTCACACCTGCGATGCCATAGCGCTAGAGGACACGGAAGTTTGTGCCCTGCCGTTTGACCGGATAGAAGAAATCGGCAGAGAGGTCAAGGCGCTGCAGCACCATGTGCATAAGATCATGAGCCGCGAAATTGTGCGGGAAAACGGCGTGATGCTGCTGCTGGGCAACATGCGCGCCGAAGAACGGCTTGCGGCATTTTTGTTAAACCTCGTGCAGCGCCTGCAAGCGCGCGGATTTTCAAGTTCAGACGTGATTTTGCGCATGACGCGCGATGAGATCGGCAGCTACCTGGGACTAACGCTCGAGACCATCAGCCGCACATTCTCAAAATTTGCCGACGACGGCATCATCACCGTTAACCAGCGGCATATCCATATTCAAAATGCGGATGCGCTTATGCGGATTGTGAGTCACGAGCCGTGTCGTTAACGTCACGCGGCGGCTTGTTTAACCACAACACCAGGCTGCAGCTAGCCATTGCAACCAACCAGAAACTGAAAAACGCAGCGCTGTACACCGCTTGACGTGACGGTTGCGCAGTCTGGCCGGGCCAGTGCACTTCAGCGGGGTCAACCGCTGAAAACACCAGAGCTTCCAGCAGGCAGGCAGCTATAAAGGATGGCCAGGTGATCAACACCCAGCGCTTGATGCGGCGAGATTTTTCCAGGTCAAGGTTTGGCATGCCTGTCGCCTCCTGTCGCGCTGTGATTTCGTCCTGTCTTGGCGGGCTGCATGGCAGGTTGGGCGACCCCAACTTCTTTGGCCAGCGCAAGACCTTCCTTGTAGTAGTCTTCGGACACCAATGCGTCTGGCCCTTGCAAAATGTACACCGCAGTTACCGCACAGGCCAGCATGGCCGACACCGGCCCGGCTATCACCATCCAGACGTAAAACTCTTTGTACCAAGGGCGGACGGTATCTAAGGTGGGGCTGGCGGAAGGAATATTCTTGGACATAAAAGCTTGTGGTGTGGGCTAAAAAGTTGTTCAGCGCGGAACTAAAAATACAGATTTTTCTGTTGTGGCGTCAAGCGGTTTTGACCCGGAAGCGATCACAAAATGAATCGGGTGTGAGCCCGCAGACATACCCGCCGGCGCTTGCACCCGCAGAGGTACCCAGCGCGAACTTGCGGCATCTACCGACACCACGGCGTCGGGAATAATTTGTGCGCCTTCTAAACCATCCAGCCGAATCGCATACGTTTGAACCTGCTCGGTCGCGTTCATGATTTGCAGGCGGTAAACATTTTCAGTCATGCCCTGCCCCACCATCCTTGCAACAGAGCCGCGGTCGCGTTGAACGTCAACCTTAAAATCAGCGCGGGTCAACAAGCTCCACAGCATGCCGATAGTGATCAGACTAAGCGCAGCTGTGTAGAGCAAAACGCGCGGCCTGAACACCCGCTTAAACATCTGCGCCCGACTCAGTTTTTGCGCCACTCCGTTTTCAGTGCTGTTACGAATCAGCCCACGCGGGTAATGCATTTTGTCCATCACGCCATTGCAAACGTCGATGCAGGCAGAGCAACTGATGCATTCGTATTGCAAGCCATTGCGAATGTCGATGCCCGTTGGGCACACCTGCATGCACAGGCCGCAGTCAATACAGTCACCCAGACCTTTGGCGTGGTACTGCTCGGGCGTGTCGCTGCGCGGACGCGAGCCTCTGCCCTCACCGCGTTCAACGTCGTAGGTCACCGTCAGCGTGTCGCGGTCAAACATGGCGCTTTGAAAGCGTGCGTACGGGCACATGTATTTGCACACCTGCTCACGCATCCAGCCTGCATTGCCGTAAGTGGCAAAACCGTAAAATAGCACCCAGAACAGCTCCCATGGCCCCAACCCAAAGCTCAAGGCATCGCTGGCCAGTTGCCTGATAGGCGTGAAGTAACCCACAAAGGTAAAACCAGTCCACAAACCAACAGCAATCCACACCGCCTGCTTGGCGGTCTTACGCGTTATTTTGTTCAAACCCCAAGGCGATTTGTCCAGCCTCATGCGGGCAATGCGGTCGCCTTCAATTTTGCGCTCAACCCACATAAAAATTTCGGTGTACACCGTTTGCGGGCAGGTGTAGCCACACCACAGGCGCCCGGCAACTGCGGTAAATAAAAATAGCGACAGCGCACTGATGACCAGCAAACCCGTGAGATAGATCAAGTCCTGCGGGTACAGCACCAGATTGAAGATGTAAAAACGCCGCGACGCCAAGTCAAACAGCATGGCCTGACGGTCATTGATGGACAACCAGGGCAAGCCGTAAAACACCAGCTGTGTTGCAAACACCATGGCCCAGCGCCAGTAGTTAAACCAGCCCGACACGCTGCGCGCATAAATTTTGGCATCTGACTGATACAGCGATGCCACGCTGGCGGAGTCGTCAACCGCTATTGGGATCACTTTTCGCCCCGTTGCAACGGGTGCAGCGGGTGCAGCGGGTGCAGTTTGGGCACTGTCAGGCACGATAAGGCTTTACGGTGTTTTAGGTGCGGTAGGTGCGGTAGGTGCGGTAGGTATAGCAAGCGCAGCAGCAGGGATCGTGCTTTGCGACAAACTCAGCACATAGGCCGCCACAACATGAATTTGCTCTGCCGAAAGCTTGGGAGACTGAGCTGGCATGACATTGTTTTTTCCAAGCTTGATGGCGTTAACTATCGCGGCTTCACCCCAGCCGTACAGCCAGTAGTCGTCGGTCAGGTTGGGGGCGCCTAGCGCCTTGTTGCCCTTGCCATCAAGGCCGTGGCATGCAGCACACGCCGAAAATTTGGACTTGCCATTGAACGCCCTGATCTCGTTGTGCGGGCTGCCGGACAACGACAACACGTACTGGGCCACATCGCCAATCTCGGACTCACCGCCGACGGCTGCGCCCATTGGCGGCATAAGACCGGTGCGACCATTGGTGATGGTTTGCACAATGTGTGCTGCGCTTCGCTCACCAAGCCAGGCCCCATTGGCATTGGTTAAATTCGGGAAGCCCTTGCTGCCCGCACCGTCAGAGCCATGGCACTGCGAGCAGTTGTTCATAAACAATCGCTCGCCTACAGCCAGCGCACGTTTGTCTTTGGCCAGAGCCTCAACGCTTTGCGCCGCAAACTGCGCGTATAAAGGCGCCACTTGCGCCCGCAGCTGCACGACATCTTGCTGGTGCTCTACTTCGGTTGACCATTTCAAAAGTCCTTTATAGCTGCCCAAGCCGGGAAACACCGCTAGGTAAACCAGAGAAAAAACAATCGTCAAAATGAAAAGCCACAACCACCAGCGCGGCAAGGGGTTGTTAAGTTCGCGCAGGTTTTCGTCCCACACATGTCCTGTCGTGTTGTCAGCCGCTGGACCATCGTGCGCAACCACGGTAGCTTTGCCCGCCAGATACAACAACAGGCCGCAAGCCAGCACCGACACAATGCTGATGACTGCGATGTACCACGGCCAAAATCCGTTGACAAAATCGCTCATGGCAAGTGCTCCCGGTCGGCTGCGAAAGGCAGTTTCGCGGCTTCGTCGAAATCGGTTTTGCGTGCAGGCCTGTAGGCCCACAGCACAATGCCTATGAAAAGCATCAAGCTGAGAGCCGTCACCAGGCTGCGAAGTAGGTTGATGTCCATGTTCATGTTCATGCTCGGGTTTATGTTTTCTCTTACTTCAGGGCCGAGCCGAGGCCCTGCAAATACGCGACCAGAGCGTCCAATTCAGTCTTGCCTTTGACTTCTTCAGGTGCAGCAGCAATTTGCGCGTCGGTGTAGGGCACGCCTACACGCCTGAGCGCTGTCATGTGCGCTGAAATACTGCCGTGGTCTGCCGGGGTTTTTGCCAGCCACGGGTAGGCGGGCATGTTGGACTCAGGCACCAAATCGCGTGGGGCGGTCAGGTGCAGGCGGTGCCAGTCGTCGCTGTATTTCCCGCCGACGCGGTGCAAGTCAGGTCCGGTTCGTTTACTGCCCCACTGAAAGGGGTGGTCGTAGACGAACTCGCCCGCCACTGAATAGTGACCATAACGAAGCGTTTCAGCCACAAGCGGCCGAATCATCTGCGAATGGCAGTTGTAGCAGCCTTCACGCACATAAATGTCGCGGCCCACCACCTTGAGGGCGGAATCTGGTGTGATGCCCTTGATGGGCAACGTGGTCGATTTTTGAAAAAACAGCGGAACAATTTCGACCATGCCGCCGACCGCCAGAACGATCAGAATCAGCACAATCATCAGCGTATTGCTGGTTTCTACTTTTTCGTGGGTAAATGCCATGGTGGTTCCTCAGGACTGCGTGGAAAGCGATGGAATGGGCGCATTGAACGGCTTGCCCGCGCGCGCTGTCATGAAGACATTCCAGGCCATCACAAGCATGCCGGTCATGTACAAGATACCGCCAAAAAAGCGCACCACATAAAACGGGTAGGTCGCCTTCACGCTTTCTACAAAGGTGTACGTTAGCGAGCCGTCGGGGTTGATCGCCCGCCACATCAGCCCCTGCATCACGCCGGCAATCCACATCGCAGCGATGTACAGCACGATGCCCACGGTAGCCACCCAAAAGTGCAGTTCTATTGCCGCCACGCTGTGCATTTTGGTTTGGCCAAACATGCGAGGCACCAAGAAATACAGCGCACCCATGGATATAAAACCGACCCAGCCGAGCGTTCCGCCGTGAACGTGTGCAACGTTCCAGTCGGTGTAATGCGACAGCGCATTGACGGTTTTGATGGACAGCATCGGTCCCTCAAAAGTCGCAATGCCATAAAACGACAGCGCCACGATCATGAAGCGGATGATCGGGTCATCACGCAGCTTGTGCCACGCGCCTGAGAGCGTCATCACGCCATTGATCATGCCGCCCCAGCTGGGTGCCAGCAATATGAGCGAAAAGACGACGCCCAGGGACTGCGCCCAGTCCGGCAATGCGGTGTAGTGCAGGTGGTGCGGGCCGGCCCACATGTAGGTAAAAATCAGTGCCCAAAAGTGCACGATGGACAGGCGGTACGAGTACACGGGCCGCTCTGCCTGCTTGGGAATGAAGTAATACACGATACCCAGAAAACCAGCTGTTAACAAAAAGCCCACCGCGTTGTGGCCGTACCACCACTGGATCATGGCGTCTTGCACGCCCGCGTAGGCTGAATAAGACTTCATCCAGCCAGCGGGCACCACCGCTGCGTTAACGATGTGCAGCATGGCCACCGCAATAATGAACGCGCCGTAAAACCAGTTAGCCACGTAAATATGCCGTACTTTGCGAATGCCAATCGTGCCAAAAAACACAATCGCATAAGCCACCCACACAACGGTAATCAGCAGGGCAATCGGCCATTCAAGTTCGGCATATTCTTTGCCGCGGGTGTAACCCAGCGGCAATGAGATTGCCGCAGCAACAATGACAGCCTGCCAGCCCCAAAAATGAAAGGCCGCCAGCTTGTCTGAAATGATGCGGATCTGGCAGGTGCGCTGCACCACGTAGTAGCTGGTGGCAAACAATGCACAGCCGCCAAAGGCAAAAATGCCAGCATTGGTGTGTAGCGGCCGCAGGCGGCCAAATGACAGCCACGGGATGCCAAAATTAAGCTCGGGCCAAGCCATTTGGGCCGCAATAAATACGCCAACCACCATAGTCACCACGCCCCAAACCACCGCCATGATGCTGAACTGGCGCACCACCTTGTCGTTGTAGACGGTCGCTTTTGAGGCGGCCCAAACCCTTAGGGGCGCCTGGGCGGTTGGAACAGGAAGTACAGCGCTCATATGAAAACCCTCTTTGCCTGAAGTTATGTGTCAAGTTTGCCGGTCATCGACATTTGATGTGTTGATATGGATCAAGCCAGTGGCGCTTTGCACAGCGTCAGCATCAAGCCTTAATATCCGTTCAGCCTCGCTGTCCAGCTCTTCAAACTGACCCGCCCAGACCGCCCACGCAAGTACACCCATCACCCCGAGCGCGAGAAGCACCGAAAGCGGAACCAGTAAAAACAGGATGTCCATCACGCGGCCGCTTTAAATTGCGACAAGCGCGCCGCGTTCATCAACACCAGCAGCGAGCTGAGCGCCATGCCTAACCCCGCGAGCCATGCGGGCAGCAGTCCCGCTAGCGCTAACGGCACACAAGTAGCGTTGTAAATTGCTGCCCAAGCCAGGTTTTGCTTGACGATGCGCAGCGTCCGCGAGGCGTGGCCCAACAGCGTCGGCAACATGAATAACTGGGCTCCAGGCAGCACCAAATCGCTTTGCGCCTGGGCCAATGGCACCGCTGCGCCAACAGCCACCGACACATCAGCCGCAGCCAGTGTGGGGCCATCATTCAGACCATCGCCCACCATCATCACTTTGTGGCCCTTGGCTTGCAGGCCTTGCATAAAAGCCAGCTTGGTTTGCGGTGTGCAATGGCCTTGCACGTTTTTAATGCCCAATTGCTCCGCCACACGACTGGCGGCTTCTGGCGTGTCACCAGACAACATGTGCACCGTTACGCCGCGTGCCTGCAAGGCAGCAACGCTACGAATGGCATCTGGCCTCAAGGTTTCGTCAAATTCAAAAGTAGCCAGCCAACCTTTAGGATCGGCCAGATACACGCAGGTTCCGGCACGCCCCTTCGCACTCCCCTTCGCACTCACAACGGCGTTAACACCACACCAGCTGCCTGAGCCCAAACGCAAAAACCCGGGCAATCCATTTGCGTCAATGCTCAAGTCATCCATCGATGCCTCCAGACCCATACCAGCGGCTTCTTTGACGTTTGAAAAGGTCAGCAGGGGCAAGTTACCAGCAGCCGTAACCAGTGCGCGCGACACGGGGTGCAGCGACTGCCGGGCCACGCTGGCAGCCCATTGCAGTGCTTCATCGCCAGACATACCAGGGCGTGTTTGCACCGCAGACAGCCGCATGGCAGGCTCGGTCAATGTACCGGTCTTGTCAAAAATGACCGTGTCAACCTCGCACAGTGTTTCAATGGCCTGCAAGCGGCGCACCAGCACACCGTGGCGTGCCAACAGCCCAGCAGTAGTCAGCATGGCAGTGGGTGTGGCTAGCGAAAGCGCGCAGGGGCAAGTCACCACCAGCACGGCAACTGCTGCCATCAGCGCCATCGCGGGGTCAGTACGCCACCAGTACGCCGCCGCACCCAGCGCGGCCAGCAATACAAACAGCAGGAAAGGCTTGGCAACCTTGTCGGCCAATACGGCCAGCTGCGGTTTGTCGAGCGCTGCCCGCTCCATCAGCGCCACAATTTGTGCATAGCGGGTGTCTGCACCCAGCTTGTCAATGCGCAGCAGCACCGCATGGCCCACGTTGTAGCTGCCGGCCATCACGCTGTCGCCCATCATGCGTAACACGGGCCGGGACTCTCCGGTCAGCAGCGCCTCGTCAGCCAGCGCATCGGCTGACAACACGGTGCCGTCTGCCGGGAAAGCTTCGCCAGGCAGCACGCGAACTGTGTCGCCACCCTTTAAGCGGCGAACGGTAACGCGTTCAAACTTGCCATCAGGCAATTGCCGCTCAATACTGCTCGGCAGGCGTTGCATTAATGCGCCTAGTGCGCCTGCGGTGCGGGTTCTAAGGCGGTGCTCCAGCCAGCGCCCCGTCAGCAAAAAAAACACAAACATCGTCAGCGAATCAAAATACACCTCGCGCCCCCACCAGCCTTGGGGCTCAAAAGTGGCGGCAGTGCTGACAGCAAATGTCACCACAATACCGATGGCAACGGGCAAGTCCATACTGATGCGCCGCTGCATCAGGTCACGCCAGGCGTTGCTGAAAAACGGCCGGCAGGAAAACAGCACCACTGGCAGGCTGAGCACCCATGACGCCCAGCGCAGCAGCTTTTCAAGATCAGGGGTGATGTCGCCTGGCTGCGTGAAGTAGGTTGGCGCGGCGTACATCATGACTTGC
>JAYURC010000003.1:0-4999 GCA_043756405.1 Polaromonas sp.
TGAGAACTCAAAGTCTTGTCAGCCTCTCCCGACCCAGCCTGTTCAATCAAGCTTTTACAGCTTAACTGGCTGGCGCTTTGAATATACGAGGTCTTTCAACAAGGAATCAAGAAAGGAATCAAGGGTCAGGTCTTTCAATGATGTATCGCCACAGACAGTAGCTGAAAATTTCAGACTCGGTATATGAAATGTCACACCATGAACAAGTCCAAAATCTTGATCACCGTCAGCCCGGTTTTGCTGAATCGGCTTAATACGTAATTGCAAAACGAGCACTACGCCGGCCGCCGTGAAGCGATTGATCAAGCTGTTGAAGCGCAGAAGCAGCGACTTGAACAAACGCGCTTGTCAGAGCAATGTGCGCTGCTTGATGTGGGTGAAGAACAAGCCATGGCCGATATGGGTATGGCGGCAGATGCGGACATCAAACCGTAGCTCAACCCAGCACTGAAATAAATTGAAAGATCAAACACTATGACCACCATGCAATTCAAAGGTTACGCAGCTCAAATCAGCTACAGCTACAGCGATAACGATGCCTGCTTTATTGGTCGTATTGCCGGCATCACAGACATCGTTGGTTTTCATGCGGACAACGTGGCCGCGCTTCGCGCCGCTTTTTAAGAAGCTGTGACCGACTGCTTGGACACCTGCGAAAAAGCTGCGCGCAACCCGCAAAAACCTGCTAGCGGCAAGCTGATGCTGCGCGTACCGCCTGAAGTGCATGGCGCGGCGCTGGTGGCTGCGCAAGTCAAAGGCCAGAGTCCGAACCCGTGGGCCAGTAATGCGCTGCGTGAAGCCGGACATGCTTGATGATTTTTAAGTGCTGCATTTTTAATAGCTGTTAACGCCCGTATTTATTGGGCTACAGCTAAATTTAACCTTCTAAAACGCCTTCAAAACCCGACTCTGATCAAATTTACAGGGCAAATTGGGATCAGACCCCTCCCAACTCAAGATCCCTCCCAACTCATCAGTGGATAAGTAAATGATTTAACAGTCTTTGTGACTCAGCCACTTGGCAACTACTATGGCGCACCCTTACTTTGCCTTGTCCCGCCGCCTATGAAGATCCGCCACCTTGACCTGGACCAACCACCTGCCAACCCTGAGCATGACGCGCTGGCGCTGCCGCCCGTTGAATACGAGGTGACCCATGCTTTTGAGCGCCCGGTCATACGGCTTTTGACCTATGGCGTGGTGGGTGTGCTGACCGGTTTGGTGGTTTACCTGCTGCACCGTCTGTTTATGGGTGAGCATGACCAAACCGGTATGGCGTTGGTCAAGCAAACGCTGCATGACCCGATGTTTTGGACCGCAGTGGCTGTGGGTTTGCTGGCGCAGGCGATTGACGGAGCGTTGGGCATGGCTTACGGCATTACATCCAGCAGTTTTTTGCTGGCCGCTGGCGCGCCGCCCGCTATGGCCAGTGGCGCTGTTCATCTGGCCGAGGTATTTACCACTGGGGTGTCTGGCGTGTCGCACTTGCGGATGGGTAACGTGAGCAAAACGCTGTTTTTTAGCCTGTTATTGCCAGGCATAGTGGGCGCACTGATCGGGGTCTACATTTTGGGCAATGTCGATGCTACGGTGCTCAAGCCGTTCGTCAGCGCCTACTTGTTGGTCATGGGTGTCTACGTGTTTAGCAAAGCCTTCAAGCGTGTTGACCGCACTGCAGTACAGCGCAGCTTGACAGCCCGCAGAGTTGCGCCATTGGCTTTGGTCGGCGGCTTGATGGACACCACTGGCGGTGGCGGTTGGGGCCCGATCGTCACCACATCACTGGTGGGTGCGGGCAATGACCCGCGCACCACGATTGGTTCAGTCAATCTGGCGGAGTTTTTTTTGACGGTCACGGTGGCAGCCTCGTTCCTGTCGATTCTGGACGCCACTGTGTGGGTAATGGTCGCTGGCTTGGCCGCAGGTGGGTTAGTAGCCGCACCATTTGCCGCCTACATGACCAAGCACTTGAGAGCCAAAACGTTGTTGATGCTGGTGGGCGCGCTGATCAGCAGCATCAGTGTTTTTAATCTCTACAAAATTTGGGTTATTTAACAGTATATTTTCAGTCACTACCCAGCGTTTGCAAAGTAGTAGCTTGGTGGTTTGCGGGTTACCCCGCAACGACAGGCGTGAGACTCACCCGCTCATAGAGCAGTTTAAAAATGGAGACAACGATGTTCAGTCACGTCATGCTTGGTGTCAATGATCTTGAAGCCTCGCGCAAGTTTTACGACGCGCTGCTGGGCACGCTGGGCCTAAGCCCGGGCGTGGTCAACAAGAACCGTTACTTTTACCGCAGCACCATAGGCTCGTTCGCCATTACCACGCCCATTAACGGCGAGCCGGCCACGCATGGCAATGGCAGCACGATTGGGTTTGCGGCGCAGTCCTGTGAGCAGGTGGATGCGTTTCACGCTGCCGGTATGGCCAACGGCGGCACGACGTGTGAGGCGCCGCCGGGCTTTCGTGAGGGCCCGGTCAGCCACCTGTACCTGGCGTATTTGCGCGACCCTGACGGCAACAAGATATGTGCGCTGCACCGGCCTGCAAAAACGGCTTAAATCGATCGAAAGCCCCATAAACTCGGGTGTGTACAGCTACTCAATGAATAGTAAATTTGACAGACACTGGTAAACCGCCTCACGCCGTCAGCCGCCTGCGTACGGCGCGGTTGGCGCGCAGTTCCAAGCCATTTTTGGCGCGCGGTGGCTCCAAGCTTGAGCGCTGCGCGGGTTGCCGCCTGGTGGTCAGCCACTGCCTGTGTGCTTTGCGGCCTGATGTACCGTGCCAGGCGGGTGTGTGTTTGATCATGGCGGATATTGAGGCGCTCAAACCCAGCAATACCGGCTGGCTGGTGGCCGATGTGGTGGCTGATACGTTTGCTTTTGGCTGGGCGCGGACGGAGGTTGACCCTGCGCTGCTGGCGTTGTTGAGTGACCCGCAGTGGCAGCCGTACCTGGTGTTTCCGGGCGAGTTTGTGGCACTTGAGCGGGTGGTGGCGCAGGTGCAAACGTCAACAACCAGGCGCCCGCTGTTTGTGCTGCTGGACGCCACCTGGCCCGAGGCGCGCAAGATGTTTCGCAAAAGCCCTTATCTGGACAAGCTGCCGGTGTTGAGTTTGCAGAGTGAGCAACTCTCAAACTACAAGCTGCGGCGCTCGCAGCGCGCTGCGCACTTCTGCACGTCAGAGGTCGCGGCGATGTGTCTGACGCTCGGGGGTGATGCGCTGGCGGGGCAGGCGCTTGAGGCTTATCTGGATGTGTTCACTCACCACTGCCTGCAGGCCAAACAGCAGTTGCCTGTTGACTGGGATGGTGCAGCACACCAGCGGCTACGCAGTTATTAGGTATGAAATAGGCCTGCAGCCCAATAAATACATGCGTAAGCAGCTATCATTTTTAATAAACTAAAACGTATAACCAACTCGCGTTTCGTTGCCTTCAATCGCGTCGAGCAGCATCATCAGCGGGCCCAGCTGGCGGTATCGCGCAGCGGTGGCGCGTACGTATTTGATGAAGCGGGGCGTGTCCGCCAGGTACTTGGGTTTACCGTCGCGCAGCGTCAGCCGGGCAAAAATGCCGAGAATTTTCAGGTGGCGTTGCAAGCCCATCCATTCGACCGCCCGGTAAAACTCACCAAAATCGTCGCCTACAGGTAACCCGGCGGCTCTGGCTTGTTGCCAGTAGCGCACCGTGATGTCGAGTACAAAGTCTTCTTCCCAGGTTAAAAAGGCGTCGCGCATCAGGCTGGCAATGTCGTAAGTGATGGGGCCGTACACGGCGTCCTGAAAGTCTAAAACCCCCAACTTGCCATCATTGATCATCAGGTTACGTGCCATGTAGTCCCGATGCACAAACACCTGCGCACCACCGAGGGATTGCAAATTGCTGGCCTTGATGTGTTGGAAGGCATCGTCAAGCGTGGCTTGCTGCGCGGCAGTCATGGCAAAGTTGCGGTGCTGGGCCACGTACCAGTCTGGGAACAGCGCCAGTTCGCGTGACAGCAGCGCGTCGTCGTACTGCGGCAGCACGCCAGGTTTGGACGAGAGCTGCCAGCGTACCAGCGCGTTTACGGCTTGCACATACAGCTCGTAATTTGCGGCGGTGGGCAAGGCAATAGCGTCGACAGCCACAGGCGGCACTATCACTTCCATCATGGTCTGCGCGCCCAAATCGCTGAGCAGCATAAAGCCGGCAGACGCGTCCCAAGCCAGTACTCGAGGCGCGGGCAAACCTGCTTCAGCCATCAGTCCGGCAACTTTGACAAACGCTTGGCAGTCTTCCTTGTCAGGCGGCGCATCCATGATGATGCAGCTGCCTGCCAGGTGCTGGTCGATTCGAAAATAACGCCTGAAACTCGCGTCGGCAGAAGCCAGGCGCAGGCTGGCAATGTCCAGCGCCTGGCAAGCGGCAGTGGCTTGTAGCCAGGTCATGAACGCTTGCTCGCGAGCTGGGCTGGCCCAGGCGATGGGTTCTGAGGCTGCTGCGTTCGCAGCTGGGGTGGTAACAGTCATGGTGTGTACAGCGCGGCGGCTGGGCGGTCATGGATAATCATGCCTGATTTTACAAACGGGTTTACCTTTTACTCATGATGCGCCGCGCGTCCCGCCAGCTTTTTATTCCATCTCCGGTGCGTCGTGCCGTTCTTTGTCTGGTGTCTGCCACCGGCCTAGGGTTGCTGGGCGCGCCAGTGTTGGCGCAGGTCCCAGCCAACGAACTTCAGGCGGCGGGCACCGACGATGCGCCACTGGTGCTTATAAGCACGCCCATGCTGGCTGAAACACCGCCAGGTGACCAAGACATCAAGCCGCCAACCTTTATGTTTGGCGACCGCATTTCAGGCCGCACTGACCTGGAAACGATCATTGACGGTAACGCTGAAGTGCGCAGTGGTCTTAACACGATTCGTGCCGACCGCATTCAGTATGACCTGCCCGACGACCGGGTCACCAGCCGCGGTAATGTGCGCATCAACAGCGGCGGTAATCAGTTCAGTG
>JAYURC010000004.1:0-12786 GCA_043756405.1 Polaromonas sp.
CGCCCTGCGCATGGACGCTGGCCGCAAAGCGCTGATGCTGCGCGGCGACAACGAATTTGGCCCCTACCAAAGCCCGATGGAAGACGGCATGCAGCACTTTCATGAGTGGTACCGGCGCGAAATGGGTGCCAGCAAGACCACGCAGATGATTTGATGGTACTGTTAATTGCTATTTATTTAATAGCTGCTTGCGCCCGTATCTATTGGGCTAGAGCACCAAAATACACATAAAATGCCCATACAGGCCGTCTGGATGGTGCTTTCCGCCTTCGTTTTCTCCACCATGGCGGTGTGCGTTAAATTTGCCTCGGCTCACTTCAACAACGCTGAATTGGTGTTTTACCGGGGCGTGATTGGCATCGCGTTCATGTGGTGGTTTGCCCGCATGCGCGGTACGTCGCTTAAAACCCAGGTGCTGCCTATGCACATCTGGCGCAGTGTGGTCGGCGTCGCAGCGCTCTCGACCTGGTTTTACGCCATTGCCCACCTGCCACTGGCCACCGCCATGACGCTGAACTACATGAGCAGCGTCTGGATTGCGGCGTTTTTGGTCGGCGGCTCGTTGATGTTTGCCAAGGCCGGTGAACGCATCGAGTCTCAAGGGCCCCTCGTTCTGGCCATCCTCGCCAGTTTTGCTGGCGTTGTCATGCTTTTGCGCCCCACCATCGACCAAAACCAGGCCTTCGCCGGGATGGTGGGTTTGCTGTCTGGCTTGGGCGCTGCGTTTGCCTACATGCAGGTGATGGTGCTGGCGCGCATGGGCGAGCCCGAGGCGCGCACCGTGTTTTACTTTGCCGTGGGTACGGCCATTGCAGGCGCACTGGGCATGGTTTTTTTGGGCACCTCGGCCTGGAACTGGCAGCACGCACTGTGGCTGCTGCCCATAGGCCTGTTGGCAAGCCTGGGGCAGTTGTGCATGACCAAAGCTTATTCCATGTCAACCAACCATGGCGGTACGCTGATGGTGGCCAACCTGCAATACTCAGGCATCATTTTCTCAGCCTTGTATGGCCTGGTTTTGTTTGGCGATTTGATACCGCTGCTGGGTTGGGCCGGGATGGGCCTGATCGTTGTCAGCGCCATTGCAGCTACGATTTTAAGAGCGCGGGCTGCACCTGATGCACCCGCTGAAGAGCATTAACCTTAAAGGACGCATTCATGACCTACGACCTGCTGATATCTGCCGGGCAACTGCAAGAGCTTCTTGCAAACAAAACCCCTGTGCGTATTTTTGACTGCACATTTGACCTTGCCGATGCCGCTGCAGGCCAGCAGCAATACGGGCAGTCGCACATACCGGGGGCCGTTTATGCACACCTTGACACCGCGCTGAGCGACAAGCACGGCACCGGCGTCTCGGGCGGCAGGCACCCGCTACCCGCACGGCAAAAGTTTGCCGATTGGCTGTCCAGCGTCGGCTTGGCTAACGACATGCAAGCTGTGGTTTATGACCGCAACGGTGCCAATTATTGTGGCCGCCTGTGGTGGATGCTGAAGTGGGTGGGCCACGCCAACGTGGCCGTACTTGATGGTGGTTTGCAGGCTTGGCAGGCGGCAGGCGGCGCCGTTGCAAGCGGTACAGAACCTGCTCATTTTCAATCAAGTTTCGCTCTCGCGCCCGAATTATCTACACTGATAGCTACGAAAACCGTAGCAGATAATCTGGGCAGGCCAGTTCAGACGCTGATAGACGCACGCGGCGCACCGCGCTTTCGGGGCGAAGTAGAACCACTAGATCCGATTGCGGGGCACATCCCTGGCGCGCTTAACCGCCCTTTCAACCAAAACCTGAGCGCAGACGGCAAGTTCAAACCGGCGGAACAGCTAAAAGCCGAGTTTGAAGCGCTGCTGGCTGGCCGTGACCCAGCCAGCGTGGTACACCACTGCGGCAGCGGCGTGAGCGCCGTGCCCAATATTTTGGCCATGCAAATTGCAGGCCTTGGCACGACAGGCCTGTACGCCGGCAGCTGGAGCGACTGGTGCAGCGATGCCAGCCGCCCCATGGCCCAGGGCTAAGCCACGGCGTTTTCAGTGACTTATTAATGCGGCCCGGTGAAGTACATATTTTCCGTTCGGGCTGAGCCTGTCGAAGCCGGGGTCGCACAAGGGGAACCCTTCGACAAGCTCAGGGCGAACGGCTCACAGTTCATAAGGCCGGATCAATAGCGGCTGCTGCTGGCAGGCGACATCGGCGCTGGCATGCTGGAGCCTGCCGAACCGCTGCCCATGCCGCTGGAACCCGATGAAGAACCCGATGGTGTGCCCGACGATGAGCCCGTTGAGTCCATGGACGAGCCCGTGCGCGGCGACGGCGTAGGCACGCTGCCGGTGTCGTCTACCTTTTTGCCGCAGGCGCCCAGAGCAAGCAAGGCAGCCAACGCCACCGACGCGGCGGTCAGGTTTTTAACTTGAGTGTCAAACATGAGAATTTCCTTCGTGAATAGCCAGTTTTCACAGGTCGTTGGTCATTAAAAATTGGCCGTCAACCTGCAGGGGAACCGCTAATTTATAGAAGGGGCAGCCCAAACCCATGAGACAGCGAGCAGACACCCTGTAGGTACTTGCCGCGTTAGCCCGCACCTGTACAGTCCGTTGTTGCGTTCAACACCACCCATGCCCATGACTCTTCAAACCGCCTCGTCGTCATCCTTGTCTTCTTTTATCTGGTCCGTGGCAGATTTGCTACGCGGTGACTACAGACAGTCTGAATACGGCAAAGTCATCTTGCCGTTTACCGTGCTGCGCAGGCTGGACTGCGTTTTAGACGCCACCAAGCCCGCCGTGCTGGCAGAACTCGCCCGGCAAGCCAGCACAAATATGAACTCCGAGCCGCTGTTGCTGCGCGCCGCCAGGCAAAAAGAGTTGTTCAACAAGTCGCCGCTAGACCTGAAAAAGCTCTTGGGCGACACCGACAACCTCAAAACCAACTTGCGCGACTACATTCATGCGTTTTCGCCCCCAGCACGCGACATTTTTGAGCGTTTTGACTTTTTGGCCCAAATTGAACGTCTGGCCAAGGCGGGCCTGCTGTACCTGGTGGCTGAAAAGTTTGCGCAAATTGACCTGCACCCCAATGCCGTCAGCAATGCCCAGATGGGTCAGGCTTTTGAAGAGCTGATTCGAAAGTTTGCCGAGGTGTCTAACGAAACCGCAGGCGAGCACTTCACCCCGCGTGAGGTGATTCGCCTGATGGTCAGCCTGCTGCTGACTGAAGACGACGACACGCTGAGCAAGCCCGGCGTGGTGCGCACCATTTATGACCCCACCGCTGGCACAGGCGGCATGCTGACAGCCGCGGCTGACTACCTGGCCGAGCACAGCGTGGGCGCTGCCCCGGTGATGTTTGGGCAAGAGCTTAATGACGAAAGTTACGCCATTTGCAAGGCCGACATGTTAATCAAGGGTCAGCTGGTAGCTAATATTGTGTCCGGCAACACGCTCAGCGACGACGGTTTTGCCCACCGCAAGTTTGACTACATGCTGTCCAACCCGCCGTTTGGCGTGGAATGGAAAAAGGTAGAAAGCACCATTCGCAAAGAGCATGAGGCCCAAGGCTTTAACGGCCGCTTTGGGCCCGGTCTGCCGCGCGTCAGTGATGGGTCACTGCTGTTTTTGCTGCACCTGATTGCCAAAATGACCCCGGCAAAAGATGGCGGCAGCCGCATCGCAATTGTGCTCAATGGCTCGCCGCTGTTTACGGGCGGCGCAGGCAGTGGCGAAAGTGAAATACGCCGCTACGTGCTGGAAAACGATTTGCTGGAGGCCATCGTCGCCCTGCCAACCGACATGTTTTACAACACCGGCATTAGCACCTACATCTGGGTGCTGACCAATCGAAAGCTCAAGTCCCGTACAGGCAAGGTACAGCTGATTGATGCGTCAGGCATGTGGCAAAAAATGCGCAAGAGCTTGGGCAGCAAACGCAAAGAGCTCAGCGATGCACACATCAGCAACATCACCCGCCTGTTTGGCGCGGCCCAAAAAGCAACGGTTGACGGTACTGTTGACGGCAAGCCCATCAGTCGCATTTTTAACAACACTGACTTTGGCTACAGCACGATCACAGTAGAGCGCCCACTCAAGGACGCAAAAGGCAAAGTTTTGCTGGCTGAAAAAGGCAAGCTCAAAGGCAAGCCCCAACCTGACTCAACCTTGCGCGACACTGAAAACGTGCCCCTGGGCGAAGATATCAAAGCCTATTTCAAGCGCGAGGTGCTGCCCCACGCGCCCGATGCCTGGGTAGACGACAGCAAAACCAAAGTCGGTTACGAAATCCCGTTTAACCGCCACTTTTACGTGTTTGAGCCGCCCCGCCCACTGGCTGAGATTGATGCGGACTTGAAGCGGTCAACCGACAAGATTCTGGCCATGATCAAGGGGCTGACGGTATGACTAAAACACAAGATATTGATAGGGTGACGGTGAACGAAAACGGCATACCAGTGTTTATTTGTCGCGCAGACTCAATGCCGATCTGCGCAACAGCAGAGGAGCTGGTTGCGCTCGAACACGAGATACTGGAGGAGGCAGACTTGATCAGGGCTGGCTATCCAGTAACTGTCGCACCATCACCTCAACCTGACGGCGTTGATATAATTCGTTTAAAGACGAAAATACCAGATGTACAGCATTGAGCACTACTTAAGGCCAATTGATGGCAAAGACGTTTACCTAGACTGGCTCGGAAAGTTAAAAGACACCACCGCCAAAATTGCTGTGATCAAACGCTTGATACGGGTTGAAATGGGCAATTTAGGTGACCACAGGTTTTGCCGAGATGGCGTGTCGGAGTTGCGAATTGATGTGGGAGCAGGGTATCGGGTTTATTACGCCACGGCGGGTCAAAAATTGGTGCTGTTGCTTTGCGGTGGCGACAAAAAGACGCAGGACGCAGACATCAAACGCGCCTGCGACTACTGGCATGACTGGCAAACTGAAAACAAGGAAACCTGACCATGAAAAGCAGACCACATGATGAAGCTATGGCCGAGCTTTACCGCAGCGACCCCGAGTTCGCGCTGCAATTGCTCAACAGCATTTTGCAAGACGGCGACCAGGGTGAACTGCTGGTTATCTTGCGGCAGATGACGGGCGCCTTCGGGGGTGTGCAAGCCGTTGCAGAGCAGGCACACCTGAACCCAACACAGCTCTACCGCACCCTGTCGCCCGAAGGCAATCCCGCATTAAGCAGCTTGTCCGCCATCCTCAAGGCCATGGGTATGCGCTTGGCCATTCAGCCCATGCACCCGCCTGCCGCACATGCGTAGTCAGGCGCAAACACCATGAGCTTTGCCCGATACCCGGCGTACAAAGGCAGCGGCGTGGAGTGGCTGGGGGAGGTGCCGGGGCATTGGGAGGTTGAGCAACAAGATTCTGGCGATGATCATCCCGGGTGCGACACCTATGCACGACACTGAGCACGATTACCGTCATCAATAGATGATAATATTAGTGCCCAATCATTGTATGTCCTGCCTCATAACGCATCTCAACCCAAGGCCAAAAACATGCGCACCACCCTTGCCCTTGACGACAACTTGCTCAACCAAGCCCAGTTGATGACGGGTTTGAAAGAAAAATCAGCCCTCATACGCGAAGCGCTCAAGGCACTGATTGAGCGTGAAAGCGCGCGCCGCCTGGCGCTGCTGGGCGGTACCGAGCCTGAGCTTGAAGCCGCACCCCGCCGTAGACCCGCATGATTTTGGTGGACACCTCGGTGTGGGTAGACCACCTGCAACGCGGCAATGCGGTGCTGGCAGAGCAACTGGGTAAGGGCCAGGTGCTGGCGCACCCATTTGTACTGGGTGAGCTGGCCTTGGGCAGCTTGCAGCAGCGCGCCAAGGTGTTGGATGCGTTGCAAAACCTGCCCATGGCAGCCGTCGCCAGCAGCGATGAACTGCTGGCTTTTATCGGCACACACGCCTTGCACGGTATGGGTATTGGTTACGTTGATGCGCATTTGCTGGCATCCAGCCGATTGAGCCCCGCAGCCCGGTTGTGGACGCTAGACAAACGCTTGCAAGCCGCAGCCCAGCACATGAGGCTGGCGACATTTCACACCGCACAACCATGAGCTTTGCCCGCTACCCGGCGTACAAAGACAGCGGCGTGGAGTGGCTGGGGGAGGTGCCGGGGCATTGGGTTGTTACCTCCTTGAAAAGAGGCTTTCAGGTCACTCTTGGCAAGATGCTTCAACCTGAATCTGCAAACCCCGATGATGAATTGTTGCCATACCTTCGAGCGGCAAATATTCAGTGGAATGGCGTTGATACAGATGACATCAAGACCATGTGGATGTCCTCACGCGATCGCGTGCAACTTGCTTTGAAAAAAGGGGATTTACTTATTAGCGAGGGCGGTGATGTAGGTCGTTCTTGCCTTTGGAATACCGAGCTCGAAGTCTGTTATTTCCAAAACTCCGTCAACAGAGTTCGCGCATTGGCAGACAACTCAAATCGCTATCTTTACTACTGGATGTCTGTGATTAAAGACAAAGGCTATATCGATGTTCTGTGTAACAAATCAACGATTGCTCATTTCACTGCTGAGAAAGTTGCAGCAGTACCAGTGCCCTTCCCGCCCGCTAGCGAACAACAAGCCATAGCCACCTTCCTCGACGTAGAAACCGCCAAGATCGACGGTTTGATGGCTGAGCAGCGGGCTTTGGTGGCGCTGCTGAAGGAAAAGCGCCAGGCCGTCATCTCCCACGCCGTGACCAAGGGGTTGAATCCGGCTGCACCCATGAAGGACTCTGGCGTGGCCTGGCTGGGGGAGGTGCCGACGCATTGGGTAGTTACCGCACTGAAAAGAGGCTTTCAGGTCACACTTGGCAAAATGCTTCAGCCTGAGTTTGCGAATCCCGACGACGAACTATTGCCCTACCTAAGAGCAGCGAATATCCAATGGGAAGGTGTTGACACCAGCGACATAAAAACCATGTGGTTGTCGACTCGTGATCGTTCCCAGTTATCTCTTAAGAAAGGCGACTTATTAGTTAGCGAGGGTGGTGATGTAGGTCGCTCTTGCCTTTGGAATAATGAGTTGGAAGTTTGCTACTTTCAAAATTCCGTGAATCGGGTTCGCCCGCTAACGGATAACTCAAATCGTTATCTGTACTACTGGATGACAGTGATCAAAGACAAAGGCTACATCGACGTTCTGTGCAACAAGTCAACGATTGCCCATTTCACTGCCGAGAAAGTTGCTTCAGTCCCAGTACCTTTCCCGCCAGATAAAGAACAACTGGCAATCAGCAATTATCTCGACACTGAAATCCTCAGATTCAATACCCTCACCCAAGAAGCCCAAACCGCCATCACCCTGCTGCAAGAGCGCCGCACAGCGCTCATATCGGCGGCGGTCACGGGCAAGATGGATGTTCGGGCAGCTGTGGCAGCGTAGCAATTCACTATACTTTTAAGAGCTGCTTGCGCCCGCATTTATTGGGATAGAGGCCAATTTGTGACCTAAAAATGGGCTAAAAACAAGATTTTTAAGTCTTTTTCTGTCATTGCGGGCTCGACCCGCAATCCACACGGGTGCGGCGCGAAGACAAATTCGGGGATGGATCCCGGCTCAGGGCCGGGATGACGGTTTTTAAAACGACCTTCGGCAGTGCCTTGATAAGCCTTCACAATCAAACCCTCTGCAAAAGCCAGACACGAACACCCAATGACAACGCCAACTGCCAACGATTTAAAAGACGACCAGCGAGAACGCGAGCTGGACGCTGCGCTGGCTCGCAGCCAGGCTGATGTTGCAGCGGGTCGCTACGTGATCGAATCAGCTGAAGAACACATGGCCCGCCTGGATGCCATGCTGGCCGCAGATTCAGACAGCTTGAAAGCAGTGATGTCTTGTCGCGATGCGGGTACTGGCGAAGCGGTTGCGCAGCCGCTGGCTGACCGGATGGAAGACGCAGAGCATGGCAGACGTCAGGCGTAGCTACTCCTATTTTTATAGCTGCTTGCGCACGTATCCATTGGCCTGTAGGCCTATTTAGCACCTGAAAATAGCCTGGAAATGCGGTTTCGACAGCTTTTGGCCCGTCTGACAGATGACTCCCCATGAATCGTCATATCTAGCTATACTGTACAGGTTGGCTAGTTTTATAAGGAGCATCACATGATGACAGTCTCATCCATGGAGGCGCAAAACCGCTTTGGGCAGTTGCTCGACACGGTTCAGCGTGAGCCAGTGACCATCACCCGGCATGGCCGCACGGCGGCGTTTATTGTGTCGCCGCAAGACATGGCGGACTTGCAGGACGTTAAAGCCAGGCGCACGCAGGCAGTCGAGTGGTTTGAAGCGTTCTTTGCACAGGCAGAAGCGGCAAAAAGCAGCGACATGCGCACGGCTGCCCGGCAACTGAGCGACGCCGACGTGGTGAAAATGGTTAAAGAACTTCGATGATTGGGCTCAAAACTGGGTTTAAAGGCGCGGCTGGAACTAGGCTTTGAGTCTGCTCAATCGCGCAGTTTTTGACACCAGCACCTTGGTCAGCGCGGTGCTGCGGCCTGGGTCGGTACCGCGCCGGGCGTTTACATCTGCACTTGGCAACCACAGCTTGTATGTGTCGCAAGAAACACTTGCGGAACTGCACGGCGTGCTGCACAGGCCCAAGTTTGACGCGTATGCCAGCCCCGCCGAGCGAATGGCGTTTTTTGCCAGGTACCAGCAAGAGACGACGCTTTTAACACCAGATGCGCAAAGTGAGCAGATGGCCATAGATGCCTGCCGTGACCCGAAAGACTGCAAGTTTTTGGCGCTAGCAATGGCCTGCAAGGCGGCCGTTTTGGTATCAAGCGATGATGACTTGCTAACTTTGCGAAGCTGGTATGGCATTCAAATAGTCAGCCCCGCTGGGTTTTTAACACTGTCAATGTCAAGGTAAGGTTGCCATGAACCTGCACAAAGAAATCAACTTTGAAAATGACGTTTGCGCGCACCTTGGCGCAAACGGCTGGCTGTATGAAGAAGGTGATGCGCAGCATTACGACAGGCCGCGTGCCCTGTACACGCCCGACGTGCTGGCCTGGCTGCAAACCACCCAGCCCCAAGCCTGGGAAACCCTGCAAAAAAACAATGGTGCAGCCGCTACAGATGTGCTGCTTGGCCGCCTGCGCAAGCAACTGGACGAACGCGGCACGCTGGACGTGCTGAGGCGTGGCATTGAGCTGATGGGCTTGCGGCAAGCGCTAAGCCTGGCGCAGTTCAAACCCGCATTAGCCATTAACCCTGAAATTCAAGCCCGGCACAAAGCCAACCGGCTGCGGGTGGTGCGGCAGCTGCGCTATTCAGTCCACAACGAAAACTGCATTGACCTGGTGCTGTTTTTAAACGGCTTGCCTGTTGCGACGGTAGAGCTGAAAACCGACTTTACCCAGAGCATTGACGATGCCTGTGACCAGTACCGGTTTGACCGCCAGCCCAAGCCAAAAGGGCAAGGCTCGGCAGAGCCGCTGCTGAGCTTTCCGAATGGGGCGCTGGTGCATTTTGCGGTCAGCAATTCTGAAGTGCGCATGACGACCCGACTTGCAGGCGCTGCCACACAGTTTTTGCCTTTTGACCAAGGTAACGACGGCGCAGCAGGCAACCCGGCTAACCCAACGGGCCACAAAACCGCTTATTTGTGGGAAGAAATATGGGCCAAGGAGAGTTGGTTAGAGATTATTGGCCGCTACCTGGTGGCCGAGAAGGACGCGAAAAAGCAGATCACCAAGCTGATCTTTCCGCGCTACCACCAGCTGGACGCCACGCGCAGGCTGCTGGCGACGGTGCTGCATGAAGGTGCTGGGCACAAGTATCTGATTCAGCACTCGGCGGGCTCGGGCAAAACCAACTCGATTGCCTGGACGGCGCACTTTTTGGCTGACCTGCATGATGCGCAAAACCGCAAGGTGTTTGACTCGGTGCTGGTCATCAGTGACCGCACGGTACTTGACGCGCAACTGCAGGAAGCTATTTTTGGCTTTGAGCGCACCACCGGCGTGGTGGCCAGCATCAAAGGGGACTCGCAAAGCAAAAGCGGTGAGTTGGCCCAAGCCTTGTCGGGCGGCAAAAAAATTGTGGTCTGCACGATTCAAACCTTCCCGTTTGCCATGAAGGCGGTGCATGAGCTGGCAGCCACGCAGGGCAAGCGCTTTGCCGTCATTGCTGACGAGGCGCACTCGTCGCAAACCGGGGAAGCTGCCGCCAAACTGAAGGCTGTACTAAGCGTTGAAGAAATAGCCGCGCTGAACGATGGCGGTGAGGTGAGTACCGAAGACCTGCTGGCCGCCACGATGAGCAACAGGGCAGCCCAAGCGGGCATCACCTACGTCGCTTTTACCGCCACACCCAAAGCCAAAACGCTCGAATTGTTTGGCCGCAGGCCGCAGCCTGAGCTGCCCGCCGGGCCGGGCAACTTGCCAGCGGCGTTTCATGTGTATTCCATGCGCCAGGCGATTGAAGAAGGTTTTATTCTGGACGTATTGCAAAACTACACGCCGTATAAAACCGCTTTCAAGCTGACACACAACGGTGCAGACATGGACGACACGCAGGTTGAACGCAGCGCTGCCGTGAAAGGCATCATGCGCTGGGTGCGGCTGCACCCGTACAACATTTCGCAAAAAGTGCAGGTGGTGGTTGAGCACTTTATTGACAACGTGGCACCACTCCTCAATAGCCGCGCCAAGGCCATGGTGGTGGTGGGTAGCCGGGTGGAGGCGGTGCGCTGGCAGATTGCCGTTAATAAATATATCCGCGAGAAAAATTACAAAGTCAAAACGCTTGTCGCATTTTCAGGCGAGGTCATGGACGTTGATTCATTGCCCGAGCCGGTTAGCGAGACCAGCAAGCAGCTCAACCCTGGCTTGAAAGGCACCGGTATTCGAGAAGCCTTTGCCACAGACGACTACCAGTTGCTGCTGGTGGCCAACAAGTTTCAGACCGGGTTTGACCAGCCGCTGTTGTGCGGCATGTATATCGACAAACGGCTGGCAGGCATTGCTGCGGTGCAAACGCTGTCGCGCCTGAACCGTGCCTACCATGACGACAAAAGCACCAAAGACACCACCTACGTGGTGGACTTTGTGAACGAGCCTGAAGAAATATTGGCGGCCTTTAAGGACTACCACACCACCGCCGAGCTGGCCAACGTGACAGACCCGAACCTGGTGTACGACCTGCGGGCCAAGCTGGACGGCACGGGGCATTACGACGACTTTGAGGTCAACCGTGTGGTGGCGGTGGTGCTGAACAACTCATCAAGCCAAGCCGCGCTGGCAGCAGCCATTGCCCCAGTTGCGGACCGGGTGGTCAAACGATTTAAAGCTGCGCAACAAATGTTGCTTGCAGCGCTTGCCAAAAGAGACACGGCAGCCGAACGGGCAGCCAAAGACGACATGGACGCGCTGGATTTGTTCAAGCACGACCTGGGCACGTTTTGCCGGGCGTATGCCTTTTTGTCGCAAATGTTTGACTACGTCAACACTGATATTGAAAAGCGCGCCATCTTTTACAAGCTCTTGACCCCGCTGCTTGAATTCAAGCGCGAGCGGGACGGTGTGGATTTGTCAAAACTGGCTTTGAGCCACCACACCGTGCGCAACCTGGGCAAGCAGGCGCTTGACTTGAACGCCGGGCTGGCAACGAAACTTATTGCCATGGAGCCGGGCGGCGGCACGGTGCAGGAAAAAGAAAAAGCGTTGCTGGCGGAGATTGTCACTAAGGTCAACGACCTGTTTGAAGGCGATTTAACCGACGATGACCAGCTGGTGTACGTGAACAACGTCATCAAGGGCAAGTTACTGGAGTCTGAAGTATTGACCCAGCAGGCCAGCAACAACAGCAAAGAGCAGTTTTCAAACTCGCCGGATATCCATCACGAGATGATCAATGCCTTCATGGACTCGCAAGCCGCCCACATTGTGATGAGCCAGCAGGCGCTTGGCTCGGAGCGGGTCAGGGACGGCATCAAACGAATCTTGCTGGAAAACTGCCAGTTGTATGAGGCATTGCGCGCGCGGGGCGCAGGCAATGTGTCTAGTGCGCGTGCGCCAGCCCGCTGATCAATGTGACCAGCGCAATCCCCACCAACAACCAGGCGATTTGAGCGGCGGTTTCACTTAAGGCGGCGCGCTTTTGCAGTTGCGGTATCAGGTCTGCCAGCGCAACATAAACAAAGCTGCTGGACGCCAGGACCAGGAAAAACGGCAGATAGTCATACAGCTGCTCGACCAGGGCATAACCCAGCACCCCGCCCAACGCCGTTACCGCGCCCGCCATGGATACCTTGACGATGGCGGCACGCTGGTTACCCGACGACTGACGGAGCACCACCAGGTCGCCCATGTGGTGCGGCACCTCATGCGCCAGCACGGCCAAAGACGCGACGATACCCAAGCGCATGTCTGCCATGAACGCGGAGGCAATCAAAATCCCGTCGCCAAAGCAATGCACGCTGTCTCCGGCCAGCACGGCCCAGCCGCCCGACTTTGTTGCTTCGGCTTGGTGAGGATGGTCATGGCTTGCGTGCGAATGCACATGGCCCTTTTCGTGGCCAGTTGCATGCCCCGTGCCATGCGAATGTCCCCCGCTGTGCTCATGCCCGTGGTGCCACAGCTCGGCCTTGTCGAGCAGAAAGAAAAACACCACGCCAATGAGCAGCGTCATGAACAGGTCATGCGCGCTGGCTTGGCTCTCAAACGCTTCAGGCAGCAGGTGCATAAACGCCGTGGCCATCAGGGCCCCCGCAGCCAAGCTGAGCATGTGCTGTGTGTAACGCGCCAGTGCGCCGAAGCT
>JAYURC010000005.1:0-4977 GCA_043756405.1 Polaromonas sp.
GCCAACAACAAAACCAAGCGCCGGTTTATGCCTAATCTGCAATACCGCCGCTTTTGGGTCGAGACCGAAAACCGTTGGGTGCGCTTGCGTATCACCAGCGCTGGTCTGCGTTTGATCGACAAAAAAGGCATCGACGCGATCCTGGTGGATCTTCGTGCCCGTGGCGAAGTTTAAGAGGAAAAATCATGGCTAAAGGCGCACGCGAGAAAATCAAGCTGGAATCAACCGCCGGCACAGGTCATTTTTACACGACCACCAAAAACAAGAAAACCACACCTGACAAGATGTTGATCATGAAATTTGATCCAAAAGCTCGCAAACATGTCGAGTATAAAGAAATCAAGCTGAAGTAATCAAGTTGTAATACATAAACCGCTGGCAGCAATGCACAGCGGTTTTTTTACGTCTTGATTTTATGCAGTAAAAAAAGCCGCTCCGGAAGCATGACCGAAGCGGCTTTTGAATGAATGGTCTAGCGACTAGGCTCTGGCAGCGCGCAGCTTCATCGAAAATTCGTTCAGTGCAGCGATTCCACTCTGCTCGGCACGATGGCACCAGCCTTGCAAGTCCGCTGTGAGCTGCTCACGGGATGCAGAAGTGCTTAGCCACATTTGGCGCAGTTCTTCACGCATGACGACCATCTTGTCCAGCACGGGGTGTTCAGCTCTGGCTTGAGCCAATTGCGGTTTGGCTGACGCAGGCACCTTGTCGTCGTCCCGATGCAACCAGCGATTGGCTACCCGCAAAACTGAGGCGTCTGCATTTCTGGATTTCAAGGCCGCCACTTCTGCTTTACCAGCGTCTCGCATGGCGCGCGCAAATCCAGCCATGACTTCGTAGCGGTGGGCAATCAATGCCTCAAGTGTTTTCTCGTCAGCTACTGGCTGGATAGCTCCTAGCTGCAGTTTTGGCGGTACTTTCTTGACCCTTGCCAAGCCCATAAATTCGAGCGCACGAATATAGCCCCAGCCAATATCGAACTCGTACGGTTTGACCGAAAACTTGGCAGAGGTCGGGTAAGTGTGGTGGTTGTTGTGCAGCTCTTCGCCGCCAATCATGATGCCCCAAGGCGAAATGTTGGTGCTGGCGTCGGGCGCCTCGAAGTTGCGGTAACCCCAGTAGTGACCGATACCATTGATGATGCCGGCGGCCGTTACAGGAATCCACATCATTTGGACGGCCCAAACCGCCAGACCAGCCGCGCCAAAGAGTGCCAGGTTTATGACCATCATTAAACCGACGCCTTGCCAGCTGAAGCGCGTGTAAAGATTGCGTTCAATCCAGTCGTTAGGTGTACCGTGTCCATATTTGGACATGGTTTCCTTGTTTTTGCTCTCGGCACGATAGAGCTCTGCACCTTGCCAAAACACTTTTTTGATACCGTGAGCCTGCGGGCTGTGCGGGTCTTCAAGTGTTTCGCACTTGGCGTGGTGTTTACGGTGAATGGACACCCATTCTTTGGTGACCTGGCCTGTACCCAGCCACAGCCAGAGTCGGAAAAAATGCGATGGCAGTGCGTGCAAATCCATGGCACGGTGTGCCTGATGGCGGTGCAGGTAAATAGTGACACTTGCAATCGTGATGTGTGTAGTCACCAGCGCGTACAGAGCAATTTGCCACCAGCTCGCAGCCAATAGGCCGTGAGCAAGCCAGTCAATAACAGCGTTCAAAAAAATCATAAAAATCCTTTAGCGATCGGTTCCACAGCGCCCAAAGTCCTGCCGGGCGATGCAAATTTATTCAGCTCACATTGTAAGCCGATTGACTAAAAACATCAAATGCCAGATGCACGCATTTGACTTGCTAACCAAACACGAAAAACATATAACGCACACCAAATGCCGTCTATAAGACGGCAAATTACATTAAAAGTATCAGACTTTATGCCAGACAGCAGCAAAAAAACCATCTGTCTGATGCAGGTATGGCCATAGTCGAAGGTACGGGCCGCTGCACAGTTTTACTGCATTTTCGACACCTGCATGGGTCAGTAACGGGGCCACATCAAGGACGTTAAAGTCTTTGTTAGCAGTTGTAAAGGCCTCAGCAATTTCTTCGTTTTCTTGGCGCAACACACTGCACGTGGCATAAACCAGACGACCGCCAGGCTTTAATAGCCGTGCGGCGCTCTGCAAAATAGCGGTTTGCTTGGCTACCAACTCTTCAATGGCCTTGGGCGTCTGCCGCCACTTCAAATCAGGGTTGCGGCGAAGAGTACCCAAACCCGAGCACGGCGAGTCCACCAACACACGGTCAATCTTGCCGGCCAGACGCTTGATGCGGTCGTCGCGCTCGTGCGCAATCGCCACCGGGTGTACGTTGGACAATCCGCTGCGTGCCAGACGTGGTTTGAGCGCTGCCAAGCGGTGACCTGACGTGTCAAATGCATACAGGCGACCGGTGCTGCGCATCGTCGCGCCAAGTGCCAATGTTTTACCGCCTGCCCCAGCACAAAAGTCCACGACCATTTCGCCACGTTTGGCTTCGACCAGCAAGGCCAACAGTTGTGAGCCTTCATCTTGCACTTCAATGGCGCCGCGCGTGAAAGCATCGAGCTTTCCGAGTTGCGACTTGTCAGCCAGACGCAAACCCCAAGGCGAATACGGTGTAGCTTCGGTCTTCAGTCCGGCCTTACTCAGTTCTTTTTGAATATCAGCGCGTTTGTCTTTGATGGTATTGACTCGCAAGTCCAGTCCCGCAGGCGCGTTCAGGCTTTCAACCAGCGGCCAAAAGTCATCGCCCAATTGCGTTTTGAGCGGCTCGACCAACCAGTTCGGCAGGTTGTGGCGGTGCAATTCCATCAAATCTTCGGGCTTGACCTGGTCACAGCGCTTGAGCCAGTCTATCTCTTGATCAGTCAGTGCAGCCATCAGAAACTCACGATTAGCCGCAAATCCAAGAATCGCCAGCCGCCGTTCAGGCGCACCATGTCCATGCTGGGCCAGATAGGTGTAAAGGTTTTTCTTGCGCAACACACCATAGACGGTTTCGGCCAGCGTGGCGCGCTCACGCGGGCCCAGGCGAAACTCGCGGAAATACTTCGACAACATCATGTCGGCGGGTTGGTCAAATTTAAGAACGTGCTTGAGAAGATCAGAGCAACTGTCGAGAAGGGCTTTAGGATGCATGACTCTATTGTCCCACTCATGACCTATGCCTGAACAACTTCCGCCACTTGTCACCACCCCGCCCGGTTTTTATAAGCACTACAAAGGCATGCTCTACGAGGTGATTGGCACAGTGCGCCACAGTGAAGATTTAAGCTCTATGACACTGTACCGGGCCCTATATGGAGAGCATGGCCTATGGGTGCGACCTGCTGCAATGTTTCATGAAGACGTGGTGATTGACGGTGTGCGTCAACCGAGGTTCATCAGGCAGCCAGAAAAATAGGATGCGTCGCCGATAATCTTCGGTTATGCCTGAAACAACCGAAATTGCAAAACAAGTCAAACGTCGGCGCACGTTTGCCATCATCTCCCACCCCGACGCGGGTAAAACCACGCTGACCGAAAAGCTGCTGCTGTTTTCGGGCGCAATTCAAATTGCTGGCAGCGTTAAAGCCCGCAAAGCGGCACGCCATGCCACCAGCGACTGGATGGAAATTGAAAAGCAGCGCGGAATTTCTGTCGCCTCTTCCGTCATGCAGATGGAATACCGCGACTGCGTGATCAACCTGCTCGACACACCCGGCCACCAGGACTTTTCAGAAGACACTTACCGCGTTTTAACGGCAGTTGATGCGGCTTTGATGGTGATTGACGCGGCTAATGGCGTTGAGCCGCAAACCCGCCGCCTGCTACAAGTCTGCCGGGCACGCGGGACACCTATCCTTACCTTCGTCAACAAGATGGACCGCGAGGTGCAAGACCCGATGACGGTGATGGACGAAATTGAGCGCGAGTTGGGCATGGCCGTTGTGCCTTTCACCTGGCCCGTGGGCATGGGTAAACTTTTCCATGGCGTGTATGACCGGCGTGAAGACCGAATGCGCGTATTTAGTCCGGGTGAAGACAAAGCCGGCGGTGACGATGAGATTCTGGCCGGGTTGGGGAACGCTGAGGCTGCCAAACGCTTTGGCGCTGAATATGAGCAAGCCAAAGGCGAGATCGAATTGGTAGCAGGTGCAACGCCTGAGTTTGACCGCGAACTGTTTTTAACAGGCAAGCAAACACCCATGTTTTTCGGCTCGGCCATCAACAACTTTGGCGTGCAGGAAGTGCTGGACGCGCTGGTTGACCTAGCCCCTGCCCCCGCAGACCGCACCGCCATGCAGCGCGTCGTTCACCCTGAAGAGAAAAAATTCTCAGGTGTAGTGTTCAAAATCCAGGCAAATATGGACCCCGCCCATCGCGACCGCATTGCATTCTTGCGCGTTGCCAGCGGCGAGTTCACACGCGGCATGAAGCTCAAGGTCGTGCGCAGCGGCAAAGAGCTGCGCCCCAACACGGTCGTGAGCTTTATGAGCCAGCGCCGTGAGTTGCTCGACACCGCTTTTGCAGGCGACATCATCGGCATACCGAATCACGGTGTATTGCAGCTTGGCGACACACTGACCGAAGGCGAAGCTTTGCAGTTCACCGGTTTGCCGTTTTTTGCACCCGAAATGTTTCGCGCCGTTGAAGTAGCAGATCCGCTGCGCACAAAGCAACTACGAGCCGGTTTGACTCAGCTCGGCGAAGAAGGTGCGATTCAGGTCTTCAGACCCATCGCAGGTTCATTGCTGCTTTTAGGCGCTGTAGGCCAGCTACAGTTTGAAGTGGTCGCGCACCGGCTGGAGCATGAGTATGGTGTTAAAGCCCGCATCATGCCAAGTAACTTCAATCTGGCGCGCTGGGTAACTTGCGACGATGCCCATGAGTTGAAAAAATTCATGGACGCCAACGCCCACCGCGTGGCGCTTGATGCTGTTGATGCGCCCACTTTACTGGTAGACCACAGCGCCACGCTGCGAGCGGTGGAGCAGCAATGGCCCAA
>JAYURC010000006.1:0-4975 GCA_043756405.1 Polaromonas sp.
ATTCGCGCTGACCCGGCGGTGGACACGGTGGTCGGCTTTACAGGGGGCGGCAGGGCGGGCGGCGGCTTTATGTTCATCAACTTGAAGCCGTTAAGTCAAAGGCCTTTGGCGGCGGATGGACAAGCCGTGGGCGGTAACGCTGTGATTGCCAGGCTACGGCCGCAACTGGCGCGCGTCACCGGCATCAGTTTGTTTTTAGGCACGGTACAAGACCTGCGCGGCGGCGGGCGCAGTAGTAACGCGACGTACCAGTACACCCTAAAAAGCAACAACATCGACGACCTGCGCAAGTGGGCGACCCGCCTGGCCGAGCAGATGAAAAGCCAGGACGCGCTGACAGATGTCGATACCGATCAGCAAGAAAATGGCGTCGAAACCATGGTCACGGTTGACAAAGACACCGCCTCGCGCTTGGGCATCACATCCCGCGACGTGGACAACGCGCTGTACAACAGTTTTGGTCAGCGCCAGGTGGCAACGATTTATGGTGACATTAACCAGTACAAGGTCATCATGGAAGTTGCACCACGCTATCGGCAAAGCCCGGAGTCGCTCAAAGACATTTATGTGCCAGCGCGTGCTACAGGTGTGGGTACATCCATTTCAACACTTGTCAATCCGGCATTGCGAGACCCATCAACAGGACAGGCGTTAGGCGCATTTGGTGCCAACATGGTTCCGCTTTTGGCGATTGCCAAATTTTCTGAAAACGCCAAAGCGTCAAGCGTGAACCACCAGGACGGCGAACTGGCCACCACGGTGTCGTACAACCTCGCGGACGGCTTTACATTGCAGCAAGGCCAGGATGCAGTCAAACAGGCTGAAGCTGAAATTGGTCTGCCCAATAATGTTCGCGGTAGTTTTCAGGGCACCGCCCGCACGGCGCAAGAGTCACAAGGCCAGCAGCCGCTGCTGATACTGGCAGCACTGGTGGTGATTTACATCGTGCTGGGTGTTTTATACGAGAGCCTGATTCACCCGATCACTGTGTTGTCAACGCTACCGTCGGCGGGCGTGGGTGCAGTGCTGGCGCTGATGATTTTCAAACTCGATTTTTCAATCATCGCGCTGATTGGTGTTTTTCTTCTGATTGGCATCGTCAAGAAAAACGCGATTTTGATCATTGACTTCGCCATTGATGCCGAGCGTTCGCGCGGCCTGACGGCAACTGAAGCCGTACGGGAAGCCTGCCTGCTGAGGTTTCGCCCCATCCTGATGACCACGCTGGCCGCCATATTGGGCGCGCTGCCTCTGGCGATTGGTTTTGGTGAAGGGGCGGAACTGCGCCGCCCGCTGGGCATTGCAATTATTGGCGGTTTGGTGGCTAGCCAGTTACTCACGCTTTTGAGCACACCGGTTGTTTATGTTTTGCTGGACAAGCTTCGCAGGCGCGGTGTGCGCGAACTACATTTGGCACGTGCCAACTCGTGAAATGGTGACCATGTATATCCACTCTTTAAAACTCGCAGTTTCTGCTGCGATTCCTGTCGCGATGGGACTGCTCATCACCGGCTGCGCTGTCGGTCCTGTGTACGAGCGGCCAGCCGCGCCAGATGTCGCGGCCTATAAAGAGGCTGGCGATTGGGTCAGGGCAGCGCCTGCTGACGCGCTGGAGCGCGGGCCATGGTGGCAACTGTTCAATGACCCGGTGCTCAATGACCTAGCGGCCCGAGTGGAGGTGTCTAACCAGAATGTGGCGGCGGCTGTGGCTGCGTATGCACAGGCGCGCGCTTTGGTCGCAGAGCAACGGGCGGGATTGTTCCCTTCAGTCACACTCGGTGGTGGCGCAAGCCGTTCGGGCAACGGGGGCGGCACGGGCAACGCCAACGCCAATGCAGCCAATCCCAATACATCACCAGGCAGCCGCAGCAATACCAACTACCAGGCCAGTCTCGGCGCGGCGTGGGAGCCAGATGTGTGGGGGCGCTTGCAAAGCGTGGCGAATGGCGCGGCGGCAACGGCTGCCGCCAGTGCGGCCGATTTGGCCACAGCCAAATTGGCAGCCCAAGGCGAGTTGGCCGTCAATTATTTGTCGCTGCGCCAGCAGGACGCGCAGCAGACCTTGCTTGCCAGCACACTGGCTGCTTACGCGCGTGCGCTGGAGATCACTCAAAACCGGTACACAGCTGGAATTGCCGCCAAGACAGACGTGTTGCAAGCGCAAACCCAACTGGCCAACGCCAAAGCTGATGAAGCTGGGCTACAACGTAGCCGCGCCCAGCTAGAGCACGCAATTGCCGTACTGGTGGGCCAGGCACCCGGCAGCTTCACGCTGGCTGCTGTGGCGGACTGGAAGCCCACCGTGCCCGATATTCCGGTCGGTGTACCGTCAACCCTGCTGCAGCGCCGGCCCGACATTGCCGCCGCCGAACGCCGGGTGGCCAACGCCAACGAACAGATCGGCGTGGCCAAGGCGGCGTACTATCCCAGCCTCAATTTGAATGCATCGGTCGGTACGGCGGCCAGCCGTGTGGCTGATTTATTCAGTGCCCCCACTGTGCTGTGGTCATTGGGTTTGTCTGCAGCGCAGGTATTGTTCAATGGCGGTGCGCTTGATGCGCGACTCAGCGGCGCTACCGCTGCGCACACACAAGCCGTCGCGCGCTACCGTCAAGTGGTGTTGACCGCTTTTCAAAACGTAGAAGACCAGTTGTCAGCCAGTCGGGTTTTGCAACTACAGCAAACGCTGCGCGCTCAGGCATCCAGTGCAGCTGATCAGGTCGAGAAGCAAGTGCTTAACCGCTACCGCAGTGGGCAGGTCAGCTACAGCGAGGTCATTAACGCGCAAACCACAGCGTTAAGCGCCAAGCGTGCGCTGGTACAAGCCACTGCTGACCGCCAGACAACGGCAGTGGCGTTGATTCAATCGTTGGGTGGCGGTTGGGCGGCTTTGCCTCGTCAATGACGCTGTAAATCAGATAAGAAAATACATTTGATGGCGCAACTGTCCAACTCATGGCTAGCCAACAAACTGGCAAATCGAAAAATTCGACGGTTGATCTAGTCAAGTCCTAATCATTTAACTGTCCTCTGCCAGGAGAACTGCTTGTCACGTGTACGAGCAGCCTGCTTTAGTGCTTTTTCACATCTTGTTTATGCCTTGCTGCGTCGGTGCAGCGCAGCCACAGAAAATTGTGCTGCATCGCTTAGTGGCCGTCCGCGCCGAGTGATGGTGCCAAACGCCTCCATTTTGTGTTTTATGACGCATGGCAAAATATTAAGAACTTATCCGTAAATAAAGGATAATGGCTCCCCATGCGCGATTCCCGCGCGTGGAGTGAAGATGGCAAAGACAAAAGCATGGGAAGTCACTGATGAATTTTGGAGTCGTGTTGAGCCATTGATCCCGGTACGTCAGAGGCTTGCAGGCCAAGCCTATGCCAGAAAGAGTGGGGGCGGACGCAAACCCAAAGATCCGCGATTGGTATTTGAGGGCATCGTTTTTGTTCTACGCACAGGCTGTCAGTGGAAGGCCCTGCCCGCAGAGCGCTACGGCAGTGCCAGCGCAATCCATGCCCGCTTCCTGGAATGGGAGAAAGCAGGGGTTTTTGAGGCGCTATGGAAATCGGGTCTTGCCGAATACGACGAATTTGAGGGAATCGCCTGGCGCTGGCAAAGCATCGACGGGGCAATGATGAAGGCGCCAATGGCACAACAAAGCGTAGGCCCCAATCCGACGGATCGGGGAAAAAAATGGGAGCAAACGCCATTTGCTGGTGGACGGGCGTGGCGTCTCGTTGTCGCTCGTCGTGACCGGAGCCAACCGGCATGACGTCTCGCAACAGGAGGCGGTGCTTGATGCCATCATGGTGGATCGCCCCAGTCCACCAATCAGGAGGCATAAGCACTTGTGCGCTGATGCGGGCTATACCGGAGCGCCCGCGCTCAAGGTGATTGAGGATCATGGCTGCATACCTCACGTCAAAGGAAGAGGGCAAGAAGCCGATGAACTCAAGCGATCCTCAGAGAAAAAGGCGAGACGCTGGATCGTCGAAGTGGCGCATAGTTGTTTCAACCGGTTTCGCAAACTACTGGTGCGATATGAGAAACTTAATCGCAGCTTTCTGGCGCTCAACCACCTGGCGGCGTCAATCATGGCGTTCAGAAAGATCAAGCTGGACATCAATATTATTTACGGATAAGTTCTTAGCCTCTGGCGCAAAGTCTTCGGTAATAAACTTGCTCAGCGTCTTGGCTGCTTTAACGGGTTTGCGGTCGTCGAGCGGGTTGGTTCCCAGGTTGACACCTGCCAGAGTTAACCTGGCTACGTCTCTGGCATGAGCAGGTGTGAATTCAGTGGTGCGACCAATGACGTAATGCGTCTGTTTACCGCGCAAGCGGTACCGCACGAAACACGACACGACGCCAGAAGGCTGTATGCGCAAACCAAAGCCCTTGAGGTCGGAATCGTTGACCTCAATCGCGGTTGCTGTGGGCCGTAAGGTGGAAAGTAAAGTGTTGTTGATTTTGCCGTTCATGAAAGTATGACCTTTGCAGTGCAGGCTTTAAACACTGCAATGATTGTGACTGAGGACACACGATAAGCACAAACTGAATCCACCGCAATGAACATGCGTGACCGTGGTTGTTTGAAGAATGAGTTCGTAAATCGTTGTATTTATTGACTTATTTTGAAATCTTTGTAGACACTTGTTCATCAGCGAACATCGAAAAATACCTGAAATTAGGTTTCACACTGCAGGGGTCGCAAGTTCGAAACTTGCATCTCCCACCAAATACCAAAAAACACCCCAAGCAAAAAAGCCAAGTCAGATGACTTGGCTTTTTGCTTTGTTAAGGCGGTTTTAAAGTACTTCGCTCGCAAAGTCCGCCAGCCTGGAACGCTCACCCCGCGCCAGCGTGATGTGTCCGCCGTGCGGCCAGCCCTTGAACCTGTCAACTGCGTAAGTCATGCCGGATGAGCCTTCGGTGAGATACGGTGTGTCAATCTGCGCCAAATTGCCCATGCAAATGA
>JAYURC010000007.1:0-33593 GCA_043756405.1 Polaromonas sp.
CCGGTGAAGTAAATATTTTCCGTTCGGGCTGAGCCTGTCGAAGCCGGGGTCGCACAAGGGGAACCCTTCGACAAGCTCAGGGCGAACGGTTCATAGTTCGTAAGGCCGGATCAATAAGGGCCTGGCATCTCACGGCGCAAGCGCGCCACGAGCCAGCCGCAATAAGTGTGACTTTCTCACAAAAACAAGCGGTCACAGTTACTGGCTAGTGGCGTGCGTATTTTGTAAGCTGGTGCTTCTGTTTTTAACAAGAAGTTACACCATGAGCAACGTGCAGGACACCGTTTTTCTGGATCAGCCGCTCCCAGCCGGGCATGCGCTGCCTTTGCATGTAGAGCCAGACTGCCTGCATTTTCTTTTTGACGAATTTTTCACGGCATCGTGGTTGTTGACCCCCTCGGCCGGGTGCTGCACATCAACCGCGCCGCGCACGATAAATTACTGCAGGCCGCGCTTGTCAAGGCAAGCGACTGCATTCGCAGTTTGGTCAAACTGTCGGGTAGCGGTGTCACGCTGATGTTGTCAGTCATACCGCTCAAGCATCGGCATGGCAGCAGTTGCGAGCAGGTTGCCCTGTTTTTTAAGCGCCGCGCTATTTGCGATTCAGGGCCGCGCGCCGGTTTGCGCGCCAATCAGTGGGGGCATTGTGAGGAAGTAATAAAAATCTACGGCCTCATTTTGTAGGAGAAAACCGATATCCATGCGGTTTCCACGATGTACCCGTCGCCTTCTTTAAATATGAATAGCTACGTCAGTGGGCAGCCGTGCATTGGGTGGCGGCTCAGCCAGAGTCTTTAATTGCGCATAAAGCGGCGTAAAGTCCGGCGCAGTCAGCTCGAAAAGTTGCTGAAAACTGTCGATGACAAAGTAGGTTTGCTGGTAACTGTCGATGTTGTAGCGGGTGCGCATGCAGCGCAGCAAGTCGAGCGCAATGCGGTTAGGCTCCTCGCTTTTAACGGCATGTAGCAACTCGCCTGATGAGCTCAAAATGCCTGCGCCGTAAGCACGTAATCCCGAGTTTGGGCCATCTTTTTGCCGCATCAAACCAAACTCAATTGTGTACCAGTACAGCCGCGCCAATTGTTCGCAGGCGCCCAGGCCATGTGCCTTCAGCCCGCCCGCGCCATAGGCCTGCATGTGGTCAGCAAACACGGGGTTAAACAGCAGCGGCACATGGCCGAACAGGTCATGAAAAATATCCGGCTCGACGATGTAGTCAAACTCTTCGGGCTTGCGAATCCAGTCTGTGATGGGAAATTTGCGGTTGGCCAGCAGCGTAAAAAACGGCACCTCGGGTATCAGCCCCGGCACCGCCACCACTTGCCAGCCAGTGGCTTTGCTAAGGCGCTCATTGATGTCGTCAAAGCGCGGGATGTGGCTCGACGCGCCAAGCAACGGCAGGGCGGCTATAAATTCATCGCAGGCCAGGCCGGGCAGCAGCTTTGACTGCCGCTCGTACAGGCGGCGGTAGGTGTCGTGGTCTGCCTCACCGTAGGCGGCGTAGTTTTGCGGGCAGGTGTAGTCGGCAGCGACTTGGCCATCGCGCGAATAATCGCCGCGCGGCGGGCGGTTGCTGTTACCGTAAACGGTGACCCCCACGCTTGTCGCTTCGCGTGCCTTCGGCGTTGCGCTGCCCATGTCCTGAATGAGAGGGGTTGGCCGCGCTTGGGGCGGCCCTGCGCTTGCGTCCGGCCTATCCATATTTGAACTCACGCTTTCTCCAGCACACCACGACGCATTTGGTCCAGCTCAATGCTTTCAAACAGCGCCTTGAAATTGCCCTCGCCAAACCCATCATCACCTTTGCGCTGGATAAACTCAAAAAAGATCGGGCCGAGCTGGTTTTCGCTAAAAATTTGCAGCAGCAGCGCGCCTTTTTTGCCATCGACCAGCACCTTGCGCTTTTGCAGTTCGGCCACGTTTTCTCCGTGTCCGGGTATGCGCTTGTCAATCAGCTCGTAGTAGGTGTCAATGGTGTGGAGCAGCTTGACACCTTTGCCGCGCATCATGTCTACCGTGGCCATCAAGTCGCCGCTGCCCATGGCAATGTGCTGAATGCCTTCGCCGTGGTAGTTGTCCAGGTACTCCTGAATTTGCCCGGCTTTTTCGTTACCTTCTTCATTAATCGGGATGCGGATTTTGCCGCAGGGGCTGGTCATGGCTTTGCTTTTGACGCCGGTCACCTGGCCTTCAATGTCAAAGTAACGCACTTCCCTGAAGTTAAACAGCCGCTCGTAAAACCCCGCCCACTCGTCCATGCGGCCGCGGTGCACGTTGTGGGTCAGGTGGTCGATGTAGGTCAGGCCATGACCTTGAGGATTCAGCGCATCGGCGGTGATGCCCGATAAATCTGGAAGGAGCTCAAAGTCCACGTCATAAAAACCGATGTTCCCAATGTCGCCCGGCTTGGCGCCTCCTTTGCCGCGCCATTTATCAATGAAGTAAATGATCGAATCGCCAATGCCTTTGATGGCTGGAATATTCAATTGCCCCGGCCCGGCGGTGTCGGCATAGCCCCAGGCACCTAGCGATATGGCGCGCTCGTACGCGGCTTTGGCATCTTGCACCCTGAAGGCAATGGCGCACACGCTGGGGCCGTGCTGGCGTGCAAAGCGTTGGGCAAAAGAGTCAGGCTCAGCGTTAATGATGAAGTTGATGCCGCTCTGGCGGTACAGCGTCACGTTTTTGTGGCGGTGTTTGGCTATGGCGGTAAAGCCCATGCGCTCAAACACCGTTGCCATGGCCTGCGGGTCGGGTGCCGCGTATTCAATGAACTCAAAACCGTCGGTGCCCATCGGGTTGGGCCAGGCTGCACCAGATTCGAAGGATAAGGATTCGGTCATGCAGATCTCCAAAATAGTAGACTGACTGTACGGTGGGAACGAATCAGTTTTTATGCGAAATACGCGTACAAACAGTAATAAACGCAATAATCCTGCAAAATTACGACCATGGAAACATTAGACAAGCTAGACAGACACATCTTGCATAGCCTGCAACGGGATGGCCGCGCCACTTACGACCAGCTGGCAGAGCAAGTCAGCTTGTCGCCCAGTGCGGTGCTGCGGCGTGTCAAACGGCTGGAGGAGTCGGGCGTGATTGACTGCTACGTGGCTTTGGTCAAGCCCGAAAAAGTGGGCATGAGCTTGACTGCACACCTCAATGTGCGGCTGGAAAAACACCTTGAAGCCCACAAGCGCAACCCGATGGACGTCTTTCGCGCCAGCGTACAAGCCTGGCCCGAGGTGGTGGAATGCGTGGCGCTGACGGGGGAGATGGACTACTTTTTGCGCGTGGTTGTTGCTGACATGGCACATTACAGCCGCTTTGTGATGGACACGCTGCTCAAACACCCCAGCGTGCAGGACTGCAAAACCAGCTTTGTACTTGACCGGGTCAAGGCAACAACGGCAGTGCCTGTTTAGAACAAATTCACGCTTCAGGCTGATTTCTGGCCGTTGTTTGGGCAAAACACCTCAGTTCATGGGTTTTAAAGTCAAGTAGACTTTTAATTCTAGGGAAAACCCGTATATTTCCAGCATGGTCACACCCGGAACATTTTTAAAAGCATCGCTAGGCGCAGGCAAAGACTTCTTTCGCGCCCCTGGCGAAGCACGACCCTTGCCCGGCGCTGGGGAGCCACACACGCATCCAGTCATGGTTCCCATACGCTCCATCGGCCCCAGCCACGGCGAGCGCATTGCGGCACATTTGCTGAGCTTGAGCCCGCAAGACCGCTACCTGCGCTTTGGCTACATGGCCAACGACGATCAGGTGCAGCGCTATGTAGACGGCCTGAACTATGTGCGCGACGATATTTTTGGCATTTACAACCGCAAGCTCGAACTGATTGCCATGGCACACCTGGCGTTTTCAACCGATAGCGTGCTCAGCAGCTGTGCCGAGTTTGGTGTCTCCGTATTGGCCAAGGCGCGGGGCCGTGGTTATGGCTCACGGCTGTTTGATCGCGCCATCATCCATGCGCGCAACGAAGGCGTGGGCATGATGTTCATCCACGCCCTGAGCGAAAACACCGCCATGCTCAACATCGCCCGCAAAGGCGGCGCTACCATTGAGCGCGATGGCAGCGAGAGCGAGGCGTACCTAAAGCTGCCGCCCGCCGACCTGGATTCGCGCATGACGGAAATGGTTGAAGAGCGGATTGCCCAGACTGATTACCTGCTCAAAGTACAGGCCAGACAGTTCTGGCATGTTTTGACAACGATGCAGGAAGTGCGCCGCGATGTGCAGGACGCCAGAGACAAGTCTGCCATGTAGCCAGCGGCGGCAGCGACCGCGAACTGCGCTATCCTTGCACGCTTATTAACTACCGAACACGCTGTGTCCGACAACCCTCCCAGTAGGTCTTCCAAGCACGAAGCCAAACACGATTCAAAACACGAATCCAGGCACGAAGACAAGCGCGGCTTTTTGCAAAAGCTGGCCGAAATGCTTCACCCCGGGCCTGACTCCAAAGACGAGCTGATTGAAACGCTGGTCGAAGCCCAGGACAACGACGTGATAGGCGCGCAAAGCCGCGAAATGCTGGAGGGCGTGATCCGCATGGCCGACATGACGGCGGGCGACGTGATGGTCGCCGCCCCGCGCATGGACCTGGTCAACATTGACGCCCCGTTTGACGAGCTGCTGCACCTGGTGATTGACACCGCCCACTCGCGTTTTCCGGTGTACGAGGGCGAAAAAGAAAACGTCATTGGCATTTTGATGGCCAAGGACTTGCTCAAGTTGCAGCGCGCGCCCGAGCTGAACATCAAGGCGCTGTTGCGTCCGGCCGTATTTGTGCCAGAAAGTAAAGGCCTGAACGACTTGTTGCGCGAGTTCAGAGGCACTAGAAACCACCTGGCAATCGTGATTGACGAGTTTGGCCGTACTGCAGGCCTGATCACGATTGAAGACGTGCTGGAACAAATCGTTGGCGAGATCGAAGACGAGTTTGACATTGCCGAAGACGACGGCGATATTTTTGGTTTGCCCGACCGCAGTTTCAGGGTCAGCGGCGACACGTCGATTGAGCGCGTCAGCGAAGCCTTTGGCGTGACAATGCTGGATGCCGACTTTGACACCATCGGCGGCTTGGTGGCGCACCGCATGGGCCACGTGCCCAAACGCGGCGAAAGCTTCGCACTGAGCGGCCTGCAATTTACCGTGCTGCACACCAAAGGCGGCGCGGTCAGGTGGTTCAAGGTGGCGCCAGTGGGGGTGCAGACCTCTCTTGATTTGAATTGAGACTGATGGGTGTGCGTTCGTTTGCTCTTGTTTTTATAGCTGGGTGCGCTCATGCTTTAAGCATTGCATGGCCTTTTAGCTTCGGACTAGCAAGCGTATTAACGCAAGGCCAGCCTGTTTGGTGGCTGCATTTATTGGCAATGTGCCTGTTGGCTTGGCAGCTTGACCGGGCCACAACCAAGCGGCGTGGCGCATGGGTTGGCTGGCTGTTTGCCACCGTCATGCAGGTGGCCACCTGGTGGTGGCTTTTTATATCGCTGCACACCTACGGCGGCCTGGCAGCGCCGTTAAGCGTGATGGCTATCGTCGGGCTGGCTGCGTTTTTGGCGCTGTACTATGCTGCGGCTTGTGCACTGTTTGTGGCTGTAGCGCCCGTCAATCGTGCAGGGCGCGCTCTGTTATTTGCAGCGCTTTGGCTGCTGGCAGAGCTGGCCAGGGTGGCGCTGTTCACGGGGTTCCCGTGGGGGCAGGGCGGCTATGCGCAATTGGATGGGCCATTTATCGGTCTAGCGGCACTGGTGGGGGTTCATGGTTTGACGTTTGGCATAGCACTTTTGGCTGCACTTCTAGTGTGGACAGGCGGCGGTTATTTAGGTGTTCGATTCAAAGTAGCTGGGTTGATCGTTGGACTTGCGTTGAGCGTATTTCAGCCCTACAGACAAATCGATGGATCGCGCTACTCTGGTCCTGTGGAATCAGCCAATGCCTTCACCGTCACCCTGCTGCAAGGCAACATCGCCCAAGACCAGAAGTTTCAACCCACTGGCGGCCTGCCTGATGCACTTAACTGGTACGGTCAACAGCTGCTGGCTGCCACCACGTCGCTTGTCGTTACGCCTGAAACCGCCATCCCGCTGTTGCCGCACCAGTTGCCTGTTGGTTACCTCGACTCGCTGGTTGACCGCTTTCTCAAGCCCGCACCTGGCGCGCCGCCAACCGCTGCATTGATCGGCATGCCGCTGGGCAACAGCCAGCAGGGCTACACCAACTCTGCCATTGCCTTAAAGCCATCATCAAAGCCCGCATCGTCCAGCACCACTTACAAGTACGACAAACACCATCTGGTGCCTTTCGGCGAGTTTGTGCATCCATTGTTCAAGTGGTTTTTAAGCATCGTCAACATTCCGCTGGCAGACTTTAATAGCGGTGCCCTCCAGCAGCCGTCGTTCAGCTGGCAAGGCCAGCGCATTGCGCCCAATATTTGCTATGAGGATTTGTTTGGTGAAGAGCTGGCGGCTACATTCATCGACCCAGGCGCAGCCCCGACGATGATGGTCAATATCAGCAATATTGCCTGGTTTGGCAACACCATTGCGATTGACCAGCACCTGAACATCTCCCGCATGCGTGCCATCGAGTTTGAACGCCCCATGGTGCGCGCCACCAACACCGGCGCCACCGCCATCATTGACCACACAGGGCGCGTGACCCATTTGTTGCCGCGCCACACACGCGGCGTGCTGGTGGGCGCAGTTGTTGGCCGCGATGGCATCACGCCCTACGCCTGGTGGGCTGCGCGGTTTGGAATGCGTCCTTGGTGGGGGTTGATTTTTACTATTGTTTTAATAGCTGCTTGCGCACGTTTTGATTGGGCTAGAGGCCTATTTAACCGATAAAAACGACCGTATCGCAGGCGAAAATGCCTATAAAATCCCGCAATGCTAAGTTTTCAAGACATCATCCTCACCCTGCAAGGCTACTGGGCCAAACAAGGCTGCGCACTGCTCCAGCCGTACGACATGGAGGTCGGAGCGGGTACATCGCACACCGCCACGTTTTTGCGTGCCCTCGGCCCTGAACCCTGGAAAGCTGCCTACGTGCAGCCCAGCCGCCGCCCCAAAGACGGCCGCTACGGCGACAACCCCAACCGCCTGCAACACTATTACCAGTATCAGGTCGTGCTGAAACCCGCACCCGCTAACATTCTTGAGCTGTATTTGGGCAGCCTGGAAGCGCTGGGGTTCGACCTGAAGCAAAACGACATCCGCTTTGTAGAAGACGATTGGGAAAATCCAACCCTGGGCGCCTGGGGCTTGGGCTGGGAAGTCTGGCTCAATGGCATGGAAGTCACCCAGTTCACTTACTTTCAGCAAGTCGGCGGTATTGATTGCAAACCGATCACCGGCGAGATCACTTACGGCCTGGAGCGCCTGGCCATGTATTTGCAGGGCGTCGACAACGTCTACAACCTCAAGTGGACCGAAGGCCTTAGCTACGGTGATGTGTACAAGCAAAACGAGGTCGAGCAATCGACGTATAACTTTGAGCACAGCGACGCAGATTTTTTATTCACCGCCTTTACTGCGCATGATAAGCAGGCCAAACACCTGATTGAAGCGCAACTGGCATTGCCCGCCTATGAGCAGGTTTTAAAGGCCGCGCACAGCTTCAATTTGCTCGACGCACGCGGCGCGATCAGCGTCACAGAACGGGCCGCCTACATTGGCCGCATCCGCAATCTGGCGCGCGCCGTGGCGCAGAGCTATTACGAAAGCCGTGAACGCCTGGGCTTCCCGATGGCACCGCGCGAGTGGGTGAATCAGATGACGAAGAAGGCCGCTTGAAGGTGGAAAACCACGCAAAAACGGCAGCGTTTAGCGCAAAGCTGACAAGCCAGTGGCAGTCACGCGCTTGCAACCGGGGCGACGGATCAGGCGATTTGGCGCGGCCAAGCCGACTTGGCATCCAGCGTGCGCATATGCTTGACGAACATTCGATATTTAAGGCCCAACTAGTGCGCGGCAGGCTCGTTATCTCGCTGATCGACACCAACAGCGCCACGCAGACTAGACCGCGCAGAGGCGCAGGTCGTAAAAGCGGTTTAAGGGCGGAGCGACCATGAGACTGAGCTGGCCCGACATTAAAACCCGTGCAAGCATATTTGCACACGAGTTTGCTCATGCTTCAGACGAAAAATCTCAGGCGCAAACTTTTTGGATCAAATTCTTTGCGGTTTTTGGCTTGGACAGCAGCCGCGTTGGCGTCTTCGAAAGTCGCGTCAAAAAAATCAATAAAAGAACAGGTTTTGCAGATTATTTTTGGCCTGGCTTGTTGCTCATAGAACACAAAAGCTCTGGCGTGGACTTGGCAATTGCCCATGACCAAGCGGCAGACTATTGCGTGAACCTAAACGAGGGTGAGCATCCGCGCTACCTGTTGGTGAGTGATTTCCAGAATTTTTGGCTGAAAGATCTGGAGCTGGGCGAAGAGGCGCGTTTTAGCCTCAAAGATCTGCCTCAGAACGCATCTCGGTTCGGTTTTATATTGGGGCAACAAAGCGCGCGTATTCAGGCCAACGACCCGATAAATGACCGCGCGGTTAAAAAGCTGGCAAAACTGCACGGTGCTTTGCGCCGTGACGGTTACAAGCGCCACCCCCTGCAGTTGCTGCTGACGCGTTTGTTGTTTTGTATGTTTGCCGACAAAACGGGTTTGTTTGAGCCAGCAGGGCGGTTTACCGATCTGATTGAGCGCGGCACGCTGGAAGATGGAACCAACGTTGGGCAGGTGCTGAACCAGCTTTTTGATGAGCTGGACACGGAATTAAGCCAGCGGCAAAGCAAGGCGCCAGGGTGGTTTAAAGACTTTCCGTATGTCAACGGTCATATGTTTGAAGAAAAAATGCGCACCGCCAGTTTTGATACTGACATGCGGCAACTTCTGCTTGATTGCTGCTATCTCGACTGGGCGCGCATTTCCCCTGCAGTTTTTGGCTCCATGTTTCAGCACATCATGGATGAAGAGGGGCTAGATACGCAGCAAGACCTGCGTCGTGAGCTGGGAGCACACTACACCAGTGAAGAGAATATTCTCAAGTTGATCGGCCCGTTGTTTTTTGATGATTTGCGGCAAGAATTCGTCGCCGCGCGCGGCAGCATTAGAGCCTTGTTTGAATTTCAAAAAAAGCTGCGCAAACTGCAATTTTTAGACCCCGCCTGCGGCTGCGGAAACTTTCTTGTCATTACCTACCGAGAACTGCGCCTGCTCGAAATTGAAATTTTCAAGGCGGTCAAATCCATCGCAAGCAACGGCCCCAAAGGGCTGAACGGCTTGCAAGCCCTGGATGCTTTCAGGGCGGAAATGATCGATGTCGATCAATTTAGCGGGATTGAAATTGAAGAATTTCCGGCGCGTGTAGCGCAAGTTGCAATGTGGCTGGTAGATCATCAAATGAATGTTCTTGCGGGGCAAACGCTTGAAGCCTGGCTCCCGCGCTTGCCGCTCAAAAAATCTGCGCACATTCGCATTGGCGACGCGCTGGCCGTTGACTGGGCAGAGTTTTGCCCGCCTGCGCATTGCCAGTATTTGTTGGGCAACCCGCCCTTCGTGGGCAAGCAAATGCAAAGCGATGAGCAAAAAGTCAGCATGGAGCGCTTACTGGCAAGTAGCGGTATTCAGGGCGGCGGTGTACTGGACTTCGTAGCAGGCTGGTACATCAAGGCCGCCCAGTACCTTGCGGGCTCCAATGCCGCGCTGGCCGATGAACGGAAAAAGGCGTTTAAAGACGCGGCGTTTTCAAAGGCCAAGCAAGCCAGCATGCTGGACGAGGAAGACCCGGCCGAAGCTGCTGCCCGGCAAAGTCTGAACGACATATTCGCTTTGGCTGAGTCGCAAGACCTGGCCGCGCGCGAGAAAGTCAAAGTAGCCTTTGTGTCTACCAACAGCATTTGCCAAGGCGAGCAAGTAGGTTTGCTGTGGAGCTGGATGATGAGCCAAGGCATTGCTATCGAATTTGCCCACCGTACTTTTCGCTGGAGTAACGAGGCCAGCGGCAAGGCTGCTGTGCATTGCGTGATTGTGGGTTTTGGTTTGGCTAGCCGCGTCAACAAGGTTTCACCCAAGCGACTGTTTGATTATGTTGACGCCTACGGTGATGACGATGCCAGAGCAGAACCGCAAGAGCTGGCGGTGCAGCAGATCAACCCGTATTTGGTCGATGCGCCGATGGTGGCGCTTGAGAGCCGAAAGTTGTCCATCTGTGGTGCACCACCCATTAATTACGGTAGCTTTGCATTGGATGACGGCAACTTCACGCTTGATGAGCAGAGCCGCGCAAGGATTCTTGCCGATGGAAAAGAAGCGGCTGCGTTCATTCGGCCTTTTGTAGGCGGCCAAGAGTTACTCAACGCGGAGCAGCGTTGGTGCCTTTGGTTACACCATGCGGAGCCCGAGGCGATCAATGACTTTCCCGAAATCAAGCGCCGCGTAGCAGCGGTCAAGCAGTGGCGCGCCGCAAGCAGCCGACCCACAACGGTAAAGCTTGCGCAAACACCGATGGAGTTTGCAGAAATAAGGCAGCCCAGTGAGAAATACATCGCGATACCCACGGTCTCCTCAGAGCGCAGAGATGTGATTCCTATCGCGTTTTTGAACAAAAACACCATCGCCTCTAACCAGTTGTATGTGATCCCCAAAGCCAGCCTGTACCACTTCGCCGTGTTGACCAGCGCCATGCACATGGCCTGGGTTCGGTACACCTGCGGGCGCCTCAAAAGTGACTATCGCTATTCAGCCGCCATCGTTTACAACAACTTCCCGTGGCCAGAGCTGAATGCTGACAATACCAAAGACTTAGGCGCACAGCAAAGCATGGCGCAAGCTGCGCAGGTCGTGCTTGACGTGCGTGAAGTGCACCAAAAGGGAAGGGCTGGCAAAAGCCTGGCGCAGCTCTATGCCCCCGATCTCATGCCTAAAGACCTGAAAATTGCTCATTTGGCGCTGGACAAACTGGTAGACAAAGCTTACGGACTGACCTTGCGCGGACGAAGCGGTGCAATAACATCATTGAATGCACAGCGGGTGTCGCTGTTGTTCGAGCGTTACCAAGGCTTGGTAAGCCAACTAGACACCAAAAAGCCCAATGAAAAAAATTCCAATGCCTAGAGAATTTATGACAACAAAAAATTTATTGGTTGAACTGTTTGTAGAAGAGCTGCCGCCCAAGGCATTGAAAAAGCTGGGTGATGCGTTTGCAGGCGTGTTGTTTGAACAGCTCAAAGCGCAGGGGCTTGCAACGCCTGAATCTGCGTTGATCTCATTTGCCTCCCCGCGCCGACTGGCTGCGCATGTGACTTATGTGTTGCCGCAAGCGGTTGACAAGGCGGTATCGCAAAAGCTGATGCCTGTGGCCGTGGGCCTGGGTGCTGACGGCAACGCCACACCCGCACTGCTTAAAAAACTGGCGGCACTTGGGGCTGACGCATCAAGCGTGGCTGGTTTGAAACGAGCTCTGGATGGCAAGGCCGAAGCGTTGTTTTATGACAGCCTGGTCAAGGGCGCAACGCTCGCAGAAGGCTTGCAAAAAGCCCTGCTGGACGCGATTGCCAAATTGCCGATTCCCAAGGTCATGACGTATCAATTGGCTGATGGCTGGAGCGACGTGAAGTTTGTGCGGCCTGCGCATGGTCTGGTGGCTTTGCATGGCGCGGACGTGGTCGCAATTGAGGCGTTGGGCTTGAAGGCGGGCAATACCACGCATGGCCACAGGTTTGAAGCCTTGGTTGACCCGGTGGTTTTGCAGCATGCTGACAGTTACGCGGAAACGCTGGCCAAAGACGGCGCAGTGATTGCCAGCTTTGCCGCGCGCCGTGCCGAGATTGTTCGCCAGCTGGATGCGGCAGCTGCCAAGGTGGGCAATTGCAAACCGATTGACGACGACGCGCTGCTTGATGAGGTGACCGCACTGGTCGAGCGGCCCAATGTGCTGATTTGCGAGTTTGAAAAAGAATTTTTAGGCGTGCCGCAAGAGTGCTTGATTTTGACCATGAAGGCGAATCAAAAATACTTTCCGCTGCTTGATGCCAGCGGCAAGCTGACCAACAAGTTTTTGGTCGTCAGCAACATCAACCCCAAAGATGCAAGCTTTGTGATAGGCGGCAATGAGCGCGTGGTGCGCCCGCGCCTGGCCGATGCCAAGTTCTTTTTTGATCAGGATCGCAAAAAGACTTTGCTGTCGCGGGTTGAGGGTTTGGGCAAAGTGGTCTATCACAACAAGCTGGGTTCGCAAGGCGAGCGGGTTGAGCGGGTGCGCGCGATTGCAAAGGCCATCGGCCAGCAATTGGGTGGAGACATTTTGGCTGCCAAAGCCGACCTTGCCGCGCAATTGGCCAAGACCGATCTGGTCACCGACATGGTGGGTGAGTTCCCGGAGTTGCAGGGCACGATGGGCCGCTACTACGCACTCAACGATGGCCTGAGTGCTGATGTGGCTGATGCGATTGAAGACCACTACAAGCCGCGCTTTGCGGGCGATGAGTTGCCGCGCAACGACGTGGGTGTGGTGGTGGCGCTGGCGGATAAGCTGGAAACGCTGGTAGGTATGTTTGGTATTGGCAATTTGCCGTCGGGGGATAAAGACCCGTTTGCTTTGCGCAGGCATGCGCTGGGTGTGATTCGTATCCTGGAAGAAAAGGTATTGCCATTTTCGATTTCTCAACTGGTTGCGTTGGCTAGTGAAGACAGTATTTTTCCCATTGGCGTTTTTGTTAGCGACAAAGATGGGCAAAGGTCTTCCAATCAAATGGAGGCGCTCAGACACTTTTTCTTCAATCGATATGAAGTTGTTCTTAAAGAGCGAGGCTCGACTGCTCAAGAAATTGAAGCTGTGCTTTCTTCGGGCAACGTAGAAGCCGAGTCTTTTGGCGTAATCTCAAAACGCCTAGCCGCAGTCCGCGCCTTCGCAGCCCTACCCGAAGCCCCAGCCTTGGCCGCAGCCAACAAACGCATCAGCAACATCCTGAAAAAGGCGATGCGGTAGATGCTCACGTCAGCGAAATACTGTTGACTGAACCGGCAGAAATCGCGCTACACAAAGCCATGAGTGATGTCGTCCCCAAAGCCAATGTCCGATTTGAAGCAGGCGACTACACCGCATCGCTCCAAACATTGGCTGCATTGCGCACACCGGTTGATGACTTTTTCAACGGCGTGATGGTCAATGCAGAGCAAATGGACTTGCGCCTGAACCGCCTGGGCTTGCTGGCCACGCTGCACAATGCGATGAACCGAGTGGCTGATCTGTCTAAACTTGCCTGAACGGTGATTAACTATGACAACTCAAGTAAAAGTAAAAAAACCACCTTCCCATAGACGCTCTCACAATGCCTTAAGCGCAATAACTATTGAGGGTTTTAAATCTATCAATACTGAATGCAGGTTAGAGCTTGGGGGCCTGAACATCCTTGCCGGCGCTAATTCGGCGGGAAAGTCCAGTTTTTTGCAGCCTCTTTTGCTCCTAAAACAAACACTTGAAGCCGCCTATGACCCCGGTCCTTTGCTGATTGACGGCCCTAACGTTAAATTTACAGAACTAGGCCAGATATTTTCGAAAGCCAAAAGCGCCAAGAAGCAACTTTCTATTGGCTTGTATGCTGAGGATGGCCGGGCGTTAAAGTTGAGTTTCGAGAGGGGCGCTAAAAAGCAACTGCAAATCAAAGAAAACATTCACACCGACCGCAAAGGCAAATCTCACATTTTGACTGAGAAGCTGACAGACGAGCAAGTCAAAGAAATCGTCAAAGCGTCTGGCTTTCCGGCAAACAGCGTGTTCTCACAAGCTAAAGCTTCTATTGTCAGTGATCGCGCATTTTTGCGTTTGCAGCTCAGTCATGAAGATCGTACGTACATGTTTCCTGTAGGTATCGTAGAAGGGTTTGGCGAAGATGTTGGGCGAAATATTATTCATGTTCCCGGTTTGAGGGGCAACCCTGAGAGAAGTTATAAAAAGACTGCGGTCGGTGGTAGTTTTCCTGGCACTCTTGATACTTATGTCGCCAGTATCGTGGCTCACTGGCAAGAAAGCGATCACGAAAAACTGGAGATATTGGGTAAACAGCTTCAGCAACTGGGCCTGACATGGAAGGTTGTGTCGAACAGGATTGACGACACACGGGTTGAGCTACAAGTCGGGCGATTACCCGCCGCAGCGCAAGGTGGCGCAAGAGATTTGGTCAGTATTGCTGACGTTGGATTCGGTGTGTCACAAGTGCTCCCCGTTTTAGTCGCCTTGCTGGTCGCCAAGCCAGGGCAGATGGTCTACATCGAGCAGCCTGAAACGCATTTGCATCCAAAAGCGCAGCGCGCTCTGGCGGGAATATTTGCTGATGCTGTTAAACGCAATTCAGTCGTTATTGTTGAAACTCATAGCTTGTTGTTTGTGCGAGCAATACAAACATTGGTTGCACGCGGCGAGGTCAAAAAGGATGTTGTAAAACTTCACTGGGTCGAGCGTGATGCGGCAGGTCAAACGCAAGTGACCACACGAAATTTAGATGACTCAGGAGCCTATGGAGATTGGCCGCAGGACTTTGAAGCAACAGAAATGCAGGGCGAGCAGGACTTTATCGAAGCATCCGAAGCGGTCCTATTCGATCATGGCTAAAGTTTCCCGGTTGTTGGTGGTTGATGCATCTGTTTTGCGTGGTGCTGGTGAGAAAGCCGGTCATTCATCGCACTGCACGCAGGTACTAAATACTGTCCTCGAAATTTGCCATCGTGCTGTTTTTTGTAGTGAGATTCAAACCGAATGGAACACGCACCAATCAAGAATGGCGGTCAAGTGGCGCGCTGCGATGAATGCCCGAAAAAAGCTGGTTCGAATTGATATTCAAACGCACTCAAGTAGAGTCGCAGCACGAGTTTCTGGCTGTTTACAGGCTACGGCAGCACAGCGCGCCGCTCTGGCTAAGGATGTACATGTGCTTGCAGCGGCTGCCCACAGTGACCGTATCGTTGTCACCGGAGACCACGCTCTAAAAAATTTGTGTGATCTTTATTTGGATGAGGCCATCGAGTGGATCTTGGTTTTGCCTGATGAAACTGCTTGCGTTAGGCGGACAACTATCGATCGACTGTTTGAATTATCGAACTCACGAACCAGTTTGAAGTAACTCATGAAACTCGTCATCCTTGACCGCGACGGCACCATCAACTCTGACAGCGACGACTACGTGAAGTCACCTGAAGAATGGCAGCCGTTGCCGGGCGCGCTGGAGGCGATTGCGCGCCTTAACCAGGCGGGCTGGCATGTGGTGGTGGCGACCAACCAGTCGGGCCTGGGGCGCGGGTTGTTTGATGTGGCGTCGCTCAATGCCATGCACGCCAAAATGCACAAAATGCTGGCCGCTGTGGGGGGGCGGATTGATGCGGTTTTTTATTGCCCACATGCGCCTGAAGAAAGCTGCCATTGCCGCAAGCCGCTGCCCGGTTTGTTTGAACAGATCGGCAGCCGCTTTGGCGTGCCGCTCAATGGTGTGCCGGCGGCGGGCGACTCGGTGCGTGACCTTCTGGCTGGCAGCGCTGCGGGCTGCCAGCCGCACCTGGTACTGACCGGCAAATCCGAGCGTTACCGCAGCGGCGGCCAGCCGGATGGTTTGCCCGTTGGCACGCTGTTTCATACCGACTTGTCGGCCTTTGTTGACCATCTTCTTCAGCGCAGCGCTGTCGCTGCGTAAAGCCTTTATGAACCTGATTCGCGCGATTGTTCACGTTCTGTGGATGACCATCACGGTGATCCCCTGGGCCATCATGGTGTTGGTTTTTTCACTGTTTGGCTCCAGCACGCAGGTGTACTGGCTGTGCGCTGGCTGGCTGCGCTTGGCGGTAACGGGCGGCACAATGATTTTGGGGATTCAAAACCGGGTGACGGGGATGGAGAACCTGCCCAACACCGATCTGGGCAGTTGTGTGCTGCTGGTCAAACACCAAAGCACGTGGGAAACCTTTTCAATGGTCACGCTGATGCCGCACCCGCTGGCCTTTGTGTTTAAAAAAGAGCTGCTGTATGTGCCGTTTTTCGGCTGGGCCATGTCGCGCATGGACATGATTCATATTGACCGCAGCCAGCGTACCCAGGCTTTTAACAAGGTGGTGGAGCAGGGCAAGCGCCTGATGGCACAGGGCGTTTGGGTCATCATGTTCCCGGAAGGCACACGCATCCCGCGCGGTCAAAAGGGCGTTTATAAATCAGGCGGCACGCGGCTGGCCATTGAGACCGGCGCGCCCGTCATTCCGGTGGCGGTCACATCAGCCAAGTGCTGGCCGCGCAAAGCGTTTATCAAAAAGCCGGGGATTGTTGATATTTCTATCGGCAAGCCCATCCCAAGCGCTGGCCGCCAGCCTGACGAGCTGATGCGCGAGGTGGAGGCCTGGATTGAAGCCGAGATGAAGAGGCTAGACCCTGAAGCCTACCCAACTGCAGCCCGCTAATCGCCCCATCAGCAGGCGAGTCAAGAAGCCATCATGATGCAAAGACTGTTGCAGTTCACGCTCGACTTGTTTGAGCCTGCGCCTGAAAAACTGCCGAAGTTACCCAAAATTGTTGATAAAGTTGATTTTGAAGCATCAAATCAACCCTTGGCCCCGCAAATACGCGCGTCGGTAGCTCCTGAAATAATAGCAAATACGGCCAACGAGGCTTTGCTCCCCCTTCAGACCTTGCAGCAAGCGCTGGCACCCGCCACCTTTGCTCACCCGCTTGCCACGCGCCAGACGTTGCTGGACGGCATTGCCGTGGCGTATCAATTCAAGCGTGGCAAACGCCGCACAATTGGCTTTTCAGTCGGCGCTGCTGGCTTGAGTGTGACTGCGCCCAAGTGGGTGCCGCTGTATGAGATTGACAAAGCGGTGCTTGAAAAGTCAGGCTGGATCCTTAAAAAGCTGCAAGAAACCAGAGCCCGCCACGACCGCCTTGAATCCGCCCGCATTGACTGGAAAGACGGTGCAGTATTGCCTTTTTTAGGCGCGCAGGTCATGGTGGTGCTCGACCCGAGCCACGCCTTTGGCGGGGTAGGCGCTGAGCTGCAAAGCAGCGCGGACACCCAAGGCGCAACCGGCCCACACGACTCACTGTCTGACGCATTGCCCGGCGCATTCCCCGGCGTTACGCGCCTGACCCTGCACGTTGGCCTGCCGCATACCGCCACACCTGACCAGATCAAGGACGCCGTGCAAGCTTGGCTGATGCGTCAAGCCAAACGCATTTTTACCGAACGTCTGAACCATTTTGCGCCTACCGTTAACGTGCAGTGGCGCAAATTGAGCCTGAGTAGCGCCGGCACCCGTTGGGGCAGCGCCAGCGCTGATGGCTCGATCCGCTTGAACTGGCGGCTGATTCACTTCAAACAGTCGGTGATTGACTACGTAGTGGTGCACGAGCTGAGCCACCTGCGCGTGATGGACCACAGCCCGCGCTTTTGGGACACCGTGCGCGCGGTGGTGCCAGACTATGCGCAGCTGCGCAACCAGCTCAAAGACGAAGCCGCGCCGCGCTGGTAGGCCAGTTGCCTACACCTCATTCCATTTCTAAAACATTAGTGCAACGATGTACTTTAGCCTTCAGGCCCTATTCAGATGGTTGAGTCGTTAATCTGAGGGATGTCACGTCGGTACCTGGGCTGCAGTTTTACCGACAGCAAGTGAGCTTGCCAACCGCTTGCTGTTCAAGGCCAGCCCCAATGCGATGTGGATATTCGACACGGCCTCGCAGCGCGTTATTGCTGTCAACCAGGCGGCTGCCAATTTTTACGGTATTCGAAAAAGCACATTTTTGGCCTTGCAGATGGGGGCTCTTTTCCCAGACGGTTCTGGCGCAGCGCTGTTCAGCGCGGTGCGTTGTGCCGGTGCGGCTAACGTGGCACTGCAGATTTGCAGACAGGTCAAAGGCGACGGAGAAGTGGTGCTGGTCGAGCTGGTGTTGCAAATGTCTGACAACGGTGCAGGCTTTGACACCACTTACACCGACAAGCTGGCGCCAGCTTTTCAGTCTCTTGGCCGCAAGCTCAGGTAACAGCACCCACACCGGCACCCACTCCGGCATCGGCACCGGCACCAGCCGAGCAGTCTATTGAATCGCAACTGTAAATCGGTACACGGCGTCCGGCCCGAGTCTGCGCTGCAATTTGCCTGCAAACCACAGCAGGTGCAAATGCGCCAGCGCCTCGCCCATGGCAAACGTGGTCTGGTGCAAGTCCAGCTCGCGCTTGAACATGATGGGCAAAATGTCTGCCGCGCTGCACGGTGTTAGCGCACATGCTTCCATCACCTCGGCCAATCGGTCGCGGTGGTGATCATGCAGTTGCGTAATGCGCGTGTGCAGGCCGTTAAACGGCTTGCCGTGTGACGGCAGCGTCAGGGTGTTTTCTGGCAGCGGCAAAAACTTGTCAATCGATTCCAAAAACAACGTCAACGCATCAGCTTCGGGCTCTATGTCGTACACGCTCACGTTGGTGGATATGCGCGGCAAGATCATGTCGCCGCTGATCAGCACATTTAGCGGCTCACAGTACAAGGCGATGTGCTCGGGCGCATGGCCATAGCCGCTAATACAGCGCCATGGATGCCGATTTTTGCCTGCGCCAATCGCAACAGTTTTACCATCAAGTAGCCGCACATAACTTTTTGGCACATCGGGCACCATGCTGGGGTAATACCCGGTGCGCGCTTTGATTTTTGCTATTGAATCTGGGTCGGTTAACCCATGCGCAGCAAAAAACCGGGCGGCACTTTCGCCGCCAAAACCCGTGGTGGATTGCGAGCCGATCTTGGCTGCGTTGTAGTCGGTTGCACTCACCCAAAGTTGGCAAACATGGGTTGCCGTTGTCCACCTTTCACAGAGCCAGTGCGCCAGCCCAATATGGTCAGGGTGCATGTGCGTGACGATCACCCGCAAAATGGGCAGGCCCTCAAGCTGGGTTGCAAAAATTATTTCCCACTGCGCTTTTGATTCTGGCCGGTTGATGCAGCAGTCCACCACCGACCAGCCTTGCAGCCTATTGCCCGGGTTGAGCGCATCTTCATGTTCATCGCGCAGCAGCCACAGATTGATGTGGTTCAGCGCAAACGGCAGCGCCATGCGTATCCACTTAATACCAGGCGCAACGGCCATGGTTGCACCCTCGTCGGGCATGGCCTCACCCAGGGGGTAGTGAAGTTGTTGTTCCAGAAGGTTCATGTAATATTCAGCTTGTTTGATCTTTACGTTTACGTAAACGTCAGGCTCATCCTATCGTAGACCATGTAGCCCCATCGCCCCAAGCATGTCCATCACTTACACCATCAGCGACCTCGCAAAAGAGTTTGACCTGACCACGCGCGCCATGCGCTTTTATGAAGACATGGGACTGCTGCAGCCCCAGCGCGAGGGGGCAAGCGGGCGCAACCGCGTGTACACCGCACGAGACAGAACGCGCCTGAAGCTCACGCTGCGCGCCAAGCGGCTGGGCCTGTCGTTGGTCGAGGCCAAAGAGATCATTGACTCTTACGACACGCCGCGTGACACAGCGCCGCAAATGCGCAAATTCTTGAAAGTGCTGGAAGAACACCGTACCAAACTGGAGGCCCAGCTGTTTGATTTGCAGGCCAACCTGGCGGAGCTTCGCGCGCATGAAAAAGAAGCGAAATCGCTGTTGGAGAAATCAGAGAAATCAGAGAAATCTGAAAAGAAGCCTGCGAAAGCAAAAAAGCCGACATTGACCACAGCGTAAAGATTAAGGCAGCCATGACCACCGCCCATCAAAACGAACTTTTCCAGCGCATAGAAACCAGCTTTCTGCGTCAAGGCATGATGCAAAACCTGGGTGCCCGACTGCTGCGGGTAGAACCAGGTTTGTGCGAAGTGTCGCTTCCGTATTCTGAACGCGTCACGCAGCAGCAGGGCAGCTTTCACGGCGGGGCTTTTGGTGCGCTGGCAGACATTGCTGGCGGCTACGCAGCATTAACGGCTGCGCCGCCTGACATGGAAGTCACAACTGTTGAATACAAAATCAACTTTCTGGCCAGCTTTGTGGGTGGCGAGTTGCGCGCAACCGGCCGCCTTGTCAAGGCTGGCAAGCGCATCTTCGTGGTCACGGCTGACGTGGTGCATGTCGATGCCACTGGCAAACAAACCGTCTGCGCTGTGATGCAGCAAACGCTTGTTTCCGTACCTAAAACTTACTGAACTCAATCGAAAGACGAACATGACTGACTTGCCCGGCCTGAACTTTCAACTAGGCGAAGACATTGACGCCCTGCGTGACGCAGTGCGTGACTTTGCACAAAGCGAAATTGCCCCACGTGCGGCTGAGATTGACAAAACCGACTTGTTTCCTGCTGACCTGTGGCAAAAAATGGGCGCACTCGGCGTGCTGGGCATTACCGTGAGTGAAGAGTACGGCGGCTCAGGCATGGGCTACCTGGCCCACATGATTGCGATGGAAGAAATCAGCCGCGCCAGCGCCTCGGTGGGTTTGAGCTACGGTGCCCACAGCAACCTGTGCGTGAACCAGATCAAGCGCAATGGTACTGACGAACAGCGCCAAAAGTACCTGCCCAAATTGATTACCGGCGAACATGTTGGCGCACTGGCCATGAGCGAGCCGGGCGCGGGCAGCGATGTCATCAGCATGAAGTTAAAGGCTGAATGGAAAGAGTCAAGTGCCTCGGGAGGCGGTTACTACCTGCTAAACGGCACCAAGATGTGGATCACCAACGGCCCGGATGCTGACACGCTGGTGGTGTACGCCAAAACAGAACCAGAACTGGGTGCAAGAGGCGTAACGGCTTTCCTGATTGAAAAGTCCATGAAAGGTTTTTCCTGCGCCCAAAAGCTCGACAAGTTGGGCATGCGCGGCAGCCACACAGGCGAGTTGGTGTTTAACGATGTTGAAGTGCCAGCCAGCCAGATACTGGGCGGCCTGAACGGCGGCGCTAAGGTTTTGATGAGCGGGCTGGACTATGAACGTGCCGTGCTGGCCGCCGGGCCCATCGGCATCATGCAGTCGGTGATGGACAACGTCGTGCCGTACATTCACGACCGCAAGCAATTTGGCCAAAGTATTGGCGAGTTTCAGTTGATTCAAGGCAAGGTTGCAGACATGTACACCGTGCTGCAGGCGGGCCGGGCGTTTTGCTACACGGTTGGTAAAAACCTCGACATGCTGGGCACGGACCACGTGCGCCAGGTACGAAAAGACTGCGCATCCGTCATCTTGTGGTGCGCCGAAAAAGCCACGTGGATGGCCGGTGAGGGCGTGCAGATTTTTGGCGGCAATGGCTACATCAACGACTACCCATTGGGCCGCCTTTGGCGCGATGCCAAGCTGTATGAAATAGGTGCAGGCACCAGCGAAATCAGGCGCATGCTGATTGGGCGCGAGCTGTTCCTTGAGACCAGCTAACGCAGAAAGCCTTTCCATGCCGCTACGTCATCTGCTACAACACAACCGCACCTGGGCCATTGAGACGGTGCGGGATCGGCCTCAGTTCTTCACCAATCTGTCAGACCAGCAAAAGCCGCGCTATATGTGGATCGGTTGCAGCGATTCACGGGTTCCTGCCAATCAGATCACAGGGCTCGAGCCCGGTGAGGTTTTTGTTCACCGCAATATTGCCAATGTGGTGGTTCATAGCGATCTCAACGCACTGTCAACCATTCAATACGCTGTCGATATGCTGGCGGTTGAGCACGTCATCGTTTGCGGCCACTACGGCTGCGGCGGTGTTCAGGCGGCCCTGCATAACGCACGCATTGGTCTGGCCGACAACTGGATTCGTCATATCCAGGATGTACGAGATCGCTACAAGGCACCACTTGACGCCGCAGACCCTGCGCAGCGGCTTGACATCTTGTGCGAGTTGAACGTCATTGAGCAGGTCGTTAACGTGTGCCACAGCACCGTGATGCAGGACGCATGGGCGCGGGGCCTGGTTGTCACTGTCCACGGCTGGATATACGGCGTACACGATGGCCTGCTGCAAGACTTGCTGATGTCTGTGTCCGGCCCGGAGCAGTTGCAAAGTTTGCATGCCGCAGCAGTCACAAAGCTGTTTGACCGCAAATCATTGCCAGTCACCTTACCCGCCGAACTGACCCCATAAAAAAACCGAATCAAATCCTTATGTTTCCCCAGCGACTTGACTCTCCCCTAGCCTACGACATTGCCAAAGCCATGATGGATGGCTTTAACCGCCATTACCAATTGTTTCGCGGCGAGTCGGCAAGCGCCAAGCAGCGGTTTGAAACGGCAGACTGGCACGGCCAGCAGCGCGCCCAGAGGGAGCGAATCGAGTTTTACGACCTCCGTGTGCGTGAAGCATCCACAAATCTGGAGCGCGATTTCAGTGCAGGCGATCAAACCATGGATGTTTGGCAGCAGGTCAAGCTGCATTACATCGGCTTGCTGGTTAACCACCAACAACCAGAGCTGGCTGAGACGTTTTTCAATTCAGTCACTACCAAAATTCTGCACCGCAGTTACTTTCAGAACGACTTTATTTTTGTGCGGCCTGCGGTTAGTACCGAGTACATAGAAAACGGCGAACCGCACGCGCAGCCAACTTACCGCTCGTATTACCCAACGCTTGAAACCATGCAAGCCTCGATGCAGCAACTGGTCAATGATTTTGATTTGCACTTAGCCTTTGAAGACCTGCCGCGCGATGCCGCATACGTTGTTGAGGCACTGCAAAAGCGCTTGGGCGATGTGAAGCTTCGGGCCAACTTCCAGATACAGGTGTTGTCAGGTTTGTTTTACCGTAACAAGGGCGCTTACGTCGTCGGCAAAATCATCAATGGGTTTACCGAACACCCGTTTGCGTTACCACTGCTGCACAACCACAACGGCAAATTGGCGATTGATGCTGCGCTGTTTGGTGAGGACGATCTGCTGATCCTGTTCAGTTTTGCGCGTGCTTACTTCATGGTGGACATGGGCATACCGTCGGCTTACGTGCAGTTTTTGCGCAGCATGATGCCGCGCATGCCGCGTGCTGAAATTTACAACGCATTGGGCCTGGCCAAGCAAGGCAAAACACTTTTTTATCGTGACTTTCTATACCACCTGCGGCATTCAACCGACAAATTTCGCATAGCGCCCGGCATCAAGGGTATGGTCATGCTGGTGTTTGACTTGCCCAGTTTTCCGTACGTGTTCAAGGTGATCAAAGACTACTACCCGCCGCAAAAAGACACCACGCGAGAGCAAATCAAGAGCAAGTATTTGCTTGTCAAACAGCATGACCGCGTGGGCCGCATGGCCGACACGCAAGAGTACAGCGAGGTAGCTTTTCCGCGCGCGCGTTTTGACGATGAACTCATAGCCGAGATTGAAAAGTTTGCACCCAGCCAGCTTGAAATCTCTGACCGCGATGGCGACGGACACGTAGAAGTCATCATCAAACATGTCTATATTGAGCGCCGCATGATTCCGCTCAACATTTATTTGCAGGAAGCGTTTGATACCGGCGTCGAGGATCCGTTTGCCAAGGGTCAGATAGAACGCGCGGTGGTGGAGTACGGCAACGCAATTAAAGATTTGGTGGCGGCAAATATCTTTCCCGGCGACATGCTGTGGAAAAACTTTGGCATCACGCGCCACGGCAAGGTGGTGTTTTATGACTATGACGAAATTGAATACGTCACCGACTGCAAGTTCAGAAAAGTACCGACGCCCCGCAATGAAGAAGACGAAATGAGCGGCGAGATCTGGTACTCCGTCGGGCCGAAAGACGTGTTTCCTGAAACCTTTGGGCCGTTTTTGCTGGGTAATGATGCGGTACGCAGCGTGTTCATGCAGCACCATGCCGATTTGCTGGATGCCGCCTTCTGGCAAAACCACCAGTCACGCATTCAGGCCGGGCATGTGTTTGATGTGTTCCCGTATGAGCAGGACAAGCGGTTTGCGCAAGCTCAAAATATTTCTGTTTCTTAGAACTTATTTTCAAAAAGGAAAACCATGCAAGACCCTATCGTCATCCTTGGCGCAGCCCGTACTCCCATGGGTGCTTTTCAGGGCGACTTTGCATCGCTGTCGGCACACGACCTGGGTGGCGCGGCCATCAAAGCCGCCGTCGAACGTGCAGGCATTGCCGCCAACAAGGTCGATGAAGTGCTGTTCGGCAATTGTTTGATGGCCGGGCAGGGCCAAGCACCAGCGCGGCAAGCAGGTTTTAAAGGCGGTTTGCCACCCAGCGCGGGTGCGGTGACGTTGTCAAAAATGTGCGGCTCTGGCATGGAGGCGACGCTGCTGGCGCATGACCAGCTGGTGGCGGGCAGCCGCGACGTGATGGTGGTGGGCGGCATGGAAAGCATGACCAATGCGCCGCACTTGCTGCTCAAAGGGCGCAGCGGCATGCGCATTGGGCATGACCGTATTTATGACCACATGATGCTTGACGGCCTGGAAGACGCTTACGAGCCGGGCCGTGCCATGGGCACGTTTGGCGAGCAGTGTGCAGACAAGTACAAATTTACCCGTGAAGCGCAAGATAAATTCGTGATAACCAGCGTAGAACGTGCGCAAGAGGCTACAAAATCAGGAGCGTTTTCAGAAGAGATTACACCTGTCACCGTCAAAACCCGCACAGGTGAAGTCGTCATTTCCATCGACGAAGGCCCAGGCAAGGTCAAGCTCGACAAGATTGCTGGTCTCAAGCCCGCATTTAAAAAAGACGGCACGATTACTGCCGCGTCCAGCTCGTCGATCAACGATGGTGCGGCTGCTTTGGTGCTGGCGCGCGAGTCAACCGCCAAGGAGCTTGGCGCAAAGCCGATGGCCCGTATCGTCGGCCACGCCACTTTTGCTCAAGAGCCAGAGTGGTTTACCACCGCCCCAGTGGGCGCAGTCAACAAGCTGCTCAAAAAAATCGGCTGGACAGTGAAAGACGTTGACCTGTGGGAAGTTAACGAAGCCTTCGCCGTGGTGCCCATGGCCGCGATGACTGAGCTTGGCATTCGCCACGACATCGTCAACGTCAACGGCGGCGCGTGTGCACTCGGTCACCCGATTGGTGCCAGCGGTGCCCGTATCATCGTTACGTTGATGTATGCGCTGAAAGCGCGGGGCTTGAAAAAGGGGATTGCTACGCTGTGCATTGGTGGTGGCGAAGGTACTGCATTAGCTATTGAAATGCTATAAATAAAATAGCTGTTTGCGCCCATATCTATTTGGCTGGAGGCTATTTTGATACTTAATTCAGACCAGCAGCAAGTCCGCGATGCATTGCGCGACTTCTGCACGCAAGAACTTTTGCCCAATGCCGCTGCGTGGGACAAGGCACACACCTTTCCCGTTGAAGCGCACAAGGGCCTGGCCGCACTTGGCGCATACGGCATCTGCGTGCCTGACGACCTGGGCGGAGCGGGGCTTGACTATTTGTCGCTGGCCGTGGTGATTGAAGAAATCGCTGCGGGCGACGGCGGTACCAGCACGGCGATTAGCGTGACCAATTGCCCGGTCAATGCCATCCTCATGCGCTACGGCAACCCGCAGCAAAAAAAGCAGTGGCTCACGCCTCTCGCGCAGGGCCACATGCTGGGTGCGTTTTGCCTGACTGAACCGCATGCGGGCAGTGATGCGTCGTCGCTTAAAACCACGGCGATTAAAGATGCGGACGGCTATGTCATCAACGGCATCAAGCAGTTCATCACCAGCGGCAAAAATGGCCATGTCGCCATCGTCATAGCCGTGACTGACAAAGGCGCTGGCAAAAAAGGCATGAGCGCCTTCATCGTGCCAACCAACGCGCCCGGCTACAGCGCTGATCGGCTGGAAGACAAGCTGGGCCAGCATTCCAGCGACACCGCGCAAGTCAATTTTGACAACTGCCGCGTGCCGCACGACAGCCTGATTGGCAACGAGGGCGAAGGCTACAAAATCGCCCTGAGCGCACTTGAAGGCGGGCGCATCGGCATTGCCGCGCAAAGCATTGGCATGGCGCGCAGCGCGTTTGACTTTGCGCTGGCTTACGCCAAAGACCGCACTGCGTTTGGCAGCGCCATCATCCACCACCAGGCGGTAGGCTTCAGGCTGGCCGATAGCGCCACGCAAATTGAAGCCGCGCGGCAGCTGACCTGGCACGCCGCCGCGTTGCGCGATGCAGGCCTGCCGTGCCTGAAAGAAGCCGCCATGGCCAAGCTTTTTGCCAGCGAGATGGCTGAGCAGGTCTGTAGCGCTGCATTACAAACGCTGGGCGGCTATGGTTATGTGAGCGACTTCCCCATCGAACGCATTTACCGCGATGTGCGGGTGTGCCAGATTTATGAGGGCACGTCGGATGTGCAGAAGATCATCATCCAGCGGGCTTTGTAGGCCCCTACGCTCGCGTACTTCGTGTCGCTCCCTGCACCTGCGGCCTGGCAAAGCCATGCCTAAATCAATTGCGTCTAGAGGCCCCGGACGCCGCCGTTTCCCATCCAACCCCGGCCACCTTCAAAACGCTGCCCGTGCTAATCTTGCAGTCCGACTGTAAAAACAGAAAAGTGAGAAAACACCATGCCCGGACTGTTGCCCAACATTGACCCTGACGGCCTGCTCGAATTTTCGGTGGTTTATACCGACCGTTCGCTGAACCACATGTCCAAAAGTTTTCAGCATGTAATGACGGACATCTCCAGCATGCTCAAAGCGGTTTACAACGCCCCATCCGCCGTGCTGGTGCCGGGCAGCGGCACCTACGGCATGGAGGCCGTGGCTCGTCAGTTCGCTGCTGGCAAGCATGTCATGGTGATTCGCAATGGCTGGTTCAGCTACCGCTGGACGCAGATTTTTGACATGGGCAACATTCCCGTGTCGCACACGGTGATGAAAGCGCGGCAAGCAACCAAAGGCGCGCAAGAGCCGTGGGCTCCCGCACCGATTGCTGAAGTAGAGGCCGCGATTGCAAAGGAAAAGCCAGCCTTGGTGTTTGCCCCACACGTCGAAACATCAGCCGGCATGATGCTGCCCGACGGCTACCTGCGCGCCGTGGCTGATGCGGTTCACGCCGTTGGCGGTTTGTTTGTACTCGACTGCATTGCATCAGGCGCAATGTGGGTAGACATGCAGGCCACGGGCGTTGACGTGCTGATTTCAGCCCCACAAAAAGGCTGGAGCAGCTCGCCCTGCTGCGCCATGGTCATGCTGAGCGAACGCGCCAGAATGGCCATTGACGGCACCACAAGCTCCAGTTTTGCATGTGACCTGAAAAAGTGGCTGCAGATCATGGAGACGTACGAAAAAGGCGGCCACGCTTACCACGCCACGTTGCCGACAGACGCATTGACCCGCCTGCGCGATGTGATGAAAGAAACCCAAGCCTACGGTTTTGCCAAAGTGCGCGCCGAGCAAATGGCGCTGGGCAGCAAGGTCCGCGAACTGTTCGAAAGTCGAGGCCTGAAAAGCGTTGCCGCTGACGGTTTTAAAGCACCCGGCGTGGTCGTCAGCTACACGACCGACCCGGATATTCAGTCCAGCAAAAAGTTTTTAGCCCAAGGCCTGCAAACCGCTGCAGGCGTGCCGCTGCAATGCGACGAAGGCCCAGACTTCATGACCTTCCGCGTGGGCCTGTTTGGGCTGGACAAGTGGCACGACGTGGAAAAGACCGTTTCTAATTTGGCTGGGGCACTGGATCGGATTGGGGTGACAGAGCTCGTGTTTGCGGCGACTGCTAGAACTGCCAATTGAAATATCCTGCGCCTGCAGGATATTTTGTTCATCACAGCGTAAAAAATTGAAAATATCCTGCAATCGCAGATGTTTATGCAAATCAAGCTTGATAGCAACTCCGCCATTGCCGACGTGCGCCGTGTATCGCTAAGTGATACACTGAAAGAGTGATCAAATCATTTCGCCACAAAGGGCTGCAGGCGTTTTTTGAGAAGGGCAGCAAGGCGAGTATTCAACCCCACCATGCTGACAAACTCAATCGCCAACTGGCAGCCTTGAACCAAGCAGCAATGCCGGAACAGATGGATATTCCCGGCTGGCAACTTCATTCTTTGTCAGGCGGTTTGAATGGTCACTGGTCTGTTTGGGTCAACGGTAACTGGCGCTTGACTTTTATGTTCGTTGGCCAAGACGCTGTGCTGGTTAATTACCAGGACTACCACTAGATTATTTGAAAGCTGATGATGACTATGCATAACCCAACCCACCCCGGCCTCATCATTCGTGATGACGTTCTGCCTGAACTGCAACTGAGCGTAAATGAAGCGGCAGAGCAATTGGGTGTGTCACGTGTCACCCTGTCGCGCGTGATCAATGGGCGCTCTGCCATCACGGCTGAAATGGCGCTTCGTGTGGGCAAGTGGGTCGGCAATGGCCCTGAGATATGGCTGCGTATGCAGGGGCAGTATGACCTTTGGCAGGCCAAAAAGAAGGGTGATCCGAAGGTTAAGAAGGCGAAGCGGCCTGCGGTTGCTTCTGCTTTGCCTGCATGAAGGTTTGAAGGCTGTAATCACGAGCCCGACCAACAGCAAAGCACAAAGCACCCAAATATCCTTGTCAATAATGCTTTTCCTCATGCCTAAAACATAACGTGGTGACAGATCTTGTGTTGAATGTCTTAAAGTTTCGGTTGTCAAGACCCAATGGAATCAAGGCTGCGAGCGAAGTGAATCTCGTCCGCCCCGCTAGAACCTGCCTCACCCCAACCCATACCAAACCCTAGCTCAGTCCCCTGCTGCTGCAAGTGCTCCGGTGCCGCCAGATTCCGAAAATGCTGCTTCAAGGTATTGCGGTTAGCCTCGGTCAGTTTCACGGCATCAGCCATCGTCCCGCGCCGACTCCCTCGGGCAAAATCCATAATTTGTAGCGACAGCTCCAGCAACGTCGTCAGCACAGTCCTGTCACGCCTTTTCTGGGCGGGAAGTTCGACTACGGTTTAAACTGTTCAATCAAAACATTTCAAAACGCCTTGGTTCTTAATCGACGGAGCCTCAAAAAATGACCACCACAAAAACACGAAAAAATGCACTGCCAAAAGCTGCTGACTCAAAAGTGGTGGCAATTGGGCGTACGGCTTCTACTGGCGCATTCGCCCGCTTGTCAGACCCCGCCATCAAGCCAGGTGTAGACAAGCTCAAAAAACAGCTATCCAAAGACCCCGAGGCCGCGCGGCGATTTATGGAGCAAGTGGGTTATCTGACGCCCAAAGGCAAAGTCTCTGCACGCTACGCCTGAGCTTGAACCTTGGAGTTTCAGGACATTTATCAGCGCCTTCCTGGCTTGGTGCTGGGCTTTCATGGGTGCGATGAGAAGGTTGGCGAAGCCATACTTTCTGGCCAAACAAAACACTTGAAGCACAGCCAAAACGACTACGACTGGTTGGGCGGTGGCATTTACTTTTGGGAAAACGACCCCAGGCGTGCTTTTGATTTTGCAGAAGATGTGCGCAAAAATCCTAAAAAGTCCAAAGGCACGATCAAGAAGTCTTTTGTGGTCGGCGCGGTCATTGAATTGCGCTTGTGTTGCAACCTGCTGGATCGCTGTGCATTGGACGAACTCAAGGAGTCTTACGATTTTTTGGAGTCCATCAGCCAGGCCACTAGCGAGCCGCTGCCCGTCAACAATCGGGAACGAGTGGCTAGACGCCTTGATTGTCTGGTCATCGAAACCATGCACCAGCTACGCGAGCGCGCAGGTCTGGAGTCATACGACACGGTGCGCGGGGCGATATGGGAGGGTGGCGAACTGTACGCCGGGGCCCAAATCGAAAAACTGAATCATGTGCAGATTGCGGTTCGCAATACGGAATGCATCAAAGGTTATTTCAGACCTATGCCAGCGTGAATGGGTTTAAACGACTGTCCAAATGACTATTGAGAAAAATCAAAACCTAGCCCTCATCATCGGCTCAAGCGGCGGCTTGGGCGCTGCCTTGCTGACACAGCTTGAAGGCGATACCAACTACGCCCAAGCCATTGGTCTGAGCCGCAGTACGCAAGTTAGTGTTAACTACGATGACGAAACCAGCATCGCCAAAGCCGCTCAGCACACTGTTGACCTGTGCAAAACGTCGAATCTGCAACTGCGCCTGCTGGTTGTTGCCACGGGCTTCCTCCACGGTGCCCAAGGCCAGCCAGAGCGCAGCTTTACCAACCTGGACGCCGATTACCTTCAACACGTTTTTAAAATCAACACGCTCGGTCCGGCGCTGGTGATGAAGCATTTTTTGCCGCTGCTGCCCAAAACCGGGCGCTGCGTAGCGGGGTTTATGTCGGCCAGGGTGGGCAGCATGGGAGACAACGCATTGGGCGGATGGTACGGTTATCGGGCATCCAAAACGGCGCTGAACCAGCTGGTTAAAACGGCATCGATTGAGCTGGCGCGGCGCAACAAAGACAGCATTTGTGTCAGCCTGCATCCCGGCACTGTGGCCACAGCGCTCAGCGAGCCGTTCGCCAAAACGGGTTTGAATGTGCGGCCAGCTACTGAAGCGGCTGCGGATTTGCTGGCCGTGCTCGCGGGGTTGAATCCGGCGGACACGGGCAGTTTGGTTGATTACCAGGGTTTAAAACTGCCGTTTTAAACCGCTTCTACACCTTTTCTGGGCTGGGGTGGTGGCATTGATGACCCGTCAAACCCGCAACGGCAAGTCAGAGACCTGAGGGGTAACCTTTTAGGATTAAAAGTGGCTTCTGGCGCAATATGTGCGTGCGCTTACAGCTCTTTAATTTGTAGCATCTGACCTGCATTTTTTGAGTCAATCGGTTGCTAATGTGTAAAAAGATGAAACTAGAATAACGCCACAGCGCAGGCGTTTTGCCAGGCGTCATCACAACAGGCTTCGCCACAAGTCCAACCAGCGCCTCATGCATCACACTATTTTCGACACGCCCATCGTCAACACCTTGCTGCGCGGGTTGTCCACCGCATTTCTTCGCTTGACGGGTTGGAAGGTGGTGGGCGAGCTGCCGCCAGAGGCTGCCAAAAGCGTGCTGATAGCTGCGCCACACACCAGCAACTGGGACCTGCCTTACACGCTGATGGTGTGTTTTGTACTCCGCCTGAACGTGTACTGGATGGGCAAAGCATCGCTTTTTAAACCGCCGTTTCGCGGCGTGATGATGTGGTTGGGCGGTATTCCGGTTGACCGCAGCCAGACTAATAATTTGGTGGCGGCGTCCAGCGCAGCCATCATGCAGGCGACGGACCCGCTGCAACTCATCGTGCCGCCTGAGGGCACACGCAGTGGCACGCGTTTCTGGAAAACCGGTTTTTACTACATTGCCGCCGGGGCTGGCGTGCCCATCGTGATGGCTTACCTGGACTACGATAAAAAAATCGGTGGGCTGGGCCCGATATTCGCAACCACCGGTGATGTTGACGCCGACATGGTGGCCATCAAAGCGTTTTATGCCGGGGTTAAAGGCAAAAATGCGGATCAGTTTCGCGCAGACTAACGCTGGCAGGCAGTGTGTAGGCACACGCCCTTCTAAGCTGTCAGCAGGCAACTGCAATTATGGCTGCTGAATATCGCCAACGTTAAAAACAGACCGCCAAGACTGGCTTAATGCTTGCCTGAACAACCAGGTTAAGGGGCGATAGGAATGGTCAGAATGGCGTTATCAACACAGCTTGACTACGAGGTATTTGATGCTGGCTGCGATTTCATTTTCAATATTCAGGCCGCTTTCACACCCCGCCAGCGGGTTGTTGAAGAGTCGCTGAGTTTTAACCAAATCCTGGCACCTAACTACTACACGGACACCCCATCACAAAGCCGCTTCATTGCTTTGCGGGCCATGCAGGGGCCATTGACTGTTTGCTACAGCGCCGTGATTGACCTGACGCATTTTGAAGCGGCACCCAACGAGTTGTTTGAAGTCAGCCCCCAGGCGCTGCCTGGTCACGTATTGCCGTACCTGTACCCCAGCCGTTACTGCCAGTCAGACCGGTTGCTGACATTTGCGGGTCAGCATTTTGGCAGCTTGCCCATGGGCTACAGCCGCGCGCAGGCTATTTGTGACTGGGTCAGCAGCCATGTACGTTTTCAGGGCAACACCAGCAACAGCAACACCTCTGCGCTCGACACGCTGATTGACCGGGTTGGCGTGTGCCGCGACTTTGCGCATTTGATGATTGCCTTGTGCCGTGCTGTTAATTTGCCAGCCCGCATGGTCAGCGGCATGGATTACGGCGCAGACCCGGCGTTGGGCCCACCAGACTTTCATGCTTATGTTGAGGTGTACCTGGCAACTGCAAATGGCGCAGGGCGCTGGTACATGTTTGACCCGTCGGGCACCGCCATTGCGATGGGCTTTGTGCGCTTTTGTACCGGGCGTGATGCGGCAGACATTGCCTTTGCCACCATCTTTGGCAGCGTGAGTGCGGCGCAGCCCGTCATCAGTATTGAGGCGGTGCCTAACGCTGGCGGCTTGCTGGTGGTGCCGCGTCACGTTGACTACGCTTTGTCTACTGACGGTGATTAAAACGTGCGTTTTATGTGCGGCGACTATGCGACGACAGGGGCCATGCGAAACATTGCGCCGTACGGCACGCCACCTTCCGATGATTTCTTTAAGTTGTTTTTGGCACGACCAGAGTTGGCTCGCCTGCCAGAGTTTTGCCCGGTAGAACTTGCGCTACACGCCGCTTTGCTTGCCAACCCTATACAAGTATGGTCAGGTCAACATTCCGCCGTTGTTTATTGACATGCTGGCCGACGCCATCACGCTGCATATGCTGGTTAACACGGCGGGTGCAGCCGCTGCCACCATGACCCGCGCCAGATCTGGCCTGAAAGCGCTGACCAGCGTGCTACAAAAATGGGTGCAGCATTTTTTAGGTGTCACCGTCACTATCCGTCCGCTGCAAAAAAATCGACGACGAATCCTGGCGCTGGCATGTCGGGCTGGATGTTGAGTCAACCGCACTGCTGAACGATCTGTATGAAGGCAGGGCGGTAGAGCCCGAACGCTTGCAGCGCCTGGTCAGTCTTTTCAGGCTGGACTTTGCGGACCCACGAGACGTTCGGCCTGACGTGGCAGGCAAGCCGGTTTACCTGGGGCTGATGATGAATGCGGCAGGTATCGTCAAACTCAAACCGCAAAATTTGCTGGTCAATTTGCCCTTGCGTGGGCTGGCTTAAAATAGTTTGCTTTCCCCATTTCAACCCGGAGTTCCTTATGCCCAAGAAAATCAGAGTCGAAGCTGACATCTGCGCCCCCAAGCCCATCCCACCCAAAGGCCACGCCACATCGTCGCCACATGGGCAAAAAATCAGCCTTGAGCGCGGATCCCACACCCGCAGCAAGAAAAACCCAGGCAAGCGCCCTCGTCAAGGCTAAGCTTTTCGGGTGTGACTGCAGGGCATTTGCCCTGCTGCTAACAAGCCTGAACTTGCAATGTGCGCTGCACCGTGTAAGTTCGGGCTTTTTTGTGCGTTACACGTGACTGGTTCCGTTTGCCTTGGCTTCACATATTGCGCCGGTATTGCCCACCCACCTCAAACAGCGCATTGGTGATTTGCCCCAGTGAGCAAACGCGGACTGCATCCATCAGCACTTCAAACACATTGGCGTTGTCAATCACGGCTTTTTGCAGGCGTTTAAGCATGGCGGGGGACTCGCTGGCGTGCTTGGCATGAAATTCATCCAGCCGCTTGAGCTG
>JAYURC010000008.1:0-4962 GCA_043756405.1 Polaromonas sp.
GCAGCAGACAACCAGGTCAATTTGCTTGCGGCCAAGAACGAATCAAGCCAGGCCAGTACGAATAGCTCAAGCAGCGGCTCGGTTGGAGTCAGTGTGGGCGGCCAGACGGGCGTAACGCTGGCGGGCAGCAAGGGCAAGGGTAAAAGCAATGGGGCGGACACCAGCTACACCAACAGCCAGATCAGTGCCGGCAACACGGCGGCTATCACCAGTGGCGGTGATACCAATATCAAAGGTGCCGTCGTAGCGGCCAACACCATCAAGGCTGATGTGGGAACCAGTGGTCAGGGCAGCTTGAACATGGAGAGCTTGCAAGATACCAGCACCTACACCAGCAGCCAAAAGAGCGCAGGCGGCTCGATCACCATCGGGCCAAGTGGTCCGACAGGCGGCTCTGTCAGCGCCAGTAAAAGCAACATCAACAGCGACTTCCAAAGTGTGGGTGAGCAGTCAGGACTTAAAGCGGGCGATGGTGGGTTTCAGGTCAGTGTGGCGAACAACACAAATCTGACGGGCGCTGTGATTGCCAGTACGCAAAAGGCGGTTGAGGGCAATGCCAATACGTTTGCAACGGGTGGTCAGCTGACTACCACTGATGTGCAGAATACGGCCAACTTTAGTGGCAGTGCGGTTGGCGGCACGATAGGTGTCGGCAGCCAATTGGGCAGCAGCGGAGCAGGCATAGGCAACACCAAAGGAAGTGCAGCCAGCACCAGTAGCGCAGGCATATCCGGCGTTGCAGGCAACACAGCGGTGCGCACAGGTGATGCTGAGACAGGCCTGCAAAAGATCTTTGATGCTGACAAGGTGCAGAAAGAGGTCAATGCGCAGGTGGCCATTACCCAGGCGTTTGGCAGCCAAGCAAGTAAAGCCGCGGGTAATTATGCAAATACGCAATACGCAGCGGCGCTTGCACGAGGCGATAAAGACGCCGCTGATCGATGGGGACCGCAGGGCGCGTATCGCGCAGCATTGCACGGCGGTATTGGCGCGCTGACCGGAGGCGTTGGCGGGGCGGTTGGTGCTACGGGAGCATCGTTGACTGGCCCGCAAATTGGCGCTGCTATCTACAGCCTTGGGTTGCCTGAGCCAGTGGTACAGGGGCTGACGCAGGCGGTCATGCTCGGCGCTGGCGGTGCCGTTGGTGGAGCGAGTGGCGCTACTGCAGCATTTAATGAAGCTAGTAACAACAATTTGCTACTGCTAATGCGTATTGGCCAGCTTGGCGCACAAGCTGCCCAACGCGGTGTTGGCAGCCTAACGGCTTCAGGTCAACAGTTGTTGGCGGCATGCGCCCAATCGGCCTGCAGCATCATGCTCCCAGTAGGAGTGATAGCCGCGCTACAGGCCAGCAGGATGACCACGTCAGAGCCATCCATAGCTGACCAAATACCCAATGGATACACACCAAATCGCCCCGACGTGATCGGGGGTACGGCACTGAATCCGACGCAGATATCTGCTGGGGGCAATAGCACCATCACGCCAGGAACAGTAATGGGCAGCGGGATAACGATACCCGGCAGTGACATTAGCGCCGTTGAGGGAGGGAATAATGCTGAGGGTGGATTTGGGGCGGGAACACAGCCCGTGATGAATCCGTTGATTTATTCAACGGATCCGCGGCTGCCAATTCAAGCTCCTACAGTTGGCGCCAACGGTATAGCGGTTGAGTCCAACGGAAAACATACGCCCGGACTACCCGGATATTCACCAAACGAAGGTACAGAACCGCGCAACTCCTTTGGGCTTTTCGGTACATCAGTAGCATCGCCAATAAGACCGAACGATGTCCGTTATTCTGTAGATGGTAGTGGTGAAATACATCGATACTCTAACAATGGAAACGGAGTTTGGCACTGGTCTGGAAGCACAGCTGACAGTGCAGCACCCTTAAACGGTAGCGTAGTGCCAAACAGTATTCGGCAGCTACCCGGCGTTGACCGCGATATTGCTAGAGGAAAGCGCTGATGATTTTCGGAAACCCAAGCAAAATAGCAATTCAGATCGAGCTGATTTCTGAATGGTGTAGTCCTAATTTTCGAGAGGGGATGTTTTGCGTTTACATAAATCGACAGCGTTTAAGCCCGTCACATGTTTATGCGGACACTTTGACCGTAGCGACACGACAACTTCTCAATGGATTAGAAACTAACTCTATGCGTTTTGGTGAACCGTTGCTTTTACCGACTAACCTCACCGGAATGAGCGACAAAGAACTTTTTAATGAGCTTTACAAGCTCACCTATCCTACCGACGCAACAGATTTAATGGTTGATAACTGCTGGGATTTTGTTATTTCACCAGACGTAATGACAGATAGAGGATTTCATTTGTTTATCTATAAAAGCGGTTTAACGGAAGTGCTCTTGGGAGGCTCTACCGATACTGAATCTGTTGTTTCTATGTCTATGCCTATAGGAACCACTTTAGCGATTGCAAAACAAGCTAACTCGTACGTTTTAGGTTTTGCATCAATTTCATAGAATAAAAATCCCCGCCGCAAGCAGCGGGATGTAGAGGAGCACAACACCAGAGAAGTCAGCGGAGTCAGGTCTTTCAATATCGGGGTCATATCAGGGTCAAGTCTCAATACTGTTCGTTTAGATAGGTTTGCTATACAATTTGCAGCACTTCTTCTATACGAGGTGTCGAGATGGCCAGAACCAAAGCAGTGTTGGGAGCAGGCGCTCGCTTAAGCGACTTCATGAGTGCCAGCTTGCTGGCACGGGTTTATCCTTTTGAGTCGGTCTCAAGCTGTTTGGACAAGCATGGCAAGAGCAGCCAGCGCCTGCGCAGCTTCCCCGCGACGGCAGGCGTGTACTACTGCATGGCTTTGAGTCTTTACCCCGAAGCGGCTTATGAAGCAGTGTTCTCAGTCGTCACCTCTGGCCTGGCTTGGGCGCAAGGCCAGCCCGGTGGTCAGCGGGTAGCCAAATCATCGATCTCAGCGCTGCGCAGCAAGATTGGGTTTGAGCCACTGCAAGAGCTGATGGACAAACACTGCGTACCTCTGGCTGAGCCTGGTACCCATCCAGAAGCGTTTTTTGCTGGCCTGCGGGTTGTCGCTATGGACGGCTCGAACTTTGAGCTGCCCGATGAGGCCGCCAACGTAGAAGCTTTCGGCTACCCCGGCAGCCGCACCGGGCACGCAGGCTACCCGCAGGCACAGTGCGCAGTGCTGGTGGAATGCGCCACGCACGCCATTTTGGGCGCCTGTATTGGCCCGTACGCTACTGAAGAGTTCAAGCTGTGCAGGGGCCTTTTGCCAAAGCTCAATGCGTCCATGCTGTGTTTGGCTGACCGGGGCTTTCGTGGGCATAGTCGCTGGGTAGCGGCCCGTGCCACAGGAGCCCAACTGCTATGGCGAGCCAGCACCACGCAGTTGTTGGCGGTTCAGACCGTGCTGCCCGACAACTCCTTTTTAAGTCAATTAGCACCCGGTGCAGGTACGCGTCAAGCGCGCCGAGATCAGGCCGTGACGGTGCGGGTGATTGACTATGAGCTGCCTGATGCCAACGGTGAGATGACACGCTACAGGCTAGTGACGAGTTTGACGGATCACGCGGCTGCGCCTGCCATAGAGCTGGCCCGGCTGTACCACGAGCGCTGGCAGGTTGAGGCGGTGTTCGACGAGATGAAGACGCACTTGAGCAGAAGCCGGCGTGTGCTGCGCAGTAAAACGCCGGATTTGGTACGCCAAGAGTTCTACGGCTGGGTAATGGCGCATTACGCGGTGCGCTGGCTACTCCACCAGGGCGCGAGCGCCCACAAACTCAAACATGCGCAGCAGTCGTTTGTGGCGCATCTGAATACGCTCAGGGTCAATCAGCCCCTAAGCGGGGCTTTTTCCCCCACAAAGACCGAGAAAGAGACAGCGCTGGTTTAACCAGCTATTGGCTCAGTGTGCCAAGCTCAAAGCGGTCAGGACGATCAACAAACGTTCACCCAGAATGGTCAAGCGTAGAAACTCACCTTATGCAAGCTTTAGCAGGCAAGTGCCGCGCAAACAACCATTGGAGCCGAACCCGAGCATCACGCCGCCGATACGGCAGCGATACAAACTCCATCAATTATTCAGGGATGAAGTCTAAGCGAACAGTATTGGGTCAAGTCTTTCATCATCGTATGCTTCAACAATAAACTAACGCTGCAGCCTTTTAATCGATTACGTCAAAAGCTATGAATTGCGTAGCAGATTTACTGGCCACACATGAACAAATCGCACCACCGCCTGATCTTCAACAAATCCAGAGGCTGCATGATGGCGGTAGCTGAAACGGCCAGCAGTTGCAGCAAAAGCCCGGCGACATCCAAATCCAGCCAAAAAGCATCAAAGTGCGCCAAGTCAGGTAGAACTGACGGTTTTACCGCATCAAATATGCCGCTAGCGCATCAAATACGGGCGCAAGCTGCTCCTGTATTCATAGTATCAGCACCCAAATCCCACCAGCTGCGCCCCGGCATTGCCCTGTCGCCCGCCCAAGTAGCGCAGCTGACCAGCGACATCGTCTGGCTGGTCGAACAAAGCGTGACCCTGCCCAACGGTCAGGTTGTTAAAGCTTTGGTGCCGCAGGTCTATGTGCTTGTGCGCCCCGGCGACTTGAGCGGCTCTGGCGGCTTGCTCGCTGGCAAACAAGTCAACATCAACTTGGGCGGCGACCTGCTCAACACCGGCACTATTTCAGGAGGTATGGCCGGGCGCAGTGTGGTGCGCTTGAACGCCAACAACGTTAACAATCTGGGTGGGCGCATCAACGCAGACGCGGTAGCCATTGACGCCAAGGTTGATTTGAACAACATAGGCGGCACCATCAGTGCCAACAGCCAACTGCAAGTCAACGCCGGTCGCGACATCCATGTGGCCACCACCAGCCGCAGCGCCAGCAGCACAGCCGGGGCCAACAGCTTTAGCCGCACCAGCATTGACCGCGTAGCGGGCCTGTACGTTAGCGGTGATGG
>JAYURC010000009.1:0-2151 GCA_043756405.1 Polaromonas sp.
CTGCCATCTTGCCGCCGTTGGCGTTCACACCCATGAAGGTGATCAGGTCCACAGAGGTTTCGGAGAGATAATTCAATTCCGGCATACGCTGTCCGCGCAGGCAATCTTGCACGCGCCATTGCATGGTGCGCAGGCCTCCCTGGCTGACGCGATAGGCGGGCCATTGTGCAAATGCGTCTTGCGAGCCTTTGCCAGGCCCGGTCAGGTTGGGCAGGCCTTGCATGCGAATCCGCTTTTCGTCTTGGTGATGGCAGGAGGCGCAGCTAAAGTCGTGCGTACCCCCTTTGAAGTAAAAGGCTTCTTTGCCGCGTGCAAAAGAGGCTTTTTCCATCGGGTGGCTTTGTGGCACATTGATGGCTACGCCGCGTGATTCGTCGTACATGTAAGCCACTAGGTCCTCGATCAGGGTGGCTTTTTGACCGGCACCGCTGGTGAAGTTCTTGGCATCAAAGTCTTGTGGCTTTCTGCCCTGCAACGTGACCATGCAATGAACCAACCGACTCTCTGCATCCATCACTTTGTTGGTATCGGCAAAGTAGCGCGGCAGCACGCCGACGGCACCTTTAACAATGCCAGCACCCAGCCCCAGATCGCAGGCCTCTAGCGTGGCATTTTTAGGACCAGCTTTGGTTTTCCACAGCGCTTCGCCGCGCGCGGCGTTCAGATCAGCAGGGTTGCCGTCTTGCAGGCTGGCGCGGTAATCGTCAATCGCGTCTTTCGCAGATTTAGCTTGCGCAACGGCACCTGTAGTTACAACTAACGCTATGCTTAAAATAGCTGAGTGCGCCCTCCTGAATTGGGTTTTCATGTTTTTTAACATTATTAATATTAGGAGATGGTGGCTTCGTCGGTGCGCTTGTCGCCTTTGTTATCGACCCACGTCACCGCAATTTTGTCACCAGCTTTGCCGCCTGTGAATACAAATTGGATAAACGGATTTTTGGATACCGCTGGACCCCACTGGGCGCTCATCACGGTTTTACCGTTATGGGTGGCGCTCACCGTTTGAATGTAGTGCGCAGGTACCAAGTTGCCGTCGGCAGCCTTGCGCATGCCAGACTCCATTTCGTGGCTGATCAGCACACGTACGGTCACTTTGTCGCCAGCAGCTTGGGCGCGAATTCGCATCGGATCACTCATGTTGAACTCCTGTATCTCAAAATGTTATTTAACCGCCGCAGCCACCGAGGGTGACTTTGACTTCTTTGACAGCGTAGAAAAACTTGTCACCTACCTTAGCAAGCGCATACACGTTGGACGATTGACCCATCTTGACGTTGGTGGACACGTTGGCATCGGTGCCGGGGTAGATGTCGAAACCGGCAGTCAGCGCCGCAGGGTTTTTTTCCACCATCAGGCCCAGCCAAGTCGTACCGGCCATGGCGCTTTGCGCGCCCAAGCGCACCACATTGCCGTTTTCCGCAATTTCGGGGGCGCTCAACGTGACTTCTTTACTCTCGGTAGCGCTGCTGCCACCCATGGCCTTGACGGCATCTGCCAAGTTCTTGCTTTCAAAAGCAGCCTTATTCCAAGCGGTCTGGGCAGACGCCACAGCAGGCATCAGGCCAGCAGTTGCGGCTAAACCGAGCGCCAAAGCACCCGAGCTTTTTCGTACAAATTCACGACGTTCCATATAGCACTCCTGGTAAAAATTAAACACTCAGCTGAACTTTGATAAAAAGATAAATATCGACGACTTGTTGACAGGGTATTTACTTGATTGCGCCCTGTACCAGCCATTGCGCCACCCTATTCAAATCAGCATCGCCTATGCTCTGTGCGGGCATGGGGATGGGGCCATACACACCTGAGCTGCCGTTTTTGATGCGGCCAGTCAAGTAGGCAACCGCATCCGATTTGGCGTTGTGTTTTGCAGCAATCTCTTTGAAACTCGGGCCGATGATCTTGGTGTCCATACCGTGGCAGGCCGAGCAGGCATTTTGACTCAAAATGCTGGCCACATCGGTGCTTTTGAGTTTTGCCGCGGTGTCTGCCAGCTTGTCTGCAGATTTGACTGCTGGTACCACGGGCCCAGCGGCTGGTGCGCCCAATGCCCCCATGGGCCGGGTGGTGTCCGCACCACGTTGTGCGCCTACAGTGCGCGACTGCTCGACCAAATTCCCGTGGGCATTGCGTACATGCTCAGGCAAA
>JAYURC010000010.1:0-12528 GCA_043756405.1 Polaromonas sp.
GACTGACAAGGCCGGCAAGTTTGATCCAGCCAAGGCCGCAGACATCAACGTCAGCGTCAGCCTGGGTTCCAGCAAAAGCCAGTCCAACAGTGCCAGCAACAGCAACACCGCTAGAGGCAGCACCGTAGCTGCGGGTAACAACGTCAACATCAACGCGACTGGGGCAGGCGCTGATTCAAACCTGCTGATCCAGGGCTCGCAAGTCAAGGCAGCCAACAACGTCAGCCTCGCAGCAGACAACCAGGTCAATTTGCTTGCGGCCAAGAACACCTCAAGCCAGGCCAGTACGAATAGCTCAAGCAGCGGCTCCATCGGCATGAGCGTAGGCGGCAACCCTGGCGTAACGCTGGCGGGCAGCAAGGGCAAGGGTAAAAGCAATGGGGCGGACACCAGCTACACCAACAGCCAGATCAGTGCCGGCACATATCAGGGTCAAGTCTTTCGTCATCGTATGCTTCAACAATAAAATAGGGCTGCAGCCTTTTAATCGATTGCGTCAAAAGCTATGAATTGCGTAGCAGATTTACTGTCCACACATGAACAAATCGCACCACCGCCTGATCTTCAACAAATCCAGAGGCTGCATGATGGCGGTAGCCCCTGCAGGCGACATCAACATTCTGGCCAGGGATGTCGAGATCATTGAAGCGCGTGAGACGAGTGCCAGCCAAACCGCAACTAAAACCAAAAAAAGGGACGGGGTCACCTCTTTCAAAGGCGCTACAGGGTCAGGTCTGCCACTTCCCAAAATCGACCAGGCGAAACAATAGCAGTCACGCTCCAATTAAATTTCGCGCCGAGTAAAACCGGCTTATTGCCCACCAAATACAAGCACAATCAGCTACAAATTAAATAGCGAACCACGTATCGCACCATGAACAAACCCCACCACCGCCTCATCTTCAATGGTGATCTTAGAGGTTTCAAGCAGCGCCAGTAAAAGCGCAAACCGATTGAAGTGCCGTTATGTGCCGTTATGTGCCGTTTCCAGAGTAAAGCTCCGAGTAAAACCACCCGAGCAATGCCGCGCCGCCCCGCACTAAAATGTCTGCTCACCCACAGTGCAAAGCAAACCCATGACCCGCTACCTAGACCCCAAAGTAGACCTGGCCTTCAAGCGCATCTTTGGCGAGCACGCCCACTTGCTCAAAAGTTTTTTGAACGCCGTACTCCCCCTACCCGAAGGCGGCTTGATAGACAGCTTGACTTACCTCAATCCCGAGCAAGTCCCTGAGATACCGGGTTTCTTGCGCAACTCCATCGTTGACGTCAAATGCATCGACATGCGTGGCCGCATCTTTATTGTGGAAATGCAAATGCTCTGGGCACCGTCCTTTATGGGCCGTATCGTCTTTGGCGCTGCGCAAGCCTACGTCAAACAGCTCACAGCAGGTAAAAGCTACCAGCAACTTCAGCCCGTCTACGCCTTAGCCTTGATCAACGACAGCTACGACCACAGCACGCTTGAGTACTACCACCACTACGAAATCGTCAACCTTCAAAATACCAACGAGCGTTTAGACGGCTTGCACTTTGTGCTCATAGAGCTGCCCAAATTCAAAGCCAGCAGCAATGTAGAGCGCAAGATGCAAGTACTCTGGCTGCGTTTTTTACAGGAAATAGGCAAAGAAGGCGTAGAGCCAGACGCAGCCATGCAAGAACAAGCCGACATCGCCCAAGCCCTAAGCCTGATGCAAGCCGCTGGCCTGAACGCCGCTGAACTAGATGCGTACCACACCAGCGTAGACCGCGCCCGCATAGAAATGAGCGTCACCCAAGACCTGCTGGATAAGGGAAAGGCAGAGGGCAAGGCAGAGGGCAAACTAGAAATAGTCCGCGCACTCAAGGCGCAAGGCATAGCGCCTGCGGTGATTGCAGCGGCAACGGGTTTGGATGCGGACACGGTCGCTGCTTTGTGAGCGCCCCGCCGTGGCAGCCCAGCCATGAACAAACACCACCACCGCCTCATCTTCAACCGCGCACGCGGCTGCATCATGGCGGTGTCCGAGGTTTCAAGCGGCTGCACTAAAAGCGCCTCCGGCACATCAAGGCCACGCAGTAGATCGTCAAAGTGCTCTAAAACAGCTAAATGTGATGGCTTTGCCTCATCAAATATGCCGTTAGCGCAATTTTTACTTGCACCTGCAGCTATTAATTCAATAGCATTTAAAAATCTTAGTTACACCAACGCCGACCTGCAACACAACACCCTGATGGACAGTGCCGCCACGTAAGTCGGCAGCCTTCAGCTGCGCTCCGGCATTTCCCTGTCGCCCGCCCAAATAGCGCAGCTGACCAGTGACATCGTCTGGCTGGTCGAGCAGAGCGTGACCCTGCCCAGCACAGCCGGGGCCAACAGCTTTAGCCGCACCAGCATTGACCGCGTAGCGGGCCTGTACGTTAGCGGTGATGGCTCAACAGGCACTGGCGTGCTGGTAGCCAGCGCAGGCAACAACGTCAATATCATGGGCGGCGTCATCAGCAACAGCGGCAAAGACGGTGCCACCAGCATCACGGCCGCCAAAGACATCAACCTGGCCAGCGTCGCCACCGCTGCCAGCAACAATCTGGTTTGGGACGCTAACAACACCCGTAAAGATGCCAGCACCCATGAAGTAGGCAGTGCCATTGTTGGCGCGGGCAGTATTGGTCTGCAAGCGGGCAAGGACATCAACACCCGCAAGTTCCAGTCCTACATCAATAGCAGCAGCGTCTGATGGGTAACTCAGGGTAATTGCGTAGGATCAATTCATGGCTGAAGCGTGCGCATAGAGTCATTTAAACCGCCGCAGAGGAGCCGACCTTGACATACCTGGAGCAGACCATGACTACCTTGACAACCCCCTGCGTATTTGCGCATCCAGTCACTGACTTTGTATCGACTGACACCGCAGCACTGGCGTCGCACATGGATCACTGCGCCAGCCAGCGCAGCCGGTTTTTTAACGTGCAAGCGGCTTTTGAGCTTGGAAAGTCTGTGGTTTTTCCCCGCATGGTGACAGTGGCTGTGGTTGGTGTCGCGCTTTTGGCCGTGGTTGGCATTGTTTGAAAATGTGAAAACTGCCACATTCGACAAACTCGAATCCTTAAGCATATTTGCCAGAGGCATACTAACCAGCAACCCCGGCGGGCCGGAGCAGCTGATCCGTGCGGAGTTGTTTGGCACGCAACGTTTTGAGGAGCACGGCCGCAGTCTGGCCCAGGCGCAAACGGTCCGCAATACGTCGGGTTGGGGCGAAAACCTGTCTTTTTTCCCGCGCGTTGAAGACAACATTGCTGCGCTGCGTCAAGCCTACGACTATGTTGCCAACATTTCGCAAAGCGGACAGTACGTCACACCTGCTGCTGAATGGCTGCTTGATAACTTTCACCTTGTAGAAGCGCAGCTCCAGCAAATTCATGAAGGCGTACCGCGCCGTTATTACGCCGACCTGCCCAAGCTGACCGATAAACCGTTGGCGGGCTTGCCGCGTGTGTACGGCATTGCGTGGGCCTATGTGGCCCACACTGACAGTGTGCTGGACCCAGCGCTTTTCACAGCTTTTCTACACGCTTATCAAGAGGTCAAGCAGCTCAGTCTGGGCGAGTTGTGGGCCATGCCCACCACGCTGCGGGTGGTGCTGCTTGAAAACCTGCGGCGCGTGGCTGACCACATTGCAGAAGGTAAAGCTGCGCGTGAAGCAGCCCATGCCGTGTGGGACACGCCAGGCAGCCTGTCTGAAAACGACTTGAACGCCCTTCTAGCCGGCATGCGCGCCCGCGGCCTGGAGCGCAGCTTTTTAACGCAGCTCTGGCAACGCATACCCGACCAGCCAAGCGACGCCAATGCCATGCTGGTGTACTGGATCAACCTGCATTGCGTCAACGGTGTGGCATCGATTGCTGACAGCCAGTCTGCCCAGGCATCGACCAACCTGACCATCAGCAACATCATCAATAGTCTGCGCCTGATAGGCCAGGTTGACTGGCGTGAACTGATTGAGCCTGTCAGCAGTGCCATACAGGTGCTGCAGCAATTGCCCAGCTTTGCGCTTGAAAGCGAAGGCACGCGTCAGCAGATCACACAGGCCATGGAAAAAGTGGCACGTGACACGGCGCGCACTGAGCTGGCCGTCGCTGAGGCCGTGGTGCTCAGGGCTGCAGCACCCGCGCCAAACGGCCTGGGCAGTGCCGCCTACCAGCTGATCGGGCCAGGCGTTGATGCGCTGTTTGAAAATTTGGCCCCGCATGCGGCTATGCATGGTAGAAGATTTCGCTTGATGCCTGCCTGGCGTCTGCGTTTGTATCTGCTGGCGCTGCTGCTCGGCACCATCGCCTTGCTGGCACTGACCATCAGGCCACTGTCTACTTTGCCTGATTGGCAGTGGTACCAATGGGCCTCCTTGGCCTTGATGGCCTGGCCCGCATCGGAAGCTGTGGCGGCAGTTATTCACCGTTTGATTGCCGAGTCAACCTGCATCAAACCCATGCCCCGGCTTGACTTTTCCACCGGTATACCGCCGGAGCATCGCGTGCTGGTCGTAATACCATGCATGTTGACCTCTGCCGTGTCTGTCAAGGTGCTGACCGAACGGTTACGGCTGCACTGGCTGGCCAGTCTGGAGACCAACGCGCAGTTTGCATTGCTGTCTGACTGGGCTGATGCCGACCAGGCCAGTACGCCGACTGACTCTGCCTTGCTCAAAGAAGCACTGGCGCAAATCATGGCGCTAAACAGAGCCTTCCCGTCTGCTGATGGACAGGCACCGCGCTTTTTGGTTATTCACCGCGCACGCAAGTGGTGCAGTACCGAAGGCAAATGGCTAGGCTGGGAGCGCAAGCGCGGCAAGCTGGAGGCTCTGGTACGTTTGATTGCCACGCTTGAAAACAAGACGCGACCAGACGACGGCGAGTTTTACTTTGGCGAAGGCATGCAGTTGACCAGCGGGATTCAATACATCGTCACGCTGGACAGCGATACCGGTTTGCCACCCACCGCGCTGCGCGACCTGGTGTCGATTGCCGCGCACCCCTTAAATTTGCCGCATGTTGACGCGGCCAGCAGACGCGTGATGCGCGGCTACGGCATTTTGCAGCCGCGTGTCGTAACACCGTTGCCTCAGCCAGAAGAGCGTTCACTGTTTCATGCACTGTTTGCCGGTCAGTGCGGTATTGACCCCTACAGCAACGGTACGTCTGACGTATACCAAGACTTGTTTGGCATGGGTTCATTTACCGGCAAGGGCCTGCTCAATGTCAAGGCACTGCATGCCGTACTGGACCAGCGCATTCCTGATGAATCGGTGCTCAGCCACGACTTGCTGGAAGGCAGCATCAGCCGCTGCGCCTATGTCAGTGATGTGGTGCTGGTTGAAGACCACCCGCACCACGCGGGCGTGGACGACTCGCGCCAGCACCGCTGGGCGCGCGGCGACTGGCAACTGTTACCGCTGATGCTGCAGGGCAAAAAATACGGCATTGACAGCCTGGGCCTGTGGAAGATGGTTGACAACCTGCGCCGCACGCTGGTTGTGCCCGCGTCGCTGGCTTTGCTGGTGGGGGTTGTTTTTACGGACGCCATGCCGCTGGCAAAAACATTGGCCGTTGTACTGGCCGCGTTTTTGGCCGGGCCGTTGCTGGGCGCTCTGGCCGGGCTGGTACCCACCCGGCGCGGTATTGTGCTGCGGCATTTCTTTCATGTGGGTATAGCGGCGTTGTGGCGCTCGTTTGGTGCGGCGGCATGGCAATTTACCCAGCTGGTTCATAAAACCGCCTTGCAACTGGATGCCATTGCCAGAGCCTTGTGGCGGTTATGCATCAGCCGCAAGCATTTGCTGCAGTGGACCACCGCCGCCCAAGCGCAAGCGGCGGCCAGATACACGCTGGACGTTTTTGTTCGCAAGCAGCTTGTCACGTCGCTGGCCTGTGTGGTGCTGGTGGTGTTGACGCTGCTGTACAGCCCCTACCCACAAGCGGCAGCGCTGTTTGTGGTGTGGGCGCTGGCGCCTGTTTTTGCGTGGTGGGTCAGCTTGCCAGCACAGCGACCCAAAGCCCATCGCCTTGATGCCGAGGATCGCAATTACCTGACAGGTATTGCCCAGGACACCTGGCGATTTTTTGAACACTGCATTACCCCGCTGGATAACTACCTGCCGCCAGACAACCTGCAGATAGACACCGAGCCCACGCTGGCGCACCGTACATCGCCGACAAACATCGGCCTGTACCTGCTGGCCGTGACATGCGCACGCCAGTTCGGCTGGATCAGTACGCAAGATGTGGTGAGCCGGCTGCAGGCAACTCTGGCCACGATGGAACGCATGCCCAAGCATGACGGGCACCTGTACAACTGGTACCAGACCGAAACACTCGAGATATTGCAGCCCGCCTATGTTTCTACGGTTGACAGCGGCAACCTGGCAGGCCACCTGCTGGCTGTGAGTGGTGCGTGCAACTGCCTGGCACACAAGGCCGACACCACAACGATTGAAAAGCAGCAGCTCGAACAAATTGCAGCGCACTGTACGCGCTTGTGCATGGCCATGAACTTCAGCGGCCTGTACAACCCCAAGCGGCACCTGTTTCACATTGGCTTGCGGGTTAACGACCACACGCTTGACGCCAGCTATTACGACTTGCTGGCCTCTGAATCGCGCCTGGCCAGTTTTGTGGCAATAGCCAAGGGCGATGTGCCCAGGCGCCACTGGATGGCACTTGGCCGTGCGTTTTTGTCTAGCGGTGTTACGCCAGGCTTGAAATCATGGTCAGGCTCGATGTTCGAGTACCTGATGCCGTCGCTGGTGATGCACGAGCCTGAGCAGGGCCTGCTGCGGTCATCTAGCCTTGTAGGTGTGATGGAGCAGCAGATATTCGGCAAATTGCAGGGGCTGCCTTGGGGGGTGTCTGAATCAGCCTACTTTGCGCAAGACCATTCACTGGCCTACCAATACTCACCTTTCGGCGTACCGCGCCTGGCCCTGCGCCGCACGCCAGCCGCTGACAAAGTCGTTGCGCCCTATGCCAGTCTGATGGCCACCATGCTCAAACCCAAAGAAGCGATTGCCAACCTGCGCGGTATGGAGCTGCTGAATGCCAGAGGCGAGTACGGCTTCATGGATGCCATTGACTTTACCGCTGCCCACCAGCCCCATTCAGAAAAATTCAGCGTCGTTAAAAACTACATGGCGCACCACCAGGGGATGACCCTGGTGGCACTGTGTAATGTGTTGTGTGCTCAAGCGCCACAGCGCTGGTTTGCGCAAACGCCGCTCGTCGCTGCGTACGACACCCTGCTGCATGAGCGTTGCCCACGCGAAATCATCAACAGCGCCAATCCGCGCATGGCACCCAGCTCGGCTGACGGCGCGCTGAGCAGCGCGTTTCAGTCACGCGTGGTTTTGCCTTCTCAGGCCCAATGGCAACCCACACACCTGCTGTCAAACGGGCGCTACAGCGTGGCACTGCGGCCCAACGGGGCGGGTGTCAGCCGCTGGCAGCAGGGCCATACCCACAAAAATATCAACCGCATCAACATCAGCCGCTGGCGCGACGACTTGCTGCGTGACGAATACGGCAGTTTTATTTACCTGCGTACGGACAATGATGCAGCGGCGTACTCCATCACGTCGCACCCTGCCCCGCACCCGCAGTGGCGCTACAGCTGCTGCTTTATGGCAGACCGTGTGCAGTTTGATGCGCTGTCCAGCCAGGTCAAGGCCACGACGACCGTGCTGGTCAGCCCTGAGGACGATACCGAGCTGCGGACAGTGGTTATTACCAACCTGCTGAGTTCAGGGGTGACCTACGACGTGGTGTCCTGCTTTGAGGTGGTGCTGGCGGATGCGAAGGCAGACGAGGCGCACCCTGCGTTTTCAAACCTGTTCATTGACACCACGTGGCATGCACCCTGGCGTGCGTTGATGTTGACACGCCGCCCCCGCTTGCAGGACGACGCGCAAGTATCAGCCGCGCATTTTTTGGCAGAAGCCGATGCGGATATCGTCTCGCTGGACTACCTTACTGACCGCCGCGCATTTTCAGGCCGCAATCGCAGCCGCGCCCAGCCAGAGATAGCCATAGATTCAGAAATTAATGCCAGCGAAAAAAATGACATTCACATGCCTGCCGGTGGGGCAGTCAATGGGCCCGTCAATGGACTAGACCCAGTGGCCTGCCTGCGCGTGAAGGTGCGTATTGCTGCGGGGGGCACCGCAAAGCTGACTTTTGCCACCACAGCATCATTGAATGCAGACGAACTGGCAGGCCGCATTGACAAATACTTGCAGCCCATGCACCTGGAGCGTGCCGCGCGCATGGCGGCGACGCTGGCTCAGGTGCGCCTGCGTGACCTGGGACTTGACGCAGACGAAAACGCCGCCCTGCAAGACCTGACCACCGCGCTGATGTATGGCTGCGCGCGGCCCAATATCAGTAAACAAACGGGCGCTGTAACCAACACTGCGGCAAACAATATCGCAAGAGCTGCGCTGGTTGATCAGAAGCATTTGTGGCGGCTTGGCATATCGGGCGACAAACCCATTTTGCTGGTGCGCATTCATTCCAGCGAAGGCCTGGGGCTGATTCAGTCACTGCTGCGGGCGCAACCCTGGTGGAGCTTTGGCGCCTTGGCGACCGATGTGGTGGTGCTCAACAGCGAAGACAACTCTTATTTGTCACCGCTGCAGCACGACATAGTGGCCCAGCGCGACCGCCTGAATCAAAAGGTGCAGCACAGCTTTCCGCCCGCAGACGGTGCAGGTTTTTATTTGCTGCGCGAGCATGAGGTGTCGCCTTCAGAAAAAGCAGCATTGCTGGCCATGGCGCGTGTGGTGTTCATTGCTGATGGCAGGCCCATTGAAGCGCAGATTGCAGCGCTCAAGCCCGTATGGGCAGGACAGTCCAAACTCAGATCAACGGTGTTGACCACGCCACCGGTGTTGCCTGCCACTGAGTTTGTCCGGGCACCTGCCGGAAGATTTGACGCTAACTCTGGCGAATTTCAATTTGGCGTCAGCCCTTCGCAACGGCCACCGCGCCCTTGGGTCAATGTCATCGCCAATGAATCGTTTGGCTTTCAGGTGTCTGAAACCGGTAGCGGCTATACCTGGGCCATCAACAGCCGCCAGTACCAGATCACGCCCTGGAGCAACGACCCGGTAGAAGACCCCACGCATGAGCATTACCAGTTGCAAGACATCGAGACCGGTCAACTGCTGTATTTGACACCCGGCAACCAGTATGGCAGTCCTGACCACACCTTGGCAAATCGTCGTGCAGATCACCGAATACAGCACCGGGTTCAGCACGGCCAAGGCTACAGCGTGTTTGGCCGCAATCACGACCAGCTCGATACCCAAACGACTTTTTTTGCCGACCGCGACGATGCAGTCAAGCTTGTGCATGTCCAGCTGCGCAACAACGGCCGCACGCCGCGCGCCCTGCGCGCTGTTGCCATGACTGAATGGCAAATGGGCGCCAGCCACGCAGACCGGCGCACGGTATTGACCTGGAACCCACCCGGGCTTCATGCGGTGATGGCGCAGCAGCGTCAAAGCCGGGCGGGCTTTGGCGGCAGCACCGCATTTTTAGCGCTGGCAGGCTTGCCCGGCGCTGTGCAATGGACTTGCGACCGCAGCGAATTTTTTAACATGGCGGGCCAGATGGCCTGGCCCACCACGCTGGGCCAGCGCAGTGGCGGCGGGCTGGACCCTTGCGGCGCACTGGCCAGCAGCTTTACCCTGGCACCCGGCGAAATATTTGGCTTTACCTTTATCGTGGGTCATGCGCCAGATGCGGCTCAGGCAGAGCAACTGGCCAAAACCTGGCTCCAAAAAGACGTGCCGCAGGCGCTCAAAAATATCAAGGCTTTCTGGAGCGAGCTGTTGGGGCACGTTCAAGTCACGACGCCTGACCCGCTGTTTGATGCACTGGTCAACCGCTGGCTGCTCTACCAGACGCTGACATCACGGCTGTGGTCAAAAGCCGGGTTTTATCAGGCCGGTGGCGCGTTTGGTTTCAGGGACCAATTGCAAGACAGCATGGCCTTTGCAGTGGTGGCGCCTGAGCGTCTGCGCCAGCAGATTTTGCTGAATGCGTCACGCCAGTTTGTTGAAGGCGATGTTCAGCACTGGTGGCACGCTCCAGGCGGTGAAGGCGTGCGCACCCACTTTAGCGACGACTTGTTGTGGCTGCCATTTGCCTGCGCGCACTATGTGGATGTAACGGGTGATGCAGCGCTGCTCGATGAGCCGGTTGCGTTTATTGACGGCGCATCCATTCCCGAGGGTGCAGAGGACGCTTACTACGCGCCCGACATCAGCGCCACACTGGCAACGGTGTACGAGCATTGCGCCCGCACCATTGATCGCAGCTTGGCGACCGGCACGCACGGCCTGCCGTTGATGGGCACGGGTGACTGGAATGACGGCATGAACCGTGTGGGCCATGAAGGCAAAGGCGAATCGGTCTGGCTGGCGTGGTTCTTGTGCAGCGTGACGCAAAACTTCGCACCAATGGCTCAAGCCCGGGGTGACGTCGCGCGAGCAGACAAATGGCTGACAGCCCGGCTAGGCTGGATACAAGCGCTGCACACCCACGGCTGGGACGGCGAATGGTTCAGGCGCGCATTTTTTGACAACGGCGCACCGCTGGGCTCGTCCGGCAACGACGAATGCAAGATTGACCTGATTGCGCAGGCGTGGTCGGTGTTGTCAGGCGCATCGACGGACACTTTCATGCAAAGCGCCATGCAGTCGATGACGCAGCAACTGATCGACGACGATGCGGGTTTGCTGCACCTGCTGGCCCCGCCGTTTGAAAAGTCAGCCAATAACCCAGGTTATATCCAGGCTTACCCACCGGGTGTGCGTGAAAACGGCGGCCAGTACAACCACGCCGCCGTGTGGGCCATGATGGCGCAAGCCGAAACAGGCGATGCCCAAGCAGCGTGGGAAAGCTTCAAAGCCATCAGCCCGGCGCACCGCAGCCAGCACCCCACACGCGGGCCGCTGTACGAGCTGGAGCCGTATGTGACAGCGGGCGACATTTACGGTGCAGCGCCTTATGCGGGCCGTGGCGGGTGGAGCTGGTACACCGGCTCGGCCGCCTGGCTGTACCGCGCGGCGCTGGAGAACTTACTGGGGTTAAAAATACGGCAAGGTGAGTTGTCATTGACACCCTGCGTGCCAGCAGACTGGCAGTCGTTTGACATCACATTGAAGCTGGATGAACGTGTGGTCAAAGTATGCTGGCAGCGCGGCGAAACTACTGGGTTGAAACCGGATCGCATCTTGAAAGCAGGCGAAATACTGCGACTGGCTGAACTGCCTTTAGAGGCCTTGGTCGTGGTCGTGTCTGCTGCTCAATAGCCTGGCCACTCAGGATAAGCCCGCAGTCAGTGGCTGTGAATGTGCAGTCCGCCTGCAACACCGCCGCGACTCTGGCAACATCTGGTGATGACTCATTTGAATGACCCGCCCAGCCCTACCCTGACTGTTTTGTACGACGGAGCCTGCCCCCTGTGTCGGCGTGAAATTGGTGTTTATCAGGGCTTGCAGCCCATCCACACCAACCAGACGCTCACATTTGCAGACGTCAGCCGCGCGGATACGGCTCTGCCCCCCGGCGGGCTGCGCAGCGACTATCTGGCGCGCTTTCATGTGCAGCGGGCCGATGGCCAGGTTATCAGCGGCGCAGCTGCTTTTGTAGCGCTGTGGGCGACGCTGCCTGGCTGGCGTTATTTGGCGCTGGTTGCGCGCCTGCCCGGTGCGACGCCGCTGCTTGAAGTGGTCTACCGCGCGTTTTTGCGCATCAGGCCGCAAATGCAAAGCATCGCCAAAGCTTTTGATGCGCCACGCGTCGATAAAGCGCTAGCTGGTGACTTGCGGTCAGACCAGGCTGGGGAAACCGGCGCGGTGTGGATTTACCGCGGCCTGCTGGCCGTGTCGCGCAACGCAGGCGTGCGTGAATTTGCCCAGCGCCACCTAGCCACAGAGCAAGGCCACCTTGAAAAAGTCAACGCCGTATTGCCATGGCCCCAGCGCAGTCGACTATTGCCCGCCTGGCGCGTTGCCGGCTTTGCTACTGGCGCCCTGCCCGCCCTGTTTGGCCCACGGGCGGTGTACGCCACCATTGCGGCGGTTGAGACCTTTGTTGACCAGCATTACCAGCACCAGATAGACAAACTGCAAAACCAGCCTCAACACGCAACCCTCTTGGCCCTACTGCGCGAATGCCAGCAAGACGAATGCGAGCACCGCGACGAGGCTATGGCATTGCAAGGCAAGCCGTCTGGCTGGCTGCTGCGCGCCTGGTGCAAGCTGGTGGGAAGCGGGTCAAGTGCAGCAGTGGAGCTGGCACGCCATATCTGAGGTTTTAGATGCTATCATTTTAATAGCTATGCACTCATTTATTCATTGGGCTAGAGTCGCTTTTAATACCCAGAAACGATTGCCTATATAGTCAAGAACTGCGTATTCAAGCCGCTTGAATATTGACAGCCGACTCTGCCAACTCGGTCATCAGTTCGTCTGATTGGTACATTTCTTTCAC
>JAYURC010000011.1:0-2149 GCA_043756405.1 Polaromonas sp.
CAGATTTTCGGGATGAAGTGCAAGGCGCACGGAGCGCAGGACACCGGAATGCACTTGTGTGCATGAGGATTCCGAGCACCGCGCAACGCCGCAATTCGCTCGAAAAATGAATTTATAGAAGTGCCCATGATCATCACAAGCCTGCTGGATACGGATTTATACAAGTTCACCATGATGCAGGTGGTGTTGCATCAATTTCCGGGTGCAGAGGTGGAGTACCGGTTCAAATGCCGTAATGCGGCCAATCTGGCACCTTACATCAGCGAGATCCGCGAAGAAATTCGCGGCCTGTGCAGCCTGCAGTTTCAGGACGCGGAGCTGGCGTACCTTAAAGCCATGCGCTTCATCAAAAGCGATTTTGTTGATTTTTTGGGCTTGTTTCGGCTCAATGAAAAGTATGTCAGCGTCACAGCCCTGCAGGGCGATGGCAAACAGGGCGAGATTGAGGTGTCAATCAAAGGCCCCTGGCTGCATACCATTTTGTTTGAAATCCCTGTGTTGTCCATCATCAACGAGGTGTATTTTCGCAACACGCAAAAGCAGCCCGAATTGCAAGAAGGCCGCAACCGCCTGTCGACCAAAATTGCCCAGTTGCAAACCGGCGGCATGCAGGCCCTGAAAATTGCAGACTATGGCACACGCCGCCGCTTTGGCAAGGCCTGGCATCAAGAGGTATTGCGCAGCTTAAGCAGCAAGCTGGGAACTGCAACCGGCAGTGGGCAGGAATCAGGCAAAACAGCAAGCGGTGCAGGCCAGTTTGCCGGTACCAGCAACGTGCTTTTCGCCATGAAACTGGGCCTGACACCGCTGGGCACCATGGCGCATGAATACCTGCAGGCGTGCCAGGCGCTCGGGCCCCGCCTGCGCGACAGCCAGATATTTGCCTTTGAGTCATGGGCCAAAGAATACCGGGGCGACCTGGGCATTGCCCTGTCAGACGTGTACGGCATGAGCGCCTTTTTGCGTGACTTTGACATGTATTTTTGCAAGCTGTTTGACGGCGCGCGCCACGACAGTGGTGACCCCTTCTTGTGGGGTGAACGCATGATTGACCATTACAATAAAAACCGGGTTGACCCCAAAACAAAAACCCTGATCTTCAGTGATGGCTTGACCGTACCGCGCACGATTGAGTTGTACCAGCAGTTCAAGGGTCGCTGCCAGCTTGCCTTCGGTATTGGCACCAATTTGACCAACGACCTGGGCTACGAGCCTTTGCAAATTGTGATCAAGATGGTTCGATGCAACGGTCAGCCTGTTGCCAAACTGTCAGACACGCCTTCAAAAAATATGTGTGACGATGAAAAATATCTGGCTTATTTACGCCAGGTGTTTGAAATTGAAGCGCCTTGACGTCAAACACAATTAAAAAACGAAATCTTATGAAACTTGCCATCAGACTTTTTTCTGCTTTGTCAGCAGCGGTTTTACCCAGTGTGGCATTTGCTGCAGAATTTGACGGGTCACGTTTGAATCTCTTGTGGGCGATTCCTTTTGCAGGCATTTTGTTGTCAATCGCCCTCATGCCTTTGCTAGCGCCCAACTTTTGGCATCATCACTTTGGCAAGGTTTCAGCCGCCTGGACGCTTGCGTTTTTCTTGCCGTTTGCCTACATTTTTGGTGTGAATGCGGCCGGTGTGAGTCTGGTGCACGCCATGCTCGCCGAGTACATTCCGTTCATTATTTTGCTGACCGCGCTGTACACCGTGGCTGGCGGCATCTACATTCGCGGCAACCTGCACGGCAGCCCCGCGCTGAACTGCGGCTTGCTGCTCATTGGCGTGGTGCTGGCCAGTTTTATGGGCACCACCGGCGCGTCCATGCTGCTGATACGGCCGCTGATTCGCGCCAACGACAACCGCCAGCACAAAGCGCATCTCGTGGTGTTTTTTATATTCCTGGTCAGTAACGTGGGCGGTTCACTGACGCCGTTAGGAGACCCGCCTTTGTTCCTTGGGTTTTTAAAAGGCATTGATTTTTTCTGGACCGTGCGCCACATCTTTCCTGAAACCTTGTTCATGGTAGTCAGCCTGCTGATTATTTTTTACATCATCGACAGCTATTACTTTAGAAAAGAAGGCGTCATGCCCGTAGACCCGACGCCAGACACTCCGCGTATCGGCTTCGACGGAGCTGCGAATTTCTGGCT
>JAYURC010000012.1:0-2135 GCA_043756405.1 Polaromonas sp.
ATCTTTAACCGAGAGTTGCGGCGCCATTCCAGCCAACGGCCACACCACCCCAATCGCCGGATCATTCCAGGCTACACAACGCTCATACTCAGGCGCGTAATAGTCAGTCGTTTTGTACAAAAAATCTGCGGTGTCGCTGGTCACCAAAAAACCGTGCGCAAAACCGGGGGGTACCCAGAGTTGGAGATGGTTCAGTTCCGACAACTCTACGCCAACCCAGCGCCCAAAGTGGGGCGACGATTTGCGGATGTCAACTGCAACGTCAAAAACCGACCCCCGCACCACCCGCACAAGTTTGCCTTGGGGTTGCTGAATCTGGTAATGCAAGCCGCGAAGCACGCCTTTTGTGGAGCGGCTGTGGTTGTCCTGGACGAATTTTGCATCCAGGCCTGTGGCGTCGTCAAAGGCTTTCTGATTGAAGCTTTCAAAGAAAAAACCACGCTGGTCACCAAAGACTTTAGGCTCGATGATGAGCACGTCGGGCAGGGCGGTAGGAATAACCTTCATTGAGCGCCCTTGACCACTTTAAATATCTGAAACGCCCGTTTCATGCAGCTTTACCTTCAACCAGCAAACGCTGCAGATACTGCCCATAGCCATGTTTGGCCAAGGGCGCAGCCAGCTTTTCCAGTTGCGCGCTGCTGATGAAATCATTGCGCCAGGCGATCTCTTCAACACACGCAATCTTCAAACCCTGGCGGCGCTCCAGCGTGGCGATGAACTGGCTGGCCTCCAGCAGGCTGTCATGGGTACCGGTGTCGAGCCAGGCATAACCACGCTGCATGATTTGCACGTTAAGCTGCCCAAGTTCCAGATACGCCTGGTTCACGGTAGTGATCTCCAGCTCGCCACGGTGACTGGGCTTGATGGCCTTGGCAATGTCCACCACCTGGTTGTCATAAAAATACAGGCCAGTCACTGCAAAAGAGCTTTTGGGCTTGACGGGTTTTTCTTCAATGCTGCTGGCCTGGCCTTTGGCGTCAAACGCAACAACGCCATAGCGCTCGGGGTCATGCACGTGGTAGGCAAACACGGTGGCACCAACCGCCTTGGCGTCGGCGTTGGCCAACAGCGGGGCAAAGTCGTGGCCATGGAAAATATTGTCACCCAGCACCAGGGCACTGGGGCCAGTCCCCACAAACTTGTCGCCAATGATGAAGGCTTGCGCCAGGCCATCCGGGCTGGGCTGCACGGCGTATTGCAGGTTGATGCCCCACTGGCTGCCGTCGCCCAGCAGTTGCTGAAACCGGGGGGTGTCCTGGGGCGTGCTGATGACCAGAATGTCGCGCATGCCCCCCAGCATCAACGTGCTTAAAGGGTAGTAAATCATCGGCTTGTCGTACACCGGCAGCAATTGCTTGCTCAACGCCAAAGTGGCGGGGTGCAAGCGGGTGCCGGAGCCACCGGCCAGGATGATGCCTTTGCGTTGGGTCATGTTTGGGTCTCAAGAAATTCGGTCAGCATGCGGGCGACGCCTGGCTTCCAGTGCGGCAATGTCAAATCAAATGTGCTTTGCAGCTTGTCCGTGTTCAACCGCGAATTAAGGGGCCGCAGCGCCGCTGTGGGGTACACCGAAGAAGGAACGGGCTCAATTGCATTTACTATTATTTTTGTATCATACTTTACATTCTGGACAAGGGCTACGACCTCTTTTGCATACTCAAACCATGATGTATGGCCACTTGCTACCAGATGGTAAACGCCGTTCAGGTCTGATGCCGTTGCGGCTGGCCGGGCCAGCACGTGGCGAATGGCGTGGGCAGTTACATCGGCCAGCAGCTCCGCCCCGGTGGGAGCGCCAAACTGGTCATCCACCACTTTGAGCGTCTGCCGCTCCTGGGCAAGTTTGACCATGGTTTTGGCGAAGTTCCCGCCGCGTGCAGCATAAACCCAACTGGTCCGAAAAATGAAGTGCTTGCAACCACTGGCTTTAATGCCTTCTTCACCAGCCAGCTTGCTGGCGCCGTAAACGCTGAGTGGCTGGGGGCGGTCGGTTTCTTCCCAGGGCTGGCCAGGTTGGCCGTCAAACACGTAATCAGTGGAGTAATGCACCAGCAAAGCTCCTGTTTAGTAGCTACTTGCGCAATAGATATGGGCGCCAGGGCATTAATGGTGTGTGCGTTTGTGCTGTCAGA
>JAYURC010000013.1:0-2127 GCA_043756405.1 Polaromonas sp.
CGCAGCGGTTCAATCTTCAGGTCAGGGCGCAAGGCTTTAAGCAGCACCAAACGGCGCAAACTGGACGTGCCCACAACCGCGCCTTGCGGCAGCTCAGCCAGGCTAGCGTACTTGTTTGACACAAAAGCGTCGTGCGGGTCTTCACGCGTCATCACGCAGGCCAGCGCAAAACCTGGCGGCAAGTCCATCGGCACATCTTTGAGTGAATGCACGGCAATGTCGGCGCGGCCTTCTTGCAAAGCCACTTCAAGCTCTTTGACAAAAAGCCCTTTTCCGCCCACCTTGCTTAACGACCGGTCCAATATCTGGTCGCCCAGCGTCGTCATGCCCAGCAGCTCAACCTGCCAGCCTAACCGCGTTTCAAGCAAGGTTTTTACATGCTCGGCCTGCCACATGGCCAAGCGGCTTTCACGGGTGGCAATTATTACTTTCGCCACCGTTTTTTTAACCATCAAATCCATGTCAAAGCCTCGTAACCTATTTGTAATCCTTGGGGGAAAGGCAATGCTAGCATGCGTCAACACAGTTTGATCATTAAAAAATACATGCCTAACAAAGCCGCCAAAGACAACGAACGCCCACTTGTAGAAGACATCCGGCTGCTAGGCAGATTGTTGGGCGATGTGATTCGCGAGCAAGATGGATTGGCCGCGTTCGATCTGATTGAGGAAACCAGAAAGCTCTCGGTCGCCTTTAGACGCGATGCGGATGTGGAGTCAGACCGGGCACTTAAAAAGCTGCTTAAAGGCTTGACCGGCGACCAAACTGTCAGCGTGATTCGCGCCTTTACTTACTTCAGCCATCTGGCCAATCTGGCCGAAGACCGGCACCACATTCGCCGCCGCGCCATCCATGAACGGGCGGGTGACACACAAGAAGGCAGCATTGATGTCGCCTTGGCTCGCCTGCGATGGGCAGGTATTGCCCCTAAAACCATAGCAAGCACGCTGGCCCGCAGCTTTGTGTCGCCCGTTTTAACGGCGCACCCGACAGAAGTGCAGCGCAAAAGTATTCTGGACGCAGAGCGAAGCATCGCGCAATTGCTGACCGCGCGTGACGACATCAAGACGCTGGCGCTGGCAACCAGTGCCGTCAGTCCCGCTCTGGCTGCCAAAGACGCCCTGACGCCCCGCGAGCTGACGGCCAATGAGGCGCAACTTCGTGCCCGTGTGATGCAGTTGTGGCAAACGCGCTTGCTGCGCTTTACCAAGTTGACGGTGGCCGATGAAATTGAAAACGCATTGAGCTACTACGAAGCGACTTTTCTGCGCGAAATACCCAAGCTGTACGCCAACCTTGAACGTGAGCTGGCTGGTGGTTTGAATGGACTGCCAGTCCACAGCTTTTTACGCATGGGCCAATGGATTGGTGGCGACCGCGATGGCAACCCCAACGTGAGCGCCGACACGCTCAACTATGCGCTAGGCCGCCAAGCCGAGGTCGCACTGCGTTTTTACTTGACAGAAACTCATCTGCTCGGCGGTGAACTGTCAATGTCGGCCATGCTGGCAGGCGTGAGCCCCGCCATGCAGGCGTTGGCCAACAGCTCACCAGACACCAACGAGCACCGGCAAGACGAGCCCTACCGCCGCGCCTTGACAAGCGTCTATGCCCGCCTGGCTGCCACGCTGAAAAGCCTGACAGGTGGCGATGCTGCGCGACACGCAGTCACACCGCAAAACGCCTATGTAAAGTCCGAAGAGTTTTTGGCTGATCTGCGAACCATTGCCGCATCGCTGAGGGCCAACCACGGTGAGGCACTGGTTGCCGAGCGACTGCATCCGTTAATTCGCGCCGTCGATGTGTTTGGCTTTCACCTGGCCACCGTTGACTTGCGCCAAAGCTCTGACAAACACGAAGAAGTCATCGCAGAGCTGCTGGCAACAGCCCGCATCGCGCCCGCCTACACAGCGCTTGACGAGGCCGCCAAGCGCGAATTGCTGCTGCGGCTGCTAAATGAAGCGCGGCCATTGCGTGTGGTCGGCGCTGTGTATTCAACCCACACCCAAGGTGAGCTGGCCATATTTGAAGCGGCACGCACCGCGCGGGCGCGCTTTGGCAAAGAAGCGATACGCCACTACATCATCAGCCACACCGAAACCGTCAGTGACTTGCTGGAGGTGTTGC
>JAYURC010000014.1:0-2118 GCA_043756405.1 Polaromonas sp.
GCAGTGACACTACGGGCGTGGCAGTGTGCAACCAGGCGCGCTCGTTCGACATTCAGGCGCGGGTGCTGGCGGGGTCTGCGCGGTACATCGAAACTTTGGATATAACGACGACGGATGAGATTGTGAGCCGCGTGGTCAGCGTCCTTGAGCCGGGCTAGCCCAAAAAATGAAGCGATAAGCTATTTAAAGTGTAGTAACTCAAACAGCTTCAAGCCGTTGCACCATGTCGGGAAACTGCGCCACCATGCGTATCAGCAAAGCGGCTTGGGCGTTGGGTTTGGCGCGGCCTTGCTCCCAGTTTTCCAGTGTGCGCGGGTTGGTGCGCAGGTAGCGCGCAAACACGGGGCGTGACAGGTGCAACTGCTCGCGCACGCTCACCACGTCTTGTGGGGACAGCACGGGCGCTGGTTTGCTTTGTACCTTGAAGGTGCGCAGGGTTAGCTTGCCTTCACGCTGCTGTTTGAGGGCATCGAAGCCTTCTACCAGCTCTGCAAAAATGTCGCGTTTTTTGGTCATGGTGCTTACCTTTCACGGGGTGGGCGTTGGTCTAATTCGCGTTTCAGCATTTGCTTTAAAGCCTTTCGCTGATCAGGTGTGAGGTCGTCGGCCTGGTCTTTGTCAAACACCGTAAAAAGCCAAAACTGGTCGCCGCCTAACCACCAGTAATAGATAACGCGCAAGCCGCCACGCTTGCCTTTGCCACGGCGCGCGTCGGGCTGGCGCAACTTGCGCAGCCCACCTGTGCCCTCCATCACGTCGCCTGCCTCTGGGTTGTCCATCAGCTCGATCTGAAGAGCGTAGTAGGCGTCGTCGTCCATGTAGTCTTTGCGGACTCGCTCGAAAGGAGGTAGTTCTACAAAGGTGGCTCGAATGGAGACAAATTGTACGTTAGTTGCGTAGGTTTATTAAGGCCTTCAATGGTGGGCACACCAGCAAGCTCGCACACAAAATTTCTGACCGGCTTAACCTTGAGACTTCAAGCCGCCAGCTTCGCACTCGCCAACCTATTCAGGCTGACCCCTTGCTCTGCCGCCATTAACGCCAGTTGGCGGTGCACCATGGGCGGGATGCGCACGCGAAACTCACCGCTGTAATTTTTTTCAGCCAGCGCGGTCGGCACTGGTTCGCCGCTGGCCAGCATGTCGGCAGTTACGTCACCCACCACTTTTTGAATGCCTTTGAGAGCCGCTTGCGGCGTTTTGGCTAGCCAGCTCAAGGATGGAAACTCCGTACACAAGCCGACATGTTCGCCGTCTTCAGGTGACCAGGTCACGCGGTAGGTGTAGTGTCGAATGTTCATGGTTTGCTTTCGAGTTTTTCAATGGCCTGCAACACTTGTTTCACCTGGTAGGGCTTGGCTTTGCCTTTGGCGTTTTGAATGTTGACCCGAGGGTCGCCCGCCCATGGCGTCTTGAATACTGCATGGCTGCTGCCACTTTGGCGGGGTTTCCCAAAATACGTTTCGCACACCTTCTTCAAATCGTTGAAATTGACGTTGGCCGTTTCGCGGCGCAACTGTTCCAGCAATTTTTCAACACTTGTCAAGGTTGTCGGAATGGTGCCACTAATGACACCACAAGTCAAGTCAAAATCTATCAGTGTCAGCAGCAAATGACTTGTCCGGTTCTTAGCAAGTAATCTGTCCAGTTTATGGAGCTGGGTTGGCGTACTGGGCTTCAATTCAAGAGAAAATTTGTGGAGAGTGGGCCTCCAAGTCACGAATAACGTGCGTAAAAAGCTATCAAATGCATAGTAATTCGGGTCGCCTGAAAATCGAGATTTCTTGATACATCGCAAACCGGGCGGCTGCGCAAAGGCAAAGAATTGCGCTTGCAGGTCTGGCGCTGTGCTTGTGGCCTGCACACTTTGCAATGAGGGGGCGGACGGCATGACCAATCGTTCAAAAATCAGGCTCTTGCCGCTGGCAGGCGTGGCTATGGTCGCGGTGCTTCTGAGTGGCTGCGCCGTCGAGGTTGACAACGTGAAACCGGCGCAGGCAATTGCGCAGGCGCCGTCGCCGACGGGCTCGGTTCACTTGGGTTGGCGGGTGTTTCAGGAGCGTTGCGCCAGTTGTCATGGGTCGGCAGCACTGGGCGGCTCGGGCATTCCCAACCTGTT
>JAYURC010000015.1:0-32058 GCA_043756405.1 Polaromonas sp.
CGCATTTGCCTTGTTTTTTACGATGGCAAATTGCGGCTTGCCGGCTACTGCTGGTTTTGTGGGTGAGTGGATGGTTATCTTGGGCGCAGTCAAATTCAACTTCTGGATTGGGTTTGCGTCTGCTACCGCGTTGATTTTTGGCGCTGCGTACTCTTTGTGGATGTACAAGCGCGTTTATCTAGGCCCTGTGGTTAATGATGATGTGAAGAATCTGAAAGACATTAACTCTAGAGAATTTTTAATGTTGGCACTGTTGGCCGTTGCCACGCTGTACATGGGGCTATACCCCAAGCCTTTTACCGACGTGATGGACACCACGGTTGCTGACTTTATGGTGCATGTCGCCAAATCCAAACTGAACTAAAACAACAACATACCAAAAGAATTCAGCAATGATTGACAAACTCTCCTGGATCGCGGTGTACCCCGAGATCATTTTGCTTGTGATAGGCTGCGTTATTTTGCTGGTGGATTTGTGGGTCAAATCACCCATGCGCACATTGACCTATGTGCTGACGCTTGTCACGTTAGGTGTTGTAGCTGCTGTTGAAGCGGCTTACGCCGTGGGCGGCCAAACCTTTTATGGCTTTGGAAAAATGGTGGTGGTAGACCCCATGGGCAGCTGGCTGAAGTGTTTTTCAGCCATTGCCTTGATGGTTTCGCTCGTATACGGCAGGCCTTATGCCTTTGACCGAGACATGCTGCGCGGCGGCGAGTTTTTCACGCTCAGTTTGTTCGCGTTGCTGGGCATGTTCGTGATGATTTCCGGTCATAACTTTCTGGTCATTTACATGGGGCTGGAGCTGCTAACGCTGTGCAGCTATGCGCTGGTAGCTTTGCGGCGTGACAACGCCACAGCGACTGAAGCCGCCATGAAGTATTTTGTGTTGGGTGCATTGGCCTCCGGCTTTTTGCTTTACGGGCTGTCGATGCTTTATGGTGCAACAGGCTCACTTGACTTGAATGAAGTGTTTACCGCCATTGCCAGCAGGCAAGTCAAGCATCAAGTGCTGGTGTTTGGCCTGGTCTTTATTGTCGCTGGCTTGGCGTTCAAGCTTGGCGCAGTGCCGTTTCACATGTGGCTGCCCGATGTGTACCAGGGCGCGCCCACCGCTGTCACACTGCTGATTGGTGGCGCTCCACAACTTGCAGCATTTGCCATTTGCCTGCGTTTGCTGGTTGAGGGCTTATTGCCGCTGGCTTTTGACTGGCAGCAAATGCTGGCTGTGATGGCCATTGGCTCGCTGTTGGTTGGTAATCTGGCCGCTATTGCACAAACCAACCTCAAGCGCATGCTGGCGTTTTCTACTATTTCTCAGATGGGCTTTTTGCTGCTTGGCATGTTGTCGGGTGTGGTGAATGGCAATCCGCTTAACGCTGAGTCAGCCTACAGCGCCGCCATGTTTTACGCCATCACGTACGTGCTGACCACTCTGGCAGCTTTTGGCGTCATCATGCTGCTGGCACGCGCCGGCCATGAGGCTGAAGAGATAACTGATTTTGCAGGACTCAATCAGCGCAGTCCGCTGTATGCCGGCGTCATGGCTGCCGTCATGTTGTCGTTGGCAGGCCTGCCGCCGTTTGTAGGTTTTTATGCCAAGTTGTCGGTTTTGCAGGCGCTCATTTCGTCGCAACAAATCAGCTATCTGGTGCTGGCCGTGTTCGCGGTACTGATGTCATTGGTCGGTGCGTTTTACTACTTGCGCATCGTCAAGGTCATGTACTTTGATGCGCCTCTGAGTCCAGTGCATCTAATCACCGCGCCAACCGACGCCCGAGTGGTTTTGACGATTAACGGTGCATTGATTTTGATTCTGGGCATCATGCCCGGCGGTTTGATGACGCTGTGCGCTCAGTCTATCAACAGCATTGTCAAATCGCTTGGCAGTTAAGTCTGCCATGTTCAAAGCTGCAGCATGAAAGTTTTGGACTTGCAGTGCGGCCAGCAGCATTCATTTGAAGGCTGGTTTGGTTCTGAAGAAGACTTTCAATCGCAACTGGCACGCGGTCTGGTTGAGTGCCCGATGTGTGCCGACAGGGCAGTGGTCAAAATGCCAAGTGCACCCCGGTTGAATTTTGGCGGACGCGCACCGCCCGGTACAGACAATGAATCCGCAAGTAGCGCGCCTCCTTCCAGTGCAGCGGCGGTCGCTTCAGATGCGAGGGTATCCACCGAGTTGACGACGACAGCCGACAAGTCGCCACAAAGTGGCCCTAGCCCTGAACAGCAAGCGGCTTTTCTCAATGCAGTGCGCCAGGTGTTAGCCAATACCGAAGATGTGGGTGACCGTTTTGCCAACCAGGCAAGAGCCATGCACTATGGTGATGCTGAACCGCGTAGTATTCGCGGCCAAACTACTCAGCGGGAAGCGGTTGAATTGATAGAAGAAGGCATTGATGTGATGGCTCTGCCAATGCCAGCTGCCTTGAAAGAAACATTGCAGTAAATCTTGGCGCTACTACATCAATAGCAGCGTACGCAGGTATTTCTTGGGCTTGAAGCAAATTTGAGGCCTGAAAAGCCCTTCTTTGTCTGTTCAGGCTGCTCCAGCATCAAACCGCGTCAAACCGTCAAGGATACAAACCGCGCAGTTCACGAGTGTGCAAAATGCGTTTGCAGGCCACGATAAAGGTGGCGGTTCTCAAGCTGACTTTGCGGTCTTGCGCCACGTCCCACACGCCTGCAAAGGCATGCTTCATGATTTTGACCAGACGCGCGTTAATTTCTTCTTCGTCCCAGAAAAAGCTTGAGAAGTCCTGCACCCACTCAAAGTAACTGACCGTCACGCCACCTGCATTGGCAATCACGTCGGGTAGCACCAGAATATTGCGTGACTGCAATATGTCGTCGGCTGCAGGAGTGGTCGGCCCGTTGGCGCCTTCAATGATCATTCGCGCTTTGATCCGACCGGCATTGGCCGCGGTGATTTGCTGTTCCAGCGCAGCCGGAATCAAAATGTCGCACTCTACGTCCCAAAAAGTGTCATTGGCAACTGTTTCTGCGCCTTCAAAGCCGCCAACGCCACCGGTATCCGCCACGTGCTGCAACAACGTGGGCACATCCAGACCCGCCTCTTTGTAAATCGTGCCACTGTGGTCCTGCACCGCCACAATGCGTGAGCCCGCCTCAGCAAACAGCTTGCCAGCCACGCCGCCTACGTTACCAAAGCCCTGTACGGCAATGCGTGCGCCTTTGATCTCCAGGCCGATGTGCTGAGCAGCTTCGCAGCCTACAGTGAAAACGCCGCGCCCGGTGGCTTCACGTCGGCCTAAAGAGCCGCCCAGGTCAACGGGTTTGCCGGTCACCACACCAGTTGATGTTGAGCCCGTGTTCATCGAATACGTGTCCATCATCCACGCCATGATTTGCTCGTTGGTGTTGACGTCAGGTGCCGGGATGTCCTTGTTGGGGCCAATGATGATGCCGATCTCACTGGTGTAGCGGCGCGTCATGCGCTCCAGCTCTCCGCGTGACAGCTTTTTCGGGTCAACCCGGATGCCGCCTTTTGCGCCGCCATAGGGCACATTGACGGCGGCGTTTTTAACCGACATCCATGCCGACAACGCCATCACTTCAGACAGCGTTACGTCCTGGTGAAAACGCACACCACCTTTGCCAGGTCCACGAGACACGTTGTGCTGTACACGGTAACCCTCGAAGTGCGCCACTGTGCCGTCGTCCATATGAATTGGCACGTCAACTATCAAAACACGCTTGGGGCGTTTAAGCGTTTCAGCCCAACGCGCCAAATGGCCAAGATGCGGTATGACACGGTCAACCTGTTGCAGGTAATTGCCCCAGGGCCCCAGGTTGCTGGCGTCCAGATACGAGGGCAGGGGATGAGCGCTGTGATCGACAGGCTGGGACGAGGTGCCGGCGGCGGATGACTGTGACATTGAAAACTCCAGGTTGGAAATTTTGTGAACCAGGCTGCACTTTATGAGCTAGCTGGTTAAATGTCCAAGGCAAGCTTTAGGTGACTCTATGCGGAAAATGCATACTTAATTCCATTTCCATATCCTCCGTGCACTTTGTCGGCTTCGCTAGCCGTACGTTTGTACTGTCGTCGCTTCGCCTTCGCGTGCACGAATGATCTGGAAATGGAATAAGGTATCGCCTCGCCTCAGCTTGTGAACTGCAATGCCGCCAGCCGTGCGTACACCCCGCCCTTGGCCACCAGCTCGGTGTGCGTTCCTTGCTCAACAAGATTGCCGTGGTCAAGCACCAAAATGCGGTCTGCCTGCTGCACGGTTGCCAGGCGGTGCGCCACAACCAGCGTGGTGCGGTCCTTCATGGCCGATTCAAGCGCGGCTTGCACCATGCGTTCACTCTCGGCATCGAGTGCGCTGGTGGCTTCATCGAGCAGCAGCAAGGGAGAGTTTTTGAGCATCGCCCGCGCAATGGCGATGCGCTGGCGCTGCCCGCCCGAAAGACGCACGCCACGTTCGCCCAAAAAGGTGTCATAGCCTTCAGGCAGGGCGGTGATGAATTCATCGGCAAATGCGGCTTTGGCAGCGGCCTTGGTTTCAGCGTCTGTCGCACCGGGTTTGCCGTAGCGGATGTTTTCCAATGCGCTGGTTGAGAAGATCACCGCATCTTGCGGAACGATGCCAACGCGCTGGCGAAGGTCGGTTAATGACATGTCTTTGGTCGCCACGCCGTCAAGCGTGATGCGGCCCGACTGTGGGTCATAAAAGCGCAGCAACAATTGAAACACCGTGCTTTTGCCTGCGCCACTGGGGCCGACGATAGCCACCGTTTCACCTGGTGCGACCCGCATGCTGAAGTTGCTAAGTGCAGCCTGCAATGGCCGCGATGGGTAGTTAAAGTTGACTGCTTCAAATTCAATAGCGCTTCCCGCGAGAATAATTGGCGCTGGAACCGGATTTGCGGGTGAAAAAATCGGAGACTGGGTTTCCAGCAGTTCCATCAGTCGCTCTGTTGCGCCTGCCGCACGCAGCAAGTCGCCATAGGTTTCGCCCAGTACCGCAGACGCACTGGCCAGAATAATCACGTACACCACGGTTTGTCCCAAATGGCCCGCCGTGATAGACCCATTCATGACCGCTTGCGTGCCTTGGTACAAGCCCCACAGCAATCCGGCTGATGTTGCGATGATGATGAAGGCCACCAGCACGGTGCGAGCCTTTGAGCGACGAATTGCTACATTAAAGGCGTTGGTTGATGAGGTGTTGAATCGCTCGGCCTCACGATTTTCTGCTGCGTAGCTCTGCACGATAGGAATGGCGTTCAGCACCTCGGCTGCAATGGCGCTTGAGTCTGCCACCCGGTCCTGGCTGGCACGTGAGAGTTTGCGCACCCGCCTGCCAAAAATCACTGATGGCACCACCACAATGGCCAGGCCAGCAGCGATTTGCAGCATCAAGTACGGGTTGGTATAAACCAGCATGCCAATGGCACCCACACCCATCACCAGGTTACGCAGCCCCATACTGAGCGACGAACCCACGACGGTTTGTACCAGCGTGGTGTCACCCGTCAGGCGGCTTAATACTTCGCCGGTTTGCGTCGTTTCAAAAAACTGCGGGCTTTGCTTGAGCACATGGCCATACACCGCGTTGCGCAAGTCCGCCGTGACACGCTCGCCCAGCCAGCTCACCATGTAAAAACGCCCGGCTGAAAACAAACCGAGCGCGGCAGCCACACCAAAGAGTTCAAAAAAGTGGGTGCGAAGCAGCAGTAATTGACTGCCTTTTCCTGCATCGGTGGTGTCAGCCGTGACCAGGCCGCCGTCAATCAAACTGCGCAGCGCCAGCGGAAACACCAGTGTTGCCACGGCAGCCATCACCAGAAAAAACCCAGCCAGCGCAATGCGACCCTTGTAAGGACGAAGAAAAGGCAGCAGGCCGGACAGGGATTTGGGACTTTTGGCTTTGGCGCGTTCAGAGGTCATAGGGCGAGAGTGTAGGGCGGCTTCAAAATATGGCTTTGCACCCGATTTTAACCGTCAAACCTGCAAAATATGCATCAAATCTGCCTCTAGCCCAATAAACACGGGCGCAATCAGCTATTAACTTAATAGCGACTAAAGCTGTGCAGACCCTGCAGATAACATTAAGGGATGACAACTTCGTTTTTTACACACCAATATATGCGCCTGTTGAGCATAGCTGGCTCAGACAGTGGCGGCGGCGCGGGTATTCAGGCTGATTTAAAAACTTTCGCGGCACTCGGCTGCTTTGGCATGACGGCCATCACCGCTCTAACGGCGCAGAACACCTGTGGCGTGCGCGCCATTCATGGCGTTTCGCCCCAAATGCTGACTGACCAAATCGACGCGGTGGTGGAAGACATCGGTGTGGATGCCGTCAAGATCGGCATGCTGCATTCACGTGAAATAGTGCAGGCTGTTGCTGATGCAATTGATCGCCACAGTTTGCCGCATGTGGTGCTCGACCCTGTGATGGTTGCTACCAGCGGTGCGGTATTGATTGACAGCCCCGCCATTGCCGCGCTGGTGCGTGAGCTGTTCGGACGCGCCGTGCTGGTCACACCCAATCTGGACGAGGCGTCACTGCTGGTTGGTCGCACGCTGACCCATGAAGATGACATGCAATGTGCTGCGCTAGACCTGGTGGCTAAGGGAGCCAGGGCCGTATTGCTCAAAGGCGGGCATCTGGCGGGTGATGTGGTCAGTGATTTGCTGCAAGTTGCAGGACATGCACCGCATTGGATGCGTGCTCCGCGTATCACGACTGCCAACACGCATGGCACGGGCTGCACGCTGTCGTCAGCAATTGCAGCACAGTTGGCGTTGGGCTTGTCGCTGATTGATGCAGTCGAGGCGGCACGCAACTTTGTGCGGGGCGCGCTGGCAGCGGGCGCAACTGTCAAAACCGGGCAGGGCGGCGGGCCGTTAAACCATGGTTTTGCGCCATTAATGATGCAGTCCAGGCCGCTGCTGAATTAAGCTTTTTTGGCTGAATCGCTCATCAGCTTGGCCAGCACAAATGTCAACACGAGCGTGGGTACAGCTGCTCCCCACGCAGGCGCAAACTTGGCCATGGCGTGATAAAACACAACGCCGCTGAACCAGATCAACACGGCGGTGTAGTTGACTTGCCGCTCGGTCACCAGCGCGGCCACATTGGTTTTCCCGACCAGCCTCGCCAGTATCACGCCGTATAGCGGGATGAAAACAGAACTCAGCATCAATAAAAACGGCTCCAGCGCGTGCATCGGCAGCACCAGCGCCAGACCCGTGCACACTGCCGCAAAGCCCATACCGATACGGCGCACTGACCATGATGGCTTCAGGCTGTGGCCTGCCACTGCGCCTGAGTAAACATCGCCGTATGCGTTGTCTACCTCATCAATCAAAATCAAGCCCAAAGCAATCAGCCCGCCCTGAGCCAGCAGCAGTGCGGCAACCAGGTCGGTGCTGGGTGTGGTGATGGCGATCAAAACGCCCAGGCTGTAGCACCAGATGTTAGCTACCGCATAGCCCAGCCAGGTTCCGCGCAACGTGGTTCGGCCACTCAGGCCATGCCGTGCGAAGTCCGCCACCAGCGGCAGCCACGATATCGGCATGGCAACGACGAGGTCCAGTGCCTGCATGGTGCTCATCACGCCGGTGGCGGGTTTGTTCCAGATCGCACTCAAGCCTTGTGCGTTGGCTTTACCCAAAAACTGCCACGTCAGCCATAGCAGTGACGCAATCACCAGCGGCAAGCCAAAGCGGCCAATGAACTTGCGCACCAGGCGCGTCATGGAGCCTGAGATCAATGCGATCAGCACCGCACCCCACAAAAGCGTAGCCAACACGGGCCACCAGTTGGCCGCAAAACCACCCGATTGCCGCGCAATGGCAACGGTGCCGTCACGCATCACAACCAGCTCAAAGGTGGTCCATCCGACCAGCTGCACCATATTCAGCAGTACCGGCAGCTTGGCAAAACTGGAGCCATAGGTTGCATGCATCAGCCCCGAGCTGGACAAACCTGTGTCGCAGCCCAGCCTGGCTGTCCACGCCAGCATGCCTGCCCCCAAAATTGATCCTAAAACAATCACCAGTGCCGCTTGCTGCGTTCCAACGGAGGGAACAAGGTAAGCGCCCGCCTGCATGACCAGAAGACCAACACCTAGGCTAAGCCACAATGCAGCGTGGTCTCTAAAGCCAAAACTGCGTTCAGCCGCAGTCAACGGCGTCAGGGCGGTGTTGGCTGGTTTGGCTGCATGAACGGGGGTTATTGACATGATTTTTGCTGGTTTTGACACTAAAGAGGTGATTCTAAAGGTATTTACAGTATCAAATATGCCTTTAGCCCAATCAATACGTGGGTAAGCAGCTATTAAATTTATAGTACTTGGCATATCATGACGGTATCAAGTATTTTCCTGACCATCACGTCAGTTGCATCACACCATGAGCAAAGCGTTTACCAAAGAAACCGATTCTGATTCTGATGATGACGACCCGGTGTTGCCGCCCCTACCTGTAGGCGGCAAGAACTACATCACGCCTGGCGGTTATGCGCGCGTGCGCGACGAGCTGCTTGGTTTGATGGACGTGGAGCGACCGAAGGTGGTGGAGGCGGTGTATTGGGCCGCCAGCAATGGCGACAGATCTGAAAATGGTGACTACATTTACGGCAAAAAGCGCCTGCGCGAGATTGACCGGCGCATCAGGTTTTTGACCCAGCGCCTGGAGATTGCTGAAATCACCGACCCGTCAATACACTACGGTAAAGACCAGGTGTTTTTTGGCAGCACAGTGAGCTACGAAGACGAGGCAGGGGCAATGCGCAGGATCACGATTTTAGGAATAGACGAGGCCGATACGCTGGCTGGGCAGGTGAGCTGGGTGTCGCCTGTAGCGCGGGCGCTGCTTAAGGCACGTGTGGGCGATGACGTCAGCCTGAGCATGCCGGATGGCGTTCGGGTTTTAAACGTCATCAGCGTTGATTACCCCAAGCCAAATGACGCCTAACTGCCAGGCTTGGCTCGCTGCACACGCAGCACAGACGGAGTGCGTTTAAGACTGCGCAAAACGCTGGCTAAATGCACCCGGTCACGCACCGCTACGCCAAAGCGCAGTTCAGTGGCGTCTTGCGCCCTTTCTTGCCCCATGTTGACGTGGGTAATGTCAGCTTCAGCGCTGGCCAGGGCGGCGGCTACTCTGGCCAGCACGCCTTTGCCGTTGGCTACCGTGATGAGTAGAGCGGTTTCAAACAGCCGGGTTGGTTCGTCTGACCAGTCAACAGCAATGAATCGTTCGCTGTCGCGATGTTGCAGACGTTTGGCGACCGCGCAGTCATCCGTGTGAATAACCAGACCCTCGCCGCGGCCCAGGTAACCCAAAATTCCATCACCGGGGATGGGTTTGCAGCACAACGCGAACTGAACTGATGCACCCTCGCTGCCGTCCAGCAGCAGCGAGCCTTGCGAGACTGATTCGTGCGCGGTGTAACGCTCGCGGCTCATCAGCAGCGCGTCGGGTTTTTCACCTCTTTCGGCCAACAACACTACTATGCGTTTGGCCACCATGCTGGCAATACGCTTGCCCAAACCGATATCAGTCAGCAAATCAGCCCGGTTGCGGTTGCCGCTGAAGCGCAATATTTTTTCCCAAAAAAGTCGATCAGACTTAGTGTCTTCAGGCAACTTCTCAATACCTTCGGCCCGCAAAGACTGCGTCAGCATCTTTTCGCCCAGGTCCTGGGATTCACTCAGCGCCATCGTTTTGAGATGGTGGCGGATTTTGGACCGGGCTTTGCCGGTTCTTACAAAACCTAGCCAGCTGGGGTTGGGGCTGGCAACCAGCGACGTGATGATTTCAATCACATCGCCGTTGTGCAGCTCAGACCGCAACGGTACTTGTTCTCCATTAACTTTTGCAGCTACAGCGCGGTGACCAATGTCACTGTGGATGGCGTAGGCAAAGTCCACGATGGTCGCGCTGCGCGGCAGCGCCATGATTTGGCTTTTGGGCGTAAATACGTACACCGCTTCTGGGAACAAATCGATTTTGACGTGGTCCCAAAATTCTGCAGCGTCACGCGTTTCGTGTTGAATGTCCAGCAGCGACTGAAGCCACTGCGTGCCCAGCCGTTGGGACGCATCGCTTTGAGGGTCAGCCGCCTTGTACAGCCAGTGTGCGGCCACTCCCGATTCAGCCACCACATGCATGGCATCAGTGCGCATCTGAAATTCAATATTGGTTCCAAAAGGGCCGACCAGTGTGGTGTGCAAGGACTGGTAGCCGTTGATTTTAGGAATGGCGATGTAGTCCTTGAATTTGCCTGGTAGCGGCTTGTAGTGCTGGTGCAGCACGCCCATGGCGGTGTAGCAGGTATTCAATTTGCTCACGATGACGCGAAAACCATAAATGTCAGTCACCTGCGCAAACGACAAGTGCTTTTCATCCATCTTGCGGTAGATGGAATACAGCGTTTTTTCACGGCCAGAAATGCCAACGGCAATACCCTCGGCCTCAAAAGCCGTTTCTACTTCAGCCTGCACCCGCTTGATCACGTCGCGTCTGCGTCCACGCGACTTTTGCAGCGCTTTATTCAGTGTGGCGTAACGCCACGGGTGCAGGTGATGAAACGACAAATCCTGCAATTCACGGTAGGTCGTGTTCAGACCCAGGCGGTGGGCGATGGGCGCATAAATATCGAGGGTTTCGCTCGAAATACGTGCCCATTTTTCACGCGGCGCATCACCAAGTGTTCGCATGTTGTGGGTACGGTCGGCCAGCTTGATCAAAATCACCCGCACATCACGCGCCATGGCCAATAGCATCTTGCGAAACGATTCCGCCTGGTTTTCTTCCCGGGTATTGAACTCCAGCTTTTCAAGCTTGGTTAGCCCGTCTACCAGTTCAGCCACCGGTGCACCGAAGCGTTCAATCAGCTCAGGCTTGGTCACGCCGCAGTCTTCAATCGCATCATGCAGCAAGGCAGCCATCAGCGCTTGCGCATCAAGCTTCCACTCCGCGCACTGCTGGGCCACCGCAATAGGGTGAGTAATGTAAGGCTCACCACTGTTGCGCAATTGCCCGAGGTGGGCAACATCTGCAAACTTGTAGGCACTGCGGACGCTATCAACCTCGGCCTGTGTCATGTAATCCAGCTTTGCCGTCAGCACCGCAAAGCTGGCCGCTGCTGCATTGGCCGCCGCAGGTGTGGGCGGGGCAGCGGTGTTGACCTGCCGCACCGGTTTGGCCAGTTGGCTGGATTTAGCTGGGGGAAGCAGAGCGCTCATGTATCAAATGTATACGGCTGTGTGCAAGACATAAAGGTTGTGGCTTTTAAAGCCTAAAAAATTCTGTCCCACAAAACAAAAAGCACCGTCATGCGGTGCTTTTTGATAGGCGATAAATAACTTAACCCGGTACTTTTTTCAACATTTCCAGACCCACTTTGCCTTGGGCAATTTCACGGAGCGCTGTCACAGCCGGTTTGTTTTTACTGTCAATTTTGGCGGTGTGGCCTTGGCTCAACATGCGCGCGCGGTAGGTGGCGGCTAGTACCAGCTCAAACCGGTTTGGGATTTTTTCTAGACAGTCTTCAACGGTAATTCGGGCCATGGTGATCTCCGGTAGGCTTGATGTTTCAGATGATGTGTAGCACTTTAAAAGTTTCTGCACTGGCAATGCGCTGGGCAGAAAACTTGAGACGCTGGGCATGGACGATGGTTTTTAGGTCGAAAACTGCGCGCTCAAACAACTCATTAATTATAACGAAGTCAAATTCGCTGGCCTGCGCCATCTCGAGTGCTGCATTTTTAAGCCGCAATTCAATAATGTCAGCTGCGTCTTCGCCGCGCCGCTGCAAGCGTGAACGCAGCTCCTCCCAACTTGGAGGCAAGATAAAAATGAGCACCGCATTGGTAAAAATACGTTTGATATTGATCGCACCCTGAAAATCAATTTCGAGTATGACATCAGCGCCATGGGCTACACGCTCTTCAATGGCCTGACGTGAGGTGCCGTAGCGCTGACCATGTACGTGCGCCCACTCTAAAAACGAGTCGCGCAGCACCATGCCGTCAAACTCTTCTGGCGAGATGAAAAAGTATTCACGCCCATGCTTTTCCTGGCCACGGGGAGCACGCGTGGTGTGTGAAACCGCCGGCTGAATGCGCGCATCCAGCTCCATCAGCGCTTTGACGAGGCTGGACTTGCCGGCGCCGCTGGGTGCCGCTACAACAAACAAGTTACCGGGGTAATCCATATTTTTCTTCGCTGCGTTATTCGATGTTTTGTACTTGCTCGCGGATTTGTTCTATCAGCACTTTCATGTCGACTGAAATCCGTGTCAATTCGAGCGACGCAGATTTTGAACCCAGTGTGTTGGCTTCCCGGTGCAGTTCCTGAATCAAAAAATCAAGCCGCTTGCCCAGCTCACCGCCGCCCGCCAGCAGGCGATCAATTTCGTCAAGATGTGATGCCAGGCGGGTGATTTCTTCAGCCACGTCGATGCGCATGGCAAACGCTGTGGCTTCTGCCTGGGCTCTGTCGCGGGCGGCTTCTGGCATGGGCGCACCATCGGCTAGGGCCATGGCTTCTTTAAATCGCTCCAGAAAACGAGTCTTTTGCAGTTCCACCAATTGCGGCACCAATGGCACGGCTTGCGCAGACAACGAACGCAATTGAGCCGTACGGCCCAGCAGCATGTCTTTGAGGCGGTCGCCCTCGCGCTTGCGGGCTAAAAGCAATTCCTTGAGTGCATTTTTAGCCAGCGTCAAAAGCTCTTCGGCATGGTCATGCGGTTTTTTGTCTTCATTAGTCGCGATACGCAGGACATCGGCCACGCTCAAAGAGCCTGCTTGAGGCAACCATGACTTGATGGTGTCCTCCAGTGACCCCAAGCGGTGCAGCGTGGCTGATGAAGGCGCTTTAAGACTGCTGGTGGCGTTGATGTCCAGCGCTGCTCTCAGTTCAATCTTGCCGCGTTTAAGCTTGGCTGTCAGCAGCTCGCGCAGCACGGGTTCGGCCTGGCGTAATTCATCTGGCAAACGAAAAACCAAGTCCAAAAATCGACTGTTGACCGAACGAATTTCAACACCCAGCCGCGCATGGGCGGCCTGGCCAGACTCATTGTCTGTAGCTGTGAAACTGGTGTTTGACTGGACGGCTGCATAGCCCGTCATGCTGTAAACTGACATTTGATAATCGGCTTTTAGTTAAATTTTCCGCAAAAACTGGATTTCAACGGCAGGATTGGGTGATTCCACCTCTGCACATTTTCAAATTATGTCAAAGGTCAAGCCCGCTCCTTTACCGCCCGACACTGTTATTGGTGGCTATCGTGTCGTGCGCAAGCTCTCGGCAGGAGGCTTTGGCGTAGTTTACTTGGCTGTTGACAATGAAGGCCAGCAAGTTGCCATTAAAGAGTATCTGCCGTCCTCGCTCGCTGGTCGCCAGCCCGGCGAATTGCTGCCTCAAGTACAGCCTGAAAAGCTGTCGCTTTACCGCCTTGGTTTAAAAAGCTTTTTTGAAGAAGGCCGGTCACTCGCCCAAATCTCGCACGGCTCAGTGGTCAGTGTGTTAAATTTTTTTCGCGAGAACGAAACCGTATACATGGTGATGAACTACCTGGAAGGCGGCACGCTGCAGGATTTCATCATCACCGCAAGGGAACTCAAAAAGCAAAAAGTATTTCGCGAGTCCACCATTCGCTCATTGTTCGATGAAATTTTGCGCGGCCTGCGCATCGTGCATCAGCACAAAATGCTGCACCTGGACATCAAACCAGCCAATATTTTTGTCACGGATGACAACCGTGCCGTGCTGATTGACTTTGGTGCGGCGCGTGAGGTTCTGTCAAAAGAAGGCAACTTTATTCGGCCCATGTACACCCCGGGTTTTGCGGCACCTGAGATGTACCGCCGCGATTCATCGATGGGGCCGTGGACAGATATTTACGCTATTGGTGCCTGTATTTACGCCACCATGCAAGGCTATCCGCCCAATGACGCGCCGCAGCGGCTCGAAAAAGACCGTTTGTCGCTTGCACTGTCCCGTTTGCGCGGTGTGTACTCGGACAATCTGATTGAGGTTGTAGAGTGGTGCATGGCATTGGACCCCTTGTCGCGCCCGCAGTCTGTTTTTGCTTTGCAAAGGGAGCTGAGCCGTGAAGGGGAACGCCGCTACACCAAACTAACAGTGAGCGAAAAAGTTCGACTGCAGTTTGACAACATGGTGTCAGACACCAAAAAATCAGCCAAAAAAGCGGTGGAAGCCGTGACACGTTTCAAATGAAATTTTCTGTATTTCAGGTCAGTCGCCGAGGCGGACGCGAAACCAACGAAGACCGCATGGGTTACTGCTACACCCGTGAGTCCGGTCTGTTTGTTTTGGCCGATGGCATGGGGGGCCACCCCGAGGGTGAGATAGCTGCTCAGCTGGCACTGCAGACCATATCTGCGCTTTACCAAAAAGAAGCGCGGCCCGCCGTCAAGGACACCACCGAATTTTTGTCCAGCGCCGTCATGGCTGCGCACCACCAGATTGTGCGTTACGCCAGTGAAAAAGGCATGCTTGACACGCCGCGCACCACTTTGGTGGCCTGCATACTTCAAGGCGCAGGCGCCACCTGGGCTCATTGCGGGGATTCGCGTCTTTATGTGGTGCGTGATGGCGAACTGCTGACTCGAACACGCGACCATTCGTACCTTGAGCAGCAATATGCAGTAACCACCAGAGTCGAGCACATCAATCGCAATATTCTTTTTACTTGCCTCGGTTCACCCACTAAGCCGGTTTTTGATATTACTGGGCCAGTTATCTTGCAGCAGGGTGACAAATTACTACTTTGCTCAGACGGCCTATGGGGTAGTTTGAGCGATGATGAAATTGTTAGCCACCTGGCTGCCAAAGGTGTGTCTGATGCCGTCCCTGACCTGGTTGAACGTGCGCTGCGTGCCGGTGGTGAGCACAGCGACAACGTCACAGTCCTGGCGATGGAATGGGAAACACCCGACGCTTTTGAATCCACACGCGGCATATCAACTGACACTATTTCTGACGGTGTTTTTGCATCGACTATCCAGGCGGTTGGGCTTGAGCCGTTTGTGGACGACCTGGATGAGGCGACCATAGAACGCTCGATTGCCGAGATAAACGAAGCGATACGCCGATCAGCTGCCCGCAAAGGATAACTGCTGCTGGAGTTGTTGCTGGCGGCGCACCGTTTTCATTCCCTTTTTTTAAGAGTATTGCTATGAGTTCGTACAAACGAAGCGACGATCGCGCCGCAAATGCATTGCGGCCGGTGCATATCACCCGCAATTACACCGCGTACGCCGAAGGCTCTGTACTGATTGAGTTTGGCGGGACCAAAGTCTTGTGCACCGCATCAGTTGAAGAAAAAGTACCCGGCCACAAAAAAGGCAGTGGCGAAGGTTGGGTTACCGCCGAATACGGCATGCTGCCACGCGCTACCCACACGCGCAGTGACCGCGAAGCCGCACGCGGCAAACAAAGTGGCCGCACACAGGAGATTCAGCGCCTGATTGGCCGGTCTCTGCGAAGCGTGTTTGATCTGAAAAAGCTCGGTGAGCGCACCATTTACCTGGACTGCGACGTGATTCAGGCTGATGGCGGTACGCGCACGGCAGCTATTACAGGTGCCTTTGTGGCAGCGCAAGATGCGGTCAATAAACTGATGACAGATGGCAAGCTGAAAGAATCGCCGATCATCGACCACGTGGCCGCCATTTCAGTCGGTATCGTGCAGGGCACGCCTTTGCTAGATCTGGAATACACCGAGGACTCAACCTGCGACACCGACATGAACGTCGTGATGACCGGGGCTGGCAATTTTGTTGAAGTGCAGGGTACCGCTGAGGGTGCTGCTTTTACGCGTGTTGAGATGGATGCGCTGCTCGCATTGGCTGAAAAAGGCATTCTGCAGCTGGTTGCCTTGCAGCGCACTTCGCTATTAAAATAATAGCTGCTTACGCCCGTATATATTGCGTTATAGGCAGATTTGACCATGAAAATTGTGCTCGCATCCAATAATTTGGGCAAACTCGACGAGCTACAGATGATGTTCAGGCCGTTGGGTGTGCAACTGCTGCGCCAGTCCGAGTTGGGCATTGGCGAAGCAGAGGAGCCATTTCGCACCTTTGTTGAAAACGCATTGGCTAAAGCCCGCCATGCAGCGCGCGCCAGCGGCTTGCCAGCCGTGGCCGACGACGCTGGTTTGTGCATTGATGCCTTTGGCGGCCTGCCCGGCGTTGACACCGCGTTTTATGCCACGCAGTTTGGTTATGCCAAAGGCGATGACAACAACGTCAAAGCGCTTTTGGAGCAGATGACCACCGTTGACAACCGCCGCGCTGCTCTGGTCAGTACGTTGGTGGCAGTAAGGTCAGCCGATGACCCAGAGCCTTTGATTGCAGTGGGCCGTGTGGTGGGTGAAATTACCCGCGCGCCGTTAGGCAGCAATGGATTTGGCTTTGACCCGGTGATGTTCATCCCTGAGTTTGGCCAGACTTTCGCGCAACTGCCTGTTGAAGTAAAAAATGCCAACAGCCACCGCGGCAAAGCGGCGCGCCTGTTGAGTGCAATGATCCAGGACCGCTGGCTGCAAGCCTGAGCCATGCCCCAGCAAGACATTCAACACTACATGCGGCCCGGTACGCTGCAGCTTAAAAGCCTGCCGCCACTGTCGCTTTACGTGCATTTGCCTTGGTGCATTAAAAAATGTCCGTACTGTGACTTTAATTCGCATGAAGCAAGTGCCAACATGCCTGAGCAGCGCTACATCGACGCGCTCATCGCAGACCTCGAATCGTCCCTGCCGTTGATCTGGGGTCGCCCCATTCACAGCATTTTTATCGGCGGCGGCACGCCCAGCCTGTTTTCGCCGCAGGCCATCGACAGGCTGCTCGGTGACATCAGGGCGCGGCTCAAACTCGATGCTGACTGCGAAATTACGCTGGAGGCCAACCCCGGCACGTTTGAAAAAGACCGCTTTAAGGCTTTTAAAAGCGCAGGCGTGAATCGCCTGTCCATCGGTGTGCAAAGCTTTAACGACCAGCACCTCAAAGTGCTGGGCCGTGTCCACAACCGCACCCAGGCCATTGCCGCTGTTGAAGAGGCTGCGCAAGCCTTCGACACCTTCAATCTGGACATCATGTATGCACTGCCCGGACAAACGCTACAAAACCTGGAGCAGGATATTGACACTGCGCTTGCGCTGCAACCGCCGCACATATCGATCTATCACCTTACCATTGAGCCTAATACCTACTTTGCCAAGTTCCCGCCTGTGATTCCTGAAGAAGATTTGGCTTATGAGATGCTCGATAAGATTACCGAGATGACTGAGGCCAAAGGTCTGGCGAGGTATGAAGTCTCAGCCTTTGCAAAGCCTGGCCACCGGTGCTTTCACAATACCAACTATTGGCAGTTTGGCGACTATTTGGGGATAGGTGCGGGCGCGCACAGCAAACTGAGTTTTGCGCATCGCGTGATACGTCAAGTACGGATTCGTGAGCCAAATTTATATATCGAAAAGTCGTTGGCGGGCGACGCTGTCACAACAAACACTGAGGTCAGCCGGGCCGACTTGCCGTTTGAATTCATGCTCAACGCGCTTCGCTTGAAAGAGGGCTTCAAATTGCACGACTTTGTTGAAAAAACGGGTCTGCCTTTCACTGCAATAGCCAAAGGGCTGGACGAGGCAGAACGTAAAGGGCTAATACAACGCGATTTTGTAGCCGTCAAACCAACAGTTCGTGGCTATGATTTTCTGAACGATTTGCAACAGCTGTTTCTGGCCTAACTTATAGTGTTTATTGATGTGGCCCGGTGAAGTGTATATTTTCCGTTCGGGCTGAGCCTGTCGAAGCCGGGATCGCACAAGGAGAACCCTTCGACAAGGTCAGGGCGAACGGTTCATAGTTCATAAGGCCGGATCAATAGTCGCTAAATTATGGAAACCTCACACATCATTCTTCTGGCAGTCAGCGCATCAATCAGTTTTGCGCTGGGCAGAACCATCCTGCACTTTCGCAAGAAAAAGAAAAATGCCGAGCAAATGTTAATCGCCAAAAGAGCCGCGCAAGCGCTACGCGATGCGCCGCCGGGGCCAGAACCGATGAACAAAAGCAAACGCAAGCGCCAAGCGCGCCTGCAACAGCATTGATTAATCGCTACGACATTTAAGCCTCTTGTAGAACACACTCGCGCCCATTGGCTGAAATAATTCATGCGGGTGCGATTGCAGTCGTTGACCATGACGGTAAGGTGCATGCGCATGTTGGCGCTGTGTATGCCCTGTGCTTTACCCGGTCTACCCTGAAGCCATTCCAGGCGCTGCCATTCATGCAGGGCGGCGGGGCGGCGCATTTTGGTTTCAAGCCGGAACACATTGCCATGCTGTGTGCCAGCCATAACGGCGATGACATACACGTGTCGAGGGTTGACGAGACGCAAGCCAGCATAGGCCGCAGCACATCAAGTTTGCAATGCTGTTGCCGCGTACCACAGTGGTTCAGCCATGGTGGGTTGACGTCGCCTGCAAACGAGTTGTTTGACGAGCGATATAACAACTGCAGTGGCAAGCTAAGAAAGGGTACCCGACAGCAAAATATTGATAAGGTTAAAATTGAAACATGGAACTTGAAATATTTGAAGCATTAACTGCTGCAAACGTACCAACCGACAAGGCGAGGGCGGCTGCAGCGTCTATCAAGAAGGAAATTAATGAGCACTATGCTCTGCATGCCGCACAGCTTGCCACTAAAGGCGACCTAGCAGAAATGGAAAGCAGGCTGTTAAAAGCCATCAATGACAGTCAGCGCTGGACTATTACAGCGACTTTTGCAACCATCGCAGCAGTTGCCGCGCTATCGAAATTTATGTGATTTTCATTGCTGTTTATGTCAGGCGAACAGACCGAGTAACCGTTTGAAGTGTGTAGTCAAGGCCTGTTATTCTAATTTTCATTAGAAACAGCATCACTAACCCAGTCCCAAGCGACAATGCTTTTGATGGTTGCATGTTGAGTTTCCATGGTTTGTAGGGCTTCCACCAGGTGATCCTCAAGCAAGTCCAGAGAGTCAAACGTGTTGTTGTGAAAGTACTTCTCGCGCGGCTCATCCCAAATGTGTTCTTGAGGATTTAGCTCTGGTGAGTACGGCGGAAGAAACACCCGTTTCAAATGGACAGGCATTTCAAAGGTTTTTGCTTTTGTGCCACCCCGCACCATCGACCACCATCACGATGCTATCTTGCGGGTAGAGACTTGCCACCTCTGTCAGGAAGGCTTGCATCCATTGGCCATTAACCTCTGGCAGCACCAAGCAGTCCAGCTTGCCATCCTGAGGGCTGACAGCTCCGTAGGCGTAAACATATTGATGACTGAGCATCGCCTTGACCACTGGGCGCAATGGCTTTTTGCACCAGCAGTAGCAGCAATCGCTGATGCGGCCAAAGCGTGCCTCGTCTTCAAACATTAAGCGCAGTGGCTGCTTGACGGGAAAGCTGGCCAGCGTCTGCTGGATCAATTCGGGCAGTTTTTTTTCCACGCATGGCGTACTTCAGGGTCTCCTTTGGGGTGCTGTGTATCTGGTGCCAGTTTGCGCCAGTGGTGCCGGTGCAGCATACGGTACACGCCCGACAAGGCCATTGTTTGCCCAGCGCCTGCTCAATCAACGGTTGCAGGCGCGGGATGATGACCACACCACCCTGACTGGCATCGTGCATGACTTTGTCCAGCGCTGCCGCCTCTTGCTCCAATGTCGATTTGGCCCGATTGCGCAGGGCCGTCTTGGGCTGGGCGCTCTGGCGTGTGCCCGTTGCTACGGCACAGTACGAGGTACGCATTCGGCATGTGGCACCAACGGACCGCCCAACGGCCTGCGCCGTCTCGTGCAGCGTCAACCCCAGCTGCAACGGCCTGCGCTATGCGAAGCTCATCGGCACTGGTTGCCAGCTTCATGCTCAGCAGTGCCGCTTCGATTTGCTCAATATCGCTTGCAGGTCTGGCCATGATGGTTTCCTAGGGAAGGTCTGAAAAACTCAAAAACAAACCAAGTAGCAAGCCCGTATTTTTCATGATGCGGCATGCAGTGCCTTTGGCTCGATTTTTTTTCTGTTTTTGTCGCTTTGACGGTATGCACCAGGCCTGAATCAGCGTCCACACCGATGTGTGCTTTCATCCCGAACGACCACTGGTTGCCTTTTTTGCTGGAATGCATCTCGGGGTCTCGGGCGCGAGCTTTGTTCTTGGTCGATATCGGGGCAGCGATCAAAGTCGCATCGATGGCTGTACCGACTTTGAGCAGCAGGCCTTTGGCAGCCAGCAGCTCGTTGACTGTGACCAGAATCTTCTCGGCCAGCTTGTGCTCTTCAAGTCTGTGGCGAAAGCGCAAGATGGTGGACCCGTCTGGCAGACGGGCCAGCTCTTGGAGCTGAGCGAACTCGCGGTACTGGGGAACATCGAAGAATGCTTCTTCCATAGCCGGGTCTGACAGGCCAAACCATTGCTGCATGAAGTGGGTGCGCAGCATGGACTCCAAGGCAAACGGGTGTCTGCCGTTTTTGCCCTCGGGGTAGTACGGTGCGATCAGCTCGACCAGTGCGGCCCAGGGAATAACCCGATCCATCTCGGACAAAAACGTTTGCTTGCAGGTCTGTTTGACGACAAGATTTAAATCCAGGGTGCTTTGTTTCATAAAGCCTATTTTGTCAAAGGCGGCTTACGCTTTGCTCACAATTTGATCAGGGTTTTGCAGGGTTTCCCTAAGTCGGCCTGACCAAACCAATATTGCCAACGCGCGCCAGTATCGGCAGCGCGTTAGCGTCGCGCTGCTATTTGCCGTGCAAAGCATTTGGAGCGCACGGCGGCGCATGTGGCTGGTGGTGCTGGGGGCGGCCATTGGCTTTGGTGCCATTGATTCCATGCTCATCATCGGCCACAGTGTGCAGGCGCGTATCCAGTCATCCCTAGACAGTTTGGGCGGCGACATTGTGACCTTAAACGTCAACTCGGCTGCGCAAGAAGAGCGGCTGGATGCCATGAGGGGCGAAAGACCCATGCCGCGCCGCCCCGCGCCTATGGTCAACGTCAATGCTGCTGCGGTAGATACGGAAACACTGGGCAAACTTATCAACAATATGCCGGAGGTTCAAGGCATTGCCTGGGTCAATCAGGGGGGTAGTTCCTGCGCTTCATCTGCTGACGATGTACAAGATTTGCAGCAAATACAAGTGCCACTGGCTGTGCAGCCGCTGCTTTCTCTCAAGCTGGCATCAGGCCGCTTTTTGCACCCCGGTGATTTGAGCCAACCCAATATGCTGCTGGGCGCTTCGGCTTTTGAGACACTGCAAACCCAAAGGCCTGGCGTAGGCATGGGCTCGCAAATTCAGGTTTGCGGGCGTACGCATCGCATCGTGGGCGTGCTGCGGCCTCACCCCGGCAGCGACTTTGTACAGGCTTTGCAAATCAATTCTTCTGCCCTGCTGGCCAGTCATGCACCTGATGCTAATACCTCCAGCCCCATGAAATCATTGCTGGTAAAGCTGCGCACAGGCACTGCCGCACAGGCTTTTGCTGCAGACCTGACCGTTAGGGCGCAACAATTGTTGCCAGGCAATACCGTTCAGACTGAAGGGGCTTGGGAGTTCATCAAGCTGCGGCAAGAGCAAGCGTCGTTGTATGCACGGTTTTTAGCCGTGTTGGGCGGTGTTTCTTTGCTGGTGGGTACGCTTGGCATTGCCAACATGATGCTGGTGACGGTGTCTGAACGGCGCGCCGAGATTGGCTTGCGTATGGCTATTGGAGCCAAGCGTATGGACATCGTGGCGCAATTTTTATGTGAAGGCGTGCTGATTTGCCTGGTGGGTGCGGCTGTAGGTTTTCTACTGGGCTGGGTTGTAGCCGACATAGCACTTAGTCTGGGTGGTTTTGATGCGGTGCTTTCCGCATCAGTGGTTTTGAAGGCCAGTTTGCTGGCCGTTGGATGCGGCATCGTTTCAGGTGCGTATCCAGCATACCGAGCTGCGGCTGTTGAGCCTGTGAGTAGTTTGCAAGGGTGAGTGCGAACTTGTTCGCGCCCCCGTCTGCGCGCGACCAGCCGAAGTCCCAGCCGAATCATTTACTTGCCGTTAATTGCCAGCAGCTCCACCTCAAACACCAGCGTGGCATTGGGCGGTATCACGCCGCCAGCGCCGCGCTGGCCATAGGCGATGGTGGAAGGGCAAGTCAGTTTGGCTTTGCCGCCGGTTTTCATCAGTTGCACGCCTTCAGTCCAGCAAGGTATGACGCCGTTTAAAGGGAACTCGGTTGGCTCGCCGCGCTTGTAGGAGCTGTCAAATTCCTTGCCGTCTGGAAAGCTGCCTTTGTAATGCACTTTGACGCGGTCAGATGACGCCGGGCTTTTGCCAGCCCCCTCTTTTAATGACCGGTAGACCAACCCACTTTTTGTGACCTGCGCGCCAGCTTCTTTGGCCGCTGCGGTCAGCACCGCATCGGTTTGCGCCAGGCTGACCGTGGCGAAAAAAGTCATGAAGGTGGCAATCAGCGTGGTGCGCATAGGAATCCTTAGGGGTTTGATTGATGACGGCGCATTTTCCTACAAATCTCGCTGCTCAAAACTTCGTCCATCAGGATAAAGTTATGTTACTTTTAGTCATGCATTGTTCTCGCACACCAGAAACCTCAAAAAAAATGGCGCTCATCACCTATCTTGTAGAAGACAGCGAAACGATTCGCGACAACCTGATCTCTACTCTGGAAGAAATTGCACCCGTGAAAGTGGTGGGTTTTGCTGAAACTGAACATGAAGCCAGTGCTTGGTTGTCGAGCAACAACGGCGACTGGCAGTTGGCAATTGTTGATTTGTTCCTTAAAGAAGGCAGCGGACTTGGCGTCCTAAAAGGTTGTCAAAAACGAAATGTGAATCAAAAAGTTGTGGTGTTGACAAATTACGCCACCAACGACATTCGTCAACGTTGTGCCGAGCTGGGTTCAGACGCTGTGTTTGACAAGTCTAATGAGCTTGACGAGTTGCTTGACTATTGCATGCTGGCGACTGCCCGTAAAGACTTGCATTGATGCATGGGCTGAATCCCCTCGCGTTGTTTCAAATTTTAAGTTTGTGCCGATTCACTTCTCCACCTCGTCTACCCGCCACCACGCAGGCAGCAATTGCTTCACCTCAGGCCGGGTAAATCGGTCATCCATCAGGTAGATCACCCCCGTATCTTCTTGCGTGCGAATCACGCGTCCCGCTGCTTGCACTACCTTTTGCAAGCCGGGGTACAGATAGGTGTAGTCATAGGCTTTACTTGCTGTGTCGTCCTGCGATTCAAAATAGGCAGCCATGCGAGTTTTGATTTCTTCATTCACGGCATTGACTTGCGGAAGGCCCAGCGTGGCTATAAAAGCGCCTATCAACCGTGCGCCGGGCAAGTCGATGCCTTCGGCAAACGCACCGCCCAACACGGCAAAGCCAATGCCTTTGGACTGATTGGTAAACCGATTTAAAAAATGGGCTCGCCCGGCCTCGTCCAGTTGACGGGTTTGCAACCAGGTGGGGATGTGCGGGTAACGCTGTGAAAAATGCTGCGCCAGCTTTTGAAGGTAGTCGTAGCTGCTGGTAAATGCCAGGTAATTGCCCGGCAACTTTTCATACTGCTCTGCCATCAGCTGCGCAATCAGCGGCAGTGACTGGGCTCGGTCTTTGTAGCGCGTGGACACATTGCGCACTACACCTACATAAAGTTGCTCGCTAGAAAACGGTGACGCGACATCAATCCACGCTGTTGATGGCGGCAAACCCAGTGTTTCCTTGTAAAACTCGGGCGGGCTCAGTGTTGCTGAAAATAATGCCACGGAATGTGCCGCTGTAAAGCGTGGGTTTAAAAAAGGCGCAGGAACAATGTTGCGTATGTTCAAAGTGGCGCAGCCGTTAGCGCCAGCTAATAGCGCATTTGCGTTGGTGTCGTCATCCTGCAGGGTGATGTCAAACATGGCGTAGCCGCCAAAGCTGTCGGCCATGCGCGCAAAGTGCAGCGCCTCAAAGTAAAACGTCTGCAAGTCAGCATCCATCCGCGTGGGGTTGGCAACCAGGAAGTCAGTGATGACAGTAATGGCTTGCTGCAAGATTTTTAAAAAATCAACGGGTATGTCGTCAACCACCTGGTAGCCCTCGACCTGCGTTTTATGTGTATCGTCAAACGCCCGGTTCAGCCTGTCGAGTACGCTGCGCACTGCTTTGGGCGCTGCGGCATGAACCGTTTGTAATTGCCTTTGGTCCAGCGCCGCCGAATACATGCTGCGCGCCCGCTCGATCATGTTGTGGGCTTCGTCCACCAGCACGCTGACACGCCATTGGTGGTTGACTGTCAGTGTGTGCAGCATGGCGCTGGTGTCAAAGTAGTAGTTGTAATCGCCCACCACCACGTCTGCCCAAGTGGTCATCTCTTGCGCCAGGTAGTAGGGGCAAACGCGGTGCGCCAAAGCAACGTCTCGCAGGCCGGTTTTGTCCAGCGCGCCTTCAGTTGCTTTTTGCACCGCGACATGACGGGCCTGCGGCAAGCGGTCATAAAAGCCCTGAGCCAGTGAGCATGAGTCGCCGTGGCAGGCTTTGTCTGGGTATTCGCAAGACTTGTCCCTGGCCACCAGTTCCAGCACCCGCAGCGGCAGCTGGCTGGTGCTGTTGTTAATCAACGCCAGCGTATCAAGCGCCAGCTTGCGGCCAGGCGTTTTGGCAGCCAAAAAAAACAGTTTGTCGAGCCGCTGCTTGGGCATCGCTTTGAGCAGCGGAAACAGCGTCGCTACCGTCTTGCCGATGCCTGTTGTTGCCTGGGCCATCAGGCATTTGCCGTTGCTGGCGGTTTTATAAACCGCTTCGGCAAGTTTGCGTTGGCCAGGCCTGAAGGTGGCGTGTGGGAATGCGAGCTCGGTCAAGGCTGCATCACGGGCTGTGCGGTGTGCCAGCTCGCAAATGGCCCAGGCTAAAAATATCTCGCACTGCGTTTCAAAATATTCTTTTAAAGCGGCGGCACTGAAGTTTTCAACCAGCAGCGTTTCCTGTGCACTGGCAATATCAAAATACACCAGCGCCAGACTGATGTCGTTCAAACCTCTGGCCTGACACAACAGCCAGCCGTAAATTTTGACCTGCGCCCAATGCAATGCACGCTTGTTTTCGGCCATGTTGTGCAGGTCGCCACGGAAGGTTTTAACCTCTTCCAGCTGGTTGTTAGCTGGGTCATACCCATCAGCCCGGCCTCGTACTGTCAGGGCTTTGTAGTCACCCTCCAGCCCGACCTCGGATTGATATTCAGCATGACGCCGTGAGGCCACCAACGCGTGTCCGGCCATGCCTTCTTGTGCCGAAGGCGCAGGCGTAAAGCGCATGTCCAGGTCGCCATGTTTGGCCGTAAAGTTGCACAGCGCGCGAACAGATACGGCGTATTTCAAATGCGGCTCATGGGGGTGGTGGGATGGGCGTCAGCAGCAAGCATGTTGCCCCAGTTTAGAGGGTACAAGGCCGGTTGGCTGCGCCGCCTCAGTAATGTTCATGCGGGCGCTAGTACGCGCTGCTGCCAACCCAAAAGCCAATACTGTTGTAAATGCCTGGCCGGTACTGCCTGCTGGCGCACCGACCTGTACAGCGGCGACAGCAGCGGCACGTTAATGCCCCACACTGAAAGCATTGCAATGTTTGCCCGCTTGGGTGTGAAGATTACGCCTGAACTCAAGTCAGCTAGCGTCAGCATGCCGTTTGACGGTTTTACCCAGAAAAACTAGGCACAAAAAATGATTGATGAGCACGAGGCCGCAAACATACCCGCAGCGCTTGTGTTCGAACAATTTTTTGATGCACAATTTTTTGACAAAGCCGATAGGCTGTATTGGGTGAAAAACGAGCCCGTTTTTGGGCGACAGGCCGTATCTCTGTATGGTGCCAACTAACCATCGGACTAGCCAGATTTGCAGCAGCTGCAAAGCTATAAGAAGCAAGGGATACAAATGGTCGCGCTAGCAATTTTTTGCATTGCCAGACAACGACTTACCTAGCCAGCTGTATGGGCCTTAAGTAGCGCTTAGCGCATGCCGAAAAACGACAAAACCAAACCGATCACGACAACCAGACCGACGATATAAATAATGGTGTTCATGGCGTGCTTTCTTTTCAATGGTCAATTAACAATTACTTGGATGGAATCAAGATAATGGTGTCCGAACTGGTCTGCGGCTGGATGTTAATGACTTGAGGAGCTGTCGGCAAAACCACAGTCTCAACCTCAGTGATCACGCCGCCGCCTGCCACACTGCCTTGTGGGTTTCCATAGCCTGAGACCCGGACTTCGCAAGCAGTTTTGTCTTCACCTTGCAGCGCATTGCAGCGCATCAAAGCGTTGCTTTTGAACTGGTCGCCAGCGTTGTCAACCTTGCCAGCACGCTTTGCCGCACTGGCGTTACGCACTTCTGTCAAGCAGGTCTCGCGGCTTTGTTGGGTGGTGCCATTGTTGCAAGCCGCCATTTCACTTGCGGCATTGCCGGTAGCATCAATGCCAGTCGTGCCTGATGCAATTTGAGCTGTAGCAGTAACAGCAAGCAAGGCGGTAAAAGAAAAAGCAAAAAAGCTCTTCTTGTAGCTTGTCAGTACAGATGGTGGGGAAAAATTTTTCATTGATGGTTCCTGTGCAAGCCCAAATGGACTCATCAAACAAGATTACCGGAAGTAGTCTCGTGAGCTTGCAGGCCAATATTCCGCCTAAACCGTCTCATGTGCTCTAGCGGCTGTAGGACACCAGCCTGCACAACAAAAACCCGCTGTGGAGCGGGTTTTTTGATGCCTGAGCTGTTACTCGTTGTTCGAGCTGCGGTGCGCCCACTGGGTGGTGTGCTTTTCAATGTAGCTGAACAGCTCGTACATCACCATCGCCATTGCGCCGACCACTACCAGGCCGCTGAAAGCCAGGCCCATTTGCATGGCCGAGCCGGCGGAGATCAGCAGGTAGCCGATTCCTTCGTTGGCGGCAGTCATTTCGCTGACGGTAGTGCCAACAAAGGCCAGCGTGATGGCTACTTTGAGCGAGCCGTAAAAGTACGGCATGGAACGCGGCAAGCCGACCTTGACCAGCACGTCCCAGCGCTTGGCACCGAGCACGCGCAGCACGTCTTCCAGCTCGGGCTCCAGCGTTGCCAGCCCGGTGGCAATATTGACCATGATGGGGAAGAAAGAGATCAAAAACGCCGTGAGAATTGCCGGGCCAATACCAATACCGAACCACACCACCAGAATCGGCACAAACGCGGCTTTGGGCAGCGCGTTAAAAGCTGTCATTAGCGGGTAGACCGCCGCATAGGCCAGGCGGGACGAGCCCACCACAAAGCCCAGTAGCACACCGACCACAATCGCAATACCAAACCCAGCCATCGTCACCCAATAGGTTCGCCAGGCGTGGCCCAAAATAACTTCCTTGTATTCCCAGGTTTGGGTAGCGATGCGCAGCGGGCTGGGGAAGATGAACTCTGACACCTTGAACACGGTGCAAATCAATTGCCACACGGCAATGATGATGACAAGCAGCACCCACGGAGCCCAGAACTGAAGTTGTTTATTGGTCATGATGAAGCCACTACAGTACTGGTGACTGCGCCAGATAGGGCCCCAGTCTTGCGAATTGATCCGATGTGCCCGCGCAGCTCATGCACGATGTCTATGAATTCTTTCGTGTAGGTCACTTCCAGGTCGCGCGGGCGTGGCAAGTCAATTTCTTTTTTAACCACAAATCGGCCTGGGCTTTTGCTCATCACGTACACCGTATCAGCTAAAAACACCGACTCACGCAAGTCGTGCGTGACCAGAATCACATTGAATTTTTGCACCATCCACAGGTCACGCAAAATGCACCAGAGCTCTTCACGGGTGAAGGCATCCAGCGCACCAAAGGGCTCGTCCAGCAACAGCATTTTGGGTTCATGAATCAGCGCCCGACAAATACTGGCGCGTTGCTGCATGCCGCCTGACAGTTGCCACGGAAATTTGTCGCCATAGCCCGCCAGGCCCACGCTGTCTAGCAGCTTGAGCGCACGCTCTTCATACTCTTTGCGTTTGGCTTTGAAGTTGCTGCGAAAGGGCTCAACAATCTCCAGCGGCAGCAACACGTTGTCTAGCGTGGTGCGCCATGGCAACAGCGAGGGTGACTGAAATGCCATGCCTGAAATTTTGAGTGGCCCAGTCACGGGCTGGCCATCAATCAGAATTTTGCCAATCGACGGCATTTTCAAACCCGTGGCCAGCTTCATGAAGGTCGATTTACCGCAGCCCGACGGCCCAACGATAGCGATGAACTCACCTTGCTTGACTTTCAAATCAATCGCCTCAACGGCAAACTGCTTTTTGGCTAAAAACTCTTCGTTATAGGCCAGCCACACGTTGGAAAAATCTACAAAATCGTTTTTAGCGTCGGTGGGGGTCATTTTTGAGGCGCTTTTAGCAATGAAATAGTACTCTAGCCCAATAAAATCGGGCGAAAGTAGCTATGAAATTAATAGTAACTGAACTGCGCTTATTTCTTCGGCAGGATGTTCAGCTCAGCCACTGTCGGCAAGAAAGAGCCATTCCACACCGCATCCGGGTTCACGCGTGACTTAGTGGCAAACGCATCAGACACTTGCGACGCCATCAGCGACAGGCGCGCGCCTTTGATCTGCCCAAAGCCTTCGGCGCGTGCATCCGGGCTGTTGATCACGGTGTCAATCGCCAATTGCAGGCGACGGGTTTCCAGGGCGGTGTTGATGATGCCATCGCGCGCTTTCACGTCATTGATCGCAGCGGCAGGGTTGGCAATGACCTCTTTCGCGCCCTTGGTAAAGGCTTGTAAAAACGCTTTAACGGCAGCCGGGTTTTCCTTGATCAGCTTGGGCGTGGCAATGATGACGTTGCCGTACAGCTTGACGCCGTTGTCAGCATAGGGGATGACCACCACATCTTCCGCTTTCACGCCGCGTGCTTCCAGGTTCAGCAGCGATGTAAAAGTAAAACCAGTGATGGCATCAACATCGCCGCGCGCCAGCATGGTCTCGCGCAATGGGGGGTCCATTGCGGTCCACTGCACGCCCGTCACGTTGTTGGCTTTGGCAAATATCGGAAAGGCACGGCGGCCTGCGTCAAATACCGGGGCACCGAATTTTTTGCCGCTCAAATCAGCACTGGTTTTGATGCCGGATTTTTTGAGCGCCATCACTGACGCTGGCGTGTTGTTGTAGACCACCATCACGGCCACGGGCTTGTTGGGTGCGTCCGGGTTGTTGGCGTGGAATTCCATCAGCGCGGCAAGGTCAGCAAAACCCATGTCGTAGGTGCCAGATGCCACGCGCGTGACTGCGCCGCCTGAGCCGTTACCTGCGTCAACTGTCACGTCGAGCTTGGCGTCTTTAAAGTAGCCTTTGGCGGTGGGTGTCAAGAACAGAGCGGCGGGGCCTTCAAATCGCCAGTCAAGCTGGAATTTGATCGGCGTGTTTTGCGCCTGTGCTGAGCTGGAAAAGGCGGCAAGCATTGCCAGGGCAGCAGTGGTTTTGATGAAAGCGCGTTTGATCATGAAAAAACTCCAAGGGAATAATAAAAATGGTAATCAAAAATGGAAGATGCACATTGGCAAGCAAAATCAGTGCCTACGGATAGCTGCCTGAAACGGGGGTGCACCCATCAGGATTCTATTTTCGGGTCATATTGGTGCATATGATTGTCACTTTTTCACCATAAAGACCCGTGAATACCCGAGTGTTATCCAGCTTGGTGCAGCAAAAAAGCTGATTGATGAATAAACCGTTCGCCATGAGCCTGTCGAAGGGCTTCTCGTCAACGCAGAGGCTTCGACTGGCTCAGCCCGAACGGACAGAGCCTGAAGCCACTGGCTGGAATCACGCCAGCAAGTCGCTCAGCGAGCGGGCAATGACCTTGGTAGCCCGACGCAAATCGTCCAGGGCCAGCCTTTCGTCAGCCCGCTTGGCATGGGACTCCAGCACTGTGCGTGGGCCAGCACCGTAAATCACACCCGGAATACCTGCTTCGCAAAACAGTCGCACATCGGTGTACAGCGGTGTACCCAGTGCAGGAATCGGCTCGCCAAACACGGCCTGGCCATGTTTTTGAAGCGCATCGACCAGCGGTTTATTACCTGCCAGCGGTTGCATGGCACGCGCCAGCAATATGCGTTTGATGTCAACCGTTACGCCCGGCGTTTGCGCAGCGGTTTCACTGATGATTTGCCTGAGCGCAGCCTCGACTTCCGTCGGGTTTTCTTCCGGGATCATCCGGCGGTCAAGTTTGAAGGTCACGCGGCCTGGAACCACATTGGTGTTGGTGCCGCCTTCGATCTGGCCAATGTTCAGGTACGGGTGGGTAATGCCTTCTACCTTGGATGTGATTTGTTGGTACAGCGTGTTTTGTGCATAAAGCGCCGTCAAAATTTTATTAGCAGCTTGCAGTGCGTCAACGCCTGATTGCGGAATCGCCGCATGCGCCATCTTGCCGTGAATGGTGACTTCCATTTGCAGGCAGCCGTTGTGCGCAGTGATGACCTGGTAGCTGAAACCTGCGGCAATCATCAAATCGGGTTTGATGATGCGGTGCTTGAGCAGCCATGCTGGGCCGACTTCACCGCCAAATTCTTCGTCATAGGTAAACAGCAGTTCAACACTGCCTTTAACCGGTTTAGCGACGGCTTCCAGCGCACGAACAGCAAAAGCGTATGTCGAAAAATCGCATTTGCTGACGGCGGCAGCGCGACCATAAATGTTGCCGTTGTCAATCTCGCCGCCGTAAGGGTCTTTGGTCCAGCCTTCGCCTGGCGGAACCACATCGCCGTGGGCATTGAGCAGGATGGTTTTGCCTGAACCATCTTGCTTTCCGTACTTGCGGCGCACGATCAGGTTGGTGATGGACTCCAGACCCGCTGCACGCACTTCATCCTGGGGCACAGGATGCTTTTCAGCCTCCAGCCCCATGGCATGCAGCAGCTCAGCGGTGCGCTCGGCATGCGGTGCGTTGTTACCCGGTGGCGTGTCAGTTGGTACGCGAATCAGCGCTTGTAAAAAACTCACCTGCTCGTCAAAGTGAGCGTCGATCCAGTTGTCAATCTTGTCGTAGTCTGTCATGTGTTTTCTTCTGCAAGTTGCATCAACAGATGGGTAAAGGCTTCAATGCACAACTGAATGTCGTCGCTGGTGGTGCTCTCCAGCGGGTTGTGGCTGATGCCGGAGTTTTGGCCGCGCACAAACAGCATCGCTTGCGGCATGATTTTGTGCAGTTTCATTGCGTCATGACCTGCGCCGCTGGGCATGGCGTGTAGCGGCACGCCCAATGCTTTGACGGCCGCTTCCCAGCGCTGTTGCCATGCAGGCGCGCTGGGCGCAGCGGCGGCACGTTCGGTCAATTCAATGGTTACCGTAACGCCGCGCCGCTCGCATATGGCTGTAACTTCGGCCAGCACATCACTCACCAACGCATCACGTTGTGCATCAAGCGGGGCACGCAAATCAAGTGAAAAAATGCAGCGCCCGGGCACGACGTTGATCGAGCCATTCGGCACATTCAGCATGCCCACCGTGCCAACTGAATCCGCGTATTGCGCGGCGCGCTTTTCCACATACAACGCAATCTCAGCCGCAGCCGTAGCCGCATCACGACGCGTGGCCATGGGCGTTGTGCCCGCATGGCTGGCCAGGCCTGTGATCTCGCCTGAATAGCGCACATTGCCGTTGATGGAGGTGACGATGCCCAGCGGAATTTCCAGCGCATTCAGAACCGGGCCTTGCTCAATGTGCACTTCAACAAACCCCAGATATTTGTTGGGGTCGCGCTTGATCTGCGGGATGCTGTCTATGTTGAAACCCGCATGCGCCATTGCCTCACGCATGGTGACGCCGTCTGCATCTTTTTGGTCGAGCCATTCGGGTTTGAAATCTCCCAGCAGTGCGCCGGAACCTAAAAAAGTCGCCTTGTAGCGCTGACCTTCTTCTTCTGCAAAACCCACCACTTCGATGTGGAAGGGCAGACGTTTTCCTTGCTTGTAAAGCTCACGCACACACATCATCGGCGTCAAAATTCCCAAA
>JAYURC010000016.1:0-31770 GCA_043756405.1 Polaromonas sp.
CCGTCGTACTTGCCACCGTTGCGCACGGTGTCGTAGTGGCTTCCTGTCAACAGGGTTTTAGCGTTGGAGTCCAAGCCGAAATTTGCGGCTCTATAGATGCCGATCACATTGCCGACCGCGTCAATGCTGATGTCGTCAAAACCGCATTCACGCATTTTGCTTTTGATGAACGCTGCGCAGGCACGGTGGGCATCTGTCAGATACGTGACAGTAAGCTGGCACTTTTCTTTGTACCCCTGATCGCTGTATTCAGCCATGCCTTCGTGCCAGTCCCACTGCGCGTTACCCAGCTCAGGATGAATGCCAAACTTGTCGTTCAGCCGCAGCTCAACCACGCGGTGAATATTGCGCAGGCATTCGGCCAGTTCAAAGTCGGGGTGGTTTTGCAGGCGGCTGGCAAAGCTGCTGATGATTTGGTGTTTGGTCAGCCCCGTGCCACGCGGGCCGCGCACCGCCAGAATAAAAGGAAAGCCAAATTTGGCGTTGTAGTCTGCGTTGAGCTGCTGCAATGTTGCAAACTCTGCAGGCGTGCATTGCGTTAACCCAGCCGTGCTTTGCTCATGGGTTGACTCTGTCGTCAGGCTTTGGCTGATCATGGCCTTGCCCGCCAGCTCCGGGTGGGCCCGTATCAGATCAGTTTGCGCTGGCTTACCTGCATTTTTCAAGACAGTCGTCATGGCGTACTTCAAATGCGCCAGCGATTGAAACGGTCTTGCGGCCAGGGCTTTTTCAGCAATCCACGGTGAGTGTTCGTACAAGCCACCCAGCAGTTGCAGAGCTTCGGCTTGCGGCGCAGCGTTGATTTGATCGAGCGTGAGAGTCATGTGTTGCCTGCCAAATAAGGATGCGTGGTTTGCCAGTGCTGGGCAATGTCGATCCGGCGGCACACCCACACCTTGCTATGTTTTTCGACATGGTCCAGAAATTTTTGCAGCGCCACAATACGCCCAGGTCGGCCCAGCAGGCGGCAGTGCATGCCAATGCTCATCATTTTGGGGCGGTCAAGTCCTGCGGGGTCGCCTTCAGCGTACAGCGCATCAAAGCTGTCACGCAGGTAAATGAAAAAATCTTCCGCTTGCGCAAACCCCTGCGCTGATGAAAAGCGCATGTCGTTCGCGTCCAGGGTGTAAGGCACGATCAGGCGCGGCACGGTCATGCCATCGCTGCGCTTAACCTTTGTCCAGAAGGGCAGGTCGTCGCCGTAATAGTCGCTGTCATAGGTGGTGGTGCCCTCATCTGCCAGCAAGCGGCGGGTGTTGGGACTGTCGCGCCCGGTGTACCAGCCTGAGGGGAAAACTCCCGTAAGATTTTTAATCGCGTCAAGCCCAAGGCGCATGTGTTTGCGCTCTGTTGATTCATCAATTTGCTGGTAGTTGATCCAGCGCCAGCCGTGGCAAGCGATCTCGTGGCCGAGTTCAACAAATGCCTGAGCCACGTCGGGCGCGCGCTGCAAAGCCATACCCACACCAAAGACAGTCAACGGCAGCTGGCGCTTTTCAAACTCTCGCAAGATGCGCCACACCCCTGCCCGTGAGCCGTATTCGTAAATGCTTTCCATGCTCAAGTGCCGATCGGCAAAGGCGCTGGGGTTGAACATTTCAGACAAAAATTGTTCTGCTGCTGCATCACCATGCAACACCGAGTTTTCGCCGCCTTCTTCGTAATTCAATACAAACTGCACTGCAATTCGCGCTTGACCAGGCCACTCGGCATGCGGCGGATTGCGGCCGTAGCCGATCAAGTCGCGCGGGTAAGCAGGGTTTTCAGGATAGTCGGGCATGGTCTTGAAAAGGTGGCGGAGTACAGGGTTTGTTCAGTTGACAGCTATCATCTTGCAAATTATCAGCGACGTCACACGCTGTTTGAACTGCAATCTGTTATGACCCTTATTTGATTTAGCTTGAAAGATGCAACATGGGATTGAGCACACACGTACTGGACACCATGCGCGGTGTCCCAGCACAAGGCATGGCAGTTTTTCTTTACACCACCAGCGGTGACCATGCGACGCTGGTTAAACAATTTAATCTGAACCATGACGGTCGAAACCCCGACGGACTGCTTTATGACAACGCCACTTTAAAAGTTGGCACGTACAGGCTGGTGTTTGACGTGGCAGCCTATTTCAAGGCGCAAGGCTTGGTGCTACCCGAGCCTAATTTTTTAAACTCAGTCACCATCGATTTTGGTGTAGCCGATATCGCCGCCCACTACCATGTGCCATTACTTGTCAGCCCGTGGAGCTATTCAACCTATCGGGGCAGCTAGACCTGTGCAGGCACTTCAGTTCTGACCCTCAGTCAATGTGTCAAGCTGAAATTTGCCACTTTTGTGCCACAGCCAGGTGTCGGTGTACACCACCTTGCCCATACGCGTGGGCGCTGGAAACGGTGAGGCGCTGCGTATGGTGCGTTCAATTTCAGCCACAACCTCAGGTGCATGGTTAGGCGCGCGCATCCAGTCGAGGCGGGTGACACGGCCTACCCGGTCAATCTCCACATTCAACACGCCGATTGCATACAGCAGTGGCGGCATCCTGCCTTTGAAGATTCGGTCTGCATTAAGACCATAGAGGTGCGTTGCGCCATCGCTGCGGTAGGCTCTGGACGTGGTGGCGGCTGAGCTGCGGGCTGAGCCATGATTGCCCGGGATGGGACCGATGATCGGTGAAGACGGTTCAGGCATGGGAGCGGGCAGCGTCGCTGTTTTGGGTGACTCAAGAGGTGTGGATTTACAGGCAGCAACGAGGACGGCTGCCGCACTGGACACCAACGCCGCTAACCAGAAACGACGGGGTGCGGCTGTCAATGGGTCTTGTTTCATGTCAGTGTGATGAAGGTTTGTTTTAATACAGACTGTGGCTTGGCAAGGGCTATTTTGCCTACATTTATATCCCTTTATGGCAATCTATGTCACCAGTAATTTCCAGCAGTTCTAACCAAAACCTTGAATTGTTTCTAGACCATCTGGCGCGTAAGCCTGCGGTGTTGGTTCAAATAGACCAAGCCCAAGGCTCGGTGCCGCGCGAGCCAGGCGCGTGGATGGCTGTGTTTGATGATGTGCTGGTAGGCACTGTGGGCGGCGGACACCTTGAGTTTGAGGCGATGACCCAGGCGCGCTTGCTGCGGGCGTCTGGTGGCGTAAAAGTAGCGCGCTTTGCGCTTGGGCCATCTCTGGGTCAGTGTTGCGGCGGGGTGGTGCATTTGCGGTTTGAGTGTGTGAGCGCAGAAGACATATCCGTTTTAAGGCGAAGACTTCATTCCGCTTTGCAACCCGTCGCGCTGTTCGGTGGGGGCCATGTAGGCCATGCGCTGGTTGATGTGCTGGCCCGGCTGCCATTTGCCGTGACCTGGATCGACAGCCGCGACGGCGTGTTTCCTCAACAGGTGCCGCCTGGGGTGGTGTGTGAGCATTCAGAGCCGGTTCAATCAGCAGTGCACAGCCTGGCAGCGCAGTCACGCGTCCTCATCATGAGCTTTAGCCATGCCGAAGACCTGGAGGTGCTGACGGAGTGTTTGCAGCGCCAGCGTGACCATGCAGATTTGCCTTACGTCGGCTTGATTGGCAGCAAAACCAAATGGGCGACTTTTAGCAGTCGGCTGCGTGCACGCGGTTTTACAGATACCGAGCTGGCGCATGTCACCAGCCCGATTGGCGTGCCCGGTATTGTGGGCAAACAGCCTGAAGTGATTGCGATCGCTGTGGCGGCACAGATGTTGCAAGGTTTGAATCGCGTTTAAAATTTAAGGTGGTCGCCGCGGAGCCAAGGAAAAATTTCCAGTGTTCGCGACTTTATGACTGTTCAGAGCGCCCGCAGTGGTGAACAGGTTTGTGCAGCGTTTAAATCGTTGTCATCAATAAGGTGCGCCATGGAAAGTTATCTTCTCGACTGGGCCAACCTACTGCTGCGGTGGGCCCATGTCATCACCGCCATTGCCTGGATTGGCTCGTCGTTCTACTTCGTCTTTTTAGATTCAAGCCTGACACCGCCAGTAGATGACGACCTGAAAAAGCAGGGCGTCAGCGGCGAATTGTGGGCAGTGCATGGCGGCGGTTTTTATCACCCCGTTAAATTTGCCAGCAAGCCGCCAGTTATGCCCACCAACCTGCACTGGTTTTATTGGGAAAGCTACAGCACCTGGATCACTGGCTTTGCGCTGCTGACGGTGTCGTATTTGTGGAATGCCAGCGCGTACCTGATCGACAAGTCGTTGATGGACTGGCAGCCCCGCACAGCGATAGTTGTGGCACTGTCATTTTTCGTTGTGTTCTGGCTTTTGTATGACGCAATTTGCCGGGTCTTTGGGAAAGGCAAACAGGGTGATGCGATCGTTGGCGCAGGTGTTGCCATACTGGTGTGCGCTGCATCATATTTAGCCTGCCAGCTGTTTGCTGGCCGTGCGGCCTTTTTGCTGGTCGGCGCGATGATGGCCACCGCCATGAGCGCCAACGTCTTCTTCTGGATCATCCCCGGCCAGCGCACCGTGGTGGCCGATATCAAGGCTGGCAGGCCCGTTGACCCGGTACATGGCGTGCGCGGCAAGCAGCGCAGCGTTCACAACACTTACTTCACGCTGCCGGTGCTGTTCACCATGCTGAGCAACCATTACAGCTTTACCTGGAGCCATCCGCAAAACTGGCTGGTGTTGATTTTGATGATGTTCGCAGGCGCGGCGATTCGTCAGTTTTTTGTGCTGCGGCATGGCTACAAGCTTGGGCGCAACCGTCACCCCATCGGCTACGCGCTGGTGGGCTGTGCCGTCATCGTTGGCGCGATTGTGTGGATGAAGCCCACGCCCGCCGATGTTGCGCCAATTGCTACTGATTCAGGAGCTGTTCGCGCAAGTATTCAGGGCGCTACAGGCCAAAATGACTACCAAAAAGTGGTCAAAATCATCGAAAACCGCTGCTACGCCTGCCATGGCGCACAAGTACAGATGAAAAACGTCCGGCTTGATTCCCCAGCATTGATGAAGCAGCACGCGCAGTCGATTTACCAGCAGGTGGTGGTGTTAAAAGCGATGCCGATGAGCAACTCAACGGGCATTACTGAGGATGAACGGGCGCATATCAAGCAGTGGTTTGAAGCGGGTGCGAAGACTGAGTAATTTTTCTACTCCGTTCGCCATGAGCCTGTCGAAGGGTCTCCCGCACCAGAGCGGTTTCGACAAGGCCTGTCCTGAGCCAGTCGAAGGGCTCACCCCGAACGGCTTATTCAAAACTTGAGCTGCCAAGTCTCACCCACCAGGTCATGCCTAAAATCCTGATAAGGCTCACTCTTCGTCAGCCTGAACCCACGCTTTAAGTAAATAGCCCGCGCTGCCTGCAAACCTGAATTCGTCCACAGCACCATCTTCTTGTGCCCGCGCCCCGCGCAAACGCAACGCACTCATCGCAAAGCCTGCCGCCCAATCCCAACCCCCGCGCATCAGGGGTCAGAATCAGCAAGCGCAACTGCGCCGTGGTTTTAGTTTTGCGCACCACAAAAGCAGACCCAGCCCGCACGCCATCAACCTCGGCAATCCAGCACTTCTCATTTGCAGGTTGCCACTTCTGAACAATGCCGCTAACGATCTTCAGCACCAGCGCCTTAAAGCGCGCATCCCAGCCATAGTCACGCCAATAAATTTCCCCGTGCTGCTGCACCACCCAGCCCATGTCGCTGGGTTGCGGGGGTCTTAGGGTGATGAGGGGTGTGGTTATTTGCGTGATGCCTTACTAAAGATGATTTTGCAACAAGCAATTAAAGAGCCCAATAATAGGGTTCGTGTATCAATCACCCCAATTAAGGGAGGAAGATAAAAATGACTTTCCAATTGCGGCAGATGCTGCTCATCAACGCTGGCTCGAATAAGCACGAGCCAAGTAATAGGATTACCTCAATTGACCCACGTGGCGGGGCATCAGTGTTGGGTGAAAACGGTGTTGGAAAGACTACTACGCTTCGAATCATCCCTTTGTTCTTTGGTCACTTGCCAAGCCAGATTGTTCTTTCTGGTCATGGCCAGGAGCCCATGATTCGCTATATCCTGCCGACTGACGCCAGCGCTATTGCCTTTGAATACCAGCGCGGCACTGGGAACGAGGAAGACCTTCGGCTTGCGGTGATACGCCGACGTCGTGACGAATCTGATGCCCCAGAATACCGCCTGTACCGTTGTGGTTACCGCCAGGAATTATTTGTTAACGAAGGTCGATTCCTGACGGATGAAGAATCCCAAAAACAGGCCAGCCTGCTTGACATCAAAACCACAAGCAAACTCTCGACCACTGAATATCGTTCCGTCATCCTAAAAACTGGCCTGGAGGCCAAAGATAAGAAACGCATGCTGGCCTACAGCCGCGACTTTTCCTTCGGCCCGAAGCAGCTAGACAACCTAGACCGCCTGGTGGCGGCTATGGTCAAGAAACACATCAACTTCGCTGACATTGTGCAGGTGGCGATCGGTTTGGTGCAATACGAGCGCGGCCTTGGCTCAGACCGGGCGCAACTTTCCATCCGGCACGGTCGTGCGCCCTTTGACCGTTGGATGAGCAATCACGCTGCCTGCGTTGACGCACTCAAGCTTGCGCCCAAGATCGAAGAACTCGAACACGCCCTAAGAGACCACCGGGCGTTGGAAGCCAAGTTCCGGGAGCGCCGCGCTGACGTCAGGCTAGTTAACAAAGCGCGCGCTACCGAACTAACGGTATTGACGACAGCCATTGAAACGATGACGGAAAACCGCAAGGAAGTGGTGTTGTCTCAAGCCGCACGCCGAACCGAATTGAGCCAGCTCCTCTCTGCCTCCGTTGACACTGCCAACGCGGCAAAACGTGTATTTGACGAAGCTCATGCTGATGCGCGTTATTTTGAAGTCGAGCGCGCTGCCCAATGGGACGCCCTAGTGCGGGAACTTCCCACCTTGCGCTTGAACAAAAAGGTTATCGATAGCCAGGTTGAAGTCGCCGAAGCCGCCAACAAAGAGGCTTCTGGCCGGTACGAGCAACTGGTGCACGATACCGAGCGTGAAGCTGGAGAGCGCCAGCTTGCGCTTGAAGTTTCAAAAACTCCGTATCGGGATGGGTACGAGCAAACATCCAACACTATCGAACAGGCAGAGCGGAATGCGCTGAAAGAATCAGAAGCAACAGCCGCGGCGCAGCGCCAGGAACTCAACGATTTAAAGGAACCTGTTCTCGAACAGCGTGGCGTTTGGGAGTTCCAACTTAAAGCCCCCACGACGTCCGATGAAACCTTACAGGCGCAGTCAGCCGCGAAGGAACGCCTGCTTAAACACACCAAAGACACTGGAACTGTGCGAAATGTTGTTGCGCTAGAGTTGACTAATCACAAGGACGCAAAGCATGCCTTCAACGCGAGCGAGGGAGATCTTCGCCAGGCTAAAATAAAAACTGAACACGCCACGGTAGCGCTAAATCTGGCGCAAAAGAGGCTAAGTCCGGACGCCGGGACACTCATGTCAGCGCTTCGGATGCACGGTAACGAGTCATGGAAGGCCACCCTGGCCAAGATCGTCAACCCGGATTTGCTCGAACGAAGTGACCTTGATGCCCAAGCTATTGGTGACTTCGAGGAAGTTGCGCATACAGCTTATGGCTGGCAAATCAACACTGGCGCGATCCTGTCCCCCGAGTGGGCTGACGACACAACGCTGCGCCAGGCAATTGAACTTGCTGCCAGCCGCCTCGCGGCCGCCGACAATCATCAGGACATCTTGAAGGGAGCACTGGCAGACGCCAGCGGCAAATTGAACGCAGCAAAGCAGTCGGAGGAAGTGGCTCAGGCGAAGCTGTCTGTGCTCGATGGTCAGCTAAAAGACCTGGAAACGGCCGTTGGTGTTGCAGACCGATTGGTCGAGACAGAAAGAAAGCAAGCCAAAGCCAAAGCAGAGTCTGAATTGAATCGGATTCAGGGCGAAATCAAAGAGATCACCGACCAGATAAACAACCTGTCGCAAGCAAGCGTCGCGCGCGACAAGGCGATCCGGTCAATACATGACAAATTGCGGGACGAAGCCAAGACACTTCGTGATGAGGCTATTCGCGGGATCGATATCAGCATCAAAGCCCTCAAGGAAGCCACCGCCAGTCGAGTTCAGCAAATCCGTAAGCAGTTGGACGACCATTTGAGTGCGGCTGGTATTGATGTCGCGCACCTGAACAGCTTGAAGGGGCATGCCCGGACTGTGAGCCAGCAGATCGACGGCGCCGAAGCTAAGGAATCCCTAATTCGCCGCTGGCACGAATGGCTGTCTGCCGGTGGCAGCACCCGCGTCGAAACTCTGAAGAGCGCAGCTAGGGCGGCTGCCGAAACAGCGAGTGAGCACAGCGCGGCGCTGAATACTTTTATCATCAGCGTTGAAACTTTGCGTGTTGTGTTTGAAGCCGCACTGATAGCCAAGCAGGCTAAGGCTAAGGCTCTCGATGACGACATTGAGGTTCTGACGGCGCTTGATGAAAATGATTTTGGCGCGTACCAGCCGCTTTACATGTCCATGATTGACCCGCACGAGTCGGCGAAAGAGTTGCGCGCAAAGGTGAAAACACAAAGCATTGAGCTTAAGACGATGACTGGCAGCATTGACGCTCTGTTTACCTCGATTCGCGCCGCACTGACCACCAAGGACAGTGCAGTCAGGGAGCTTGTCGATGTCAGCTTACGCGATACGGCCAACTACTCGGAAATCGGCAAGGCGGAAATCTTGTGCTCGTGCTACAAGCTCATTGGGCCGCAGGTCATCAACGACGTGAACACCACGTTGCGCACGCTGGTGGCCAATATCGGCGCTTTCCAGCGGGAGTTTGCTTCGTTTGAGGAAGAAGTGGCATCATTCAACAAGCGCCTACAGGCGGGGCTTGGTGAAGTTCGCCGCTTTGAGCGCATCAGGGATCTACAGCTCCATCTGGTCACCAATTTTGAGGGTCTGGGCTTTTACAAGAGCCTTTCGAAGATGCAGGAAATTGTGCGCCAGCAGAGTGCCGAGTTCGGCAGAGATTACAGCCGGGAGTTGCCAAGCGATGAGACTGTTCGCGCTCTGGCTGATTTCCAGAACAAGATTGGCAACGATGGCAGTCTGGAAGTCAATCTGGCTTCGCACATCACCCTCAAGGGCAGCGTCACGGATAACGGCTTTTACAAGGAGTTCAAGCGTTCAAGTGAACTCGAGGGCATTTCTTCAGATGGCTTGACATCGCTGATTTTGATTACCCTGCTGACGGCGTTGCTCAACACCGTGCGTAAAGGCGAGCCGGTTCATGTGCCGTGGGTCACGGATGAGGTCGCGAGGCTGGATTCCAAGAATTTTGTGGGTCTCATGAAGATGCTGCAGGAGAACCACATTGACGTGGTGACCGCCTCACCGGAACTGGGTATTACCCAGCTCGCCATGTTTTCGCATCACTACTTGTTTGAGGATCGCGGTCGGATACGGGAGTACGACCCGTCGATCTACAAGCCGCTAGTAGCCAAACCGAAAGCCAGCCCAACACCGGAGGTCGCATGAACCAGAAAGCACTGAAGCTCCTGCTGGCAGGCGAATATATTTGCCCGGTACGCTACCGCAATGAGTTTGATGCCATCAACTCGCCGTCCGAGTCAGAGGAAGTAGACAGCTGGCTCATGGGACTGGGCATGCGCTTGGCGCGCATCGGCGATAAAGGGGCGTTCTTTATGGCGCCCGATTTCATCGGCCCAAAAGAACTGATGCAAATGAAAGCGGAGTTTTTGAAGTTCCGGGACGAATACGGCCCAGCCGTTGTCTTGCTGGACTTCATCCGCCAGGTGAAATCGGATACCTTGCATTTGAGTCCGGGAGAGTACATCCAGCTCTACGACCTGGATGCTGCTGTGGCGCAAAGCAGCACGGTTGAGGTGCAGCTGAAGAGCTTGATTGGGCTTATCCACAACGGCGCCCTCAGAAACTCCAACCACGAGAACCTGATTCGGCTCATGGTGCATCTTTGCAAGGACGGCTACCTAATGTTGGCAAACAAGGATACCGGCGCTTACCAGGTAACCGGCAAGATCGAGCAACTGTACGCCGTGCTTCAGTTCCTCGATGAGCACCAGGTGATTCCCGACAATGAAATCGATGATCGCTCCGATCCGCAAGAGGACCTTGTTGACGATGCTCAAATTGATCACGCTGAACAGGATATGCAAGACAGTGGGAGGCCAGCATGAGCGAAAAGGGAGTCCAAGTTCAGCGTTTGATGGCGGGGCTGGACAAGCACAGCGACCTTGTGGCCGAAGCGTTCGAAGGATCGGTCTCCAGCGGCGAAAAAACGCGCAACGCCAGCATTGAAGCCCTCAACAGCATCAACGCGCTGAAGCCGCACGACGAGGATGTCTACACGCTCAACCCCCGGCTGCGCGAGTTCATTGCCGACCATCTGTCGAGCTACCAGGCATTTCAGGCGTTGCGCCAAGTGTCCGGTAGCATGCGCCAAGCCCGCGAACAGTGGAACGAGTTGCGTCGGCTGAAGATGTCCGGCTCGATGCGCGACATGGTCCGCCTGGAGTCTGCGCTCGAAGAATCTGTGATCGACATTGCCTATTCAATCGAGCACAACCTGTCTTTGTTGCATTCATTGATATCCACGCAGTACGGCAACGTAGACGACCTCGCTTCCAAGTTTCGTCAGAATAAGTATTACGGGCGCCAGATCGACACCTTCCTGCGCGATGTCAGCTCCATTGATGCCATCGTTGAAATGATTGGAGATGAGGCTATCTCCAGCGGTCTGCCGCATATTCGCCACCTAGTGGTGCGTCGGTTAGGTACCAAACGTCTCCAATGGACCGCTCACATCAAAGACGCCCTATCCCTCATCAGTAAGCGCCTCTTTGACGCGAAGCTGATGGAAGCTCGCATGAAACGCCTGTCCCGCTTTGCGTTGTGGTTAGTGCGGAACAAGACTACTGACGGTTGGGATCTGAATGTTACGGAAGACGCTGAACGGGCACTGTTCCGGCCAGACCCCATTGTTCTCCGGCCGCAACCCGATGTTGGCGACACCGATCCCGCGATAACCAACAGCTTAGTGGAGGCCATGAACAGAATGCCGCTTAAGGTTGTGGCGAAGGTCCGCAGCGATGAGGCCAGCCCACAAATGGTGATTATTGAGACGGATGAGCCCTTGAATATCTTGAAGCCGGAACAAATGGCGCTGCGAGAGCTTTTGGCCGAAGCCGCCGTCGCAACCGACCCGGTTTCACTGGTGACCTGGAAATCTAGAAAACCCGACATCGCATACATGCCGGACCAAGCCTGGCTCATGTATGCGTGCACGCAGCTACTAAGCTTGGGGTTAAAGCTGAATTTCGTTGGAGACCCAGTGCCGGAGACCTTCGCAATCAACGAGGGATTTCACGACATCGAGGTTTACGCCCGACAGCGGGAGGTGGCCTGATGGTATTCACGACCACTGAGATTTCATTCCTACAGCGACTTGTCGGAGAGCGCCCGCAAGTGCGTGCATCCGGAGTTACCGCAACCTTCTTCTGCGAAAACTATGGCCTCGGTGTCTGTATCAGACGTCGTATTGAGTACCAGGATAAACATTTCGAGGCCGCTGAGCGACTTCTCCGATTACATGACTTGCCGGTCAGCCCGTTGGGTTCACTCGCCACCCGCGCGGATGTCGCCCAGTTCGGCGGACTCTCTGAGAAGAGCTACAGTACGGCGCCGCATTCCAACTCCGTGAGCGTCAAGGTCCTGGGCACATGCTATTTGGACGACCAACTCCTCAACACCCCGGTCGGCGCCAATTTGGTTTTGACGAAGGAACAAGCCCTTCGAGTGACCTGCCAACGCATCATGGTGGTCGAAAATCTTGAGAGTTTCCGGTTTCTGGAGGAGTATGTATGGATCGATCGTCCGAACTTTAATATTCTCGTGGTCTACCGCGGCGACAAGCAAGTGCCCTTGGGTGATGCTGCAGTGGTGGTGGTGAGCCGTTCCGAGCCCATTTTGGCCTTTATGGATTTCGACCCGGCCGGGCTAGCAATGGCCAACGCGATGCCACTTGACCGGCTTGAAGAAATCTTGCTCCCTAATCCAGCCTGGATTGCAGTTGCGGCGAACACGGCCCGAGGGCGGGAACTGTTCGACACCCAAAAAGCACAGTATTCAGCAACTCTAGACGCGAGCGAAATCCCGCTGGTGAAACAGACCTGGACATTTATGAAAAAGCTCCGGAGCGGTGTAGCGCAGGAGCGGATGCGGCACTATCAATATTAAACTTGGCCAAAGACGCTGATCCGACGATAGAGCATCACCCATCAATGCCCTGCAGACTTAGAAAGCAAATTCGACACACTCACCCCCGCCACAATCAGCGTTATGCCCAGCATACCCAGCAGATCAATCTAAGTGCTAGCATTCGGTCATGAATTCATCTGCCATTGAACAATCTGCATTGAGCTTGCCCAAGCAGGAACGTGCGCAGCTGGTACATGCGTTGCTCAACAGCCTGGACGCACCATCGGGCATAGACATTCAGGATATTTGGCTTGGCGAGGCACTTCGCCGCGCCGGGGAAATTGATGCTGACAAAGTCAATCTTGTTAGCAGCGAGCAGCTTGAGCAGCAAGTCCAAGCCCTGTTCAAGTGAAGTATTGGCTTCACCCTGATGCCGCTGAAATACATAAAAATCAGGTCGCCTACTACGAACAGGCACAACCGGGATTGGGTAGGCGGTATCACACTGAGTTTAAGGAGGTAATCGCTTGGGTTTGCGTTTCACCTGATCGCTCACGAATTGTTCTGGCCCCCGACATCAGGCGAGCCATGTTCAAAGTCTTTCACTTCGACCTGGTTTACCGCGCTGTCGATGGTCAGATTCAAGTCTTGGCTATAGCTCATCATCGTCGCCAGCCGGGTTTCTGGATAGCTCGAATTTAACTCTCTGTCTTGGGCAATGACCCGCTGACTTGGACAGCAAATTCAGCACCCCCATACCCGCCACACTCAGAGATACGCCCAGCATGCCCATCGCGTCAATCTTTCGCAATGAATAAGGCTAGCGGCAACTATGGATGAGGTCAATCCCAGACCTATCTAAATGGTGCGGGGGAGGATTCTGGCTATAAAAATTACAACAATATGGGTTGCTTTTTTTGGCCGCGGCACAATTGGGGGTTGGAGATTTAGATGACCCCTAGCGCTACTAATCCTGATACGAACCCTGCCGCACACCCCAGAGAATTTCTACGCAACCTGTTCGACGTGGCCGTCAAGCGTGCGCTGCCGCTCGAAAACACCGCCTCATTTTTGCCCGAGCCACCCAAGGCAGGCCGCACTATCGTTATAGGCGCGGGCAAGGCGGGCGGGGCGATGGCGCAAGCGGTCGAAGCGCTTTGGCCGCAAGAGGCGCCATTGCAAGGTCTGGTGGTAACGCGCTATCACCACACGCCGCCCCGCCCAGCAAAGCTGACGCAGCGCATTGAAATTGTTGAAGCGGCGCATCCCGTGCCCGATGCAGCGGGCTTGCAAGCATCAGAGCGAATGCTGGCGTTGGTGCAAGGTCTGACCAAAGACGACCTGGTGTTGTGCCTGATTTCGGGCGGTGGTTCGGCGCTGCTCACCCTGCCTGCCGATGGCCTGACTTTTGCAGACAAGCAGCGTATCAATCATTCGCTGCTTGATAGCGGTGCCAATATTTCAGAAATGAATTGCCTGCGCAAGCACCTGTCGCGCATCAAGGGCGGCCGACTGGCGGCGGCTTGCGCGCCCGCTCGTGTCGTGACGCTCACCATCAGCGACGTGCCGGGTGACGACCCATCGATTATTGCCAGCGGCCCCACCGTGCCTGATGCGACGACTTGCGCTGATGCGCTTGCGATACTGAAGCGTTATGACATTGATGTGCCTCCAGTGGTGCTGGCGCAGTTGCAAAGCGGCGCGTTTGAGACGCCCAAGCCGGGTGACGCAACCTTCTCGGGTCACGAAGTCCACATGATTGCCACACCGCAGCAAAGCCTGGAGGCCGCAGCGTCAGCGGCGCGCGCAGCTGGGCTGACTGCCTACATCCTCAGCGACGAGATGGAAGGCGAGTCACGTGAAGTTGGCAAAGTACATGCTGCGTTGGCCAGAGCTGCAGCGCGGGGCACAGGCGCATTTAAAAAGCCATGCGTGATTTTGAGCGGTGGTGAAACTACTGTGACTGTGAAGCCGCTGCGCGCTGGTGCAGTGAAAGGCAGGGGAGGCCGGGCAGGTGAGTTTTGTATGGGCTTAGCGCTGGCGCTGCAAGGCCAAAGCGGGGTGTACGCGCTGGCTGCTGATACAGACGGCATTGACGGCGTTGAAGACAATGCGGGCGCTTTTGTAATGCCTGACACGCTGCAACGTGCTGCTGACAAGCGCCTGAAGTTGGACGACCACCTGGACCGAAATGACGCGTACAACTATTTTGCTGCGCTGGGTGACTTGGTGGTGACAGGCCCTACGCATACCAATGTCAATGACTTTCGTGCGCTATTGATTTTGTAGTGGAATCGTTTTTCTTGCTCCTTCCCCTCCCGGGGCTGCGGCCTGCGGCTCCGAGTCCGCCCATGCGGACTTGGACAGGCCAAAGAGCTGTCGCCGCTGGCGACCAGCACGTGAGGTTGGGATGGGGACACGCACGGTGATGGAAACTTTTCTGCACTCGCCCCCACCCTAACCCTCCCCTGGAAGGGGGGGAGATTTTGAGGTCAAGGCATTCAACACATTCTCCGCCGTAGCAGGCGCAGTCAGTCTGACAGTTTCTTCATCAGCCCGCCCAGCAGCCACCGCCGCCTTCAAGGCCTCATAAACACTGATGGCCAGCATGAAAGGCGGCTCGCCGACGGCCTTGCTGCCAAACACGTTGTCCTCACGGTTCGGCTCGGGCCAAAAATCGACTTTGAAGTGTTTGGGCACGTCGCCCGTGGCCGGGATTTTGTAGGTGCTGGGTGCGTGGGTGGTGAGAAGGCCTTTGTCGTTCCACACCAGTTGCTCGGTCGTCAGCCAGCCCATGCCTTGCACAAAGCCGCCTTCGATCTGGCCGATGTCGATGGCCGGGTTGATGGATGTGCCCACGTCATGCAGGATGTCAACTTTGAGCACCCGTGATTCGCCAGTCAGCGTGTCTATGGCTACCTCGGTACACGCTGCGCCGTAGGCAAAGTAATAAAACGGCCTGCCCGTGAGTGTGGTTTTGTCGTAATGGATTTTGGGCGTGCGGTAAAAGCCGTCTGACCACAACTGAATGCGGTTGGCGTAGGCCAGTTTGACGACATCGACAAATAGGCGCGCGCTGTTGGGCGTGATGACTCGCCCGCCCTCAAACCGTACCGCGCCTGCGCCGCAGTTATCAAGCCCGCTCACAAATTGCGCCAGGTTGTCCCTTACATTGCGCGCAGCGTACTGGGCGGCGCGTGCATTCAAGTCTGTGCCAGCTGATGCTGCTGTGGCCGATGCATTGGGGATTTTGCTGGTGTCACTGGCGGTGGCCAAGACGCTGTCAAACGCCACGCCCAGCTCGTCAGCCACGATCTGGCAAACCTTGGTGTTCAGGCCCTGGCCCATCTCTGTGCCGCCGTGGTTGACCTGCACGCTGCCGTCCAGGTACACATGCACCAGCGCACCGGCCTGGTTGAACAGCGTCGCGGTAAACGAGATGCCAAACTTGACGGGGGTTATCGCCAGGCCGCGCTTGATGACCGGACTGCTGGCGTTCCAAGCGGCGATGGTGGATTGCCTTTGGCGGTAGTTTGAGGTTTGCTCAAGCTTTGCCAGCAAAGGCTCAAGGATGTTGTCCTCTACTTTCATCTGGTAATGCGTCACGTCGCGCTCACCCACACCGTACAGATTGCGTTTGCGCACATCCAGCGCGTCCATGCCAAGCACGCGTGCCATGTCGCCCATGATGTTTTCAATCACCACCATGCCCTGCGGCCCACCAAAACCGCGAAACGCCGTATGGCTTTGGGTATTGGTTTTCAGGCGGTACGAGGTGACGTGAACGTCTGATAAAAAGTACGCGTTGTCGAGGTGAAAAATCGCACGGTCTGCTACCGGGCCTGACAGGTCAGCGCTGAAGCCGCAGTTGGCCAGCATCACCATATTCAGCCCAGTGATGCGACCCGTGTCGTCAAAACCTACGGTGTAGTCATAGGCAAACGGGTGGCGCTTGCCGGTGATTAAAAAGTCGTCGTCCCGATCCAGCCTTAGCTTGACGGGACGTTTGAGTTTGCGCGCTGCTACAGCAGCCCACACCGCCATGTGCCCGGCCTGCGTTTCCTTGCCGCCAAAGCCGCCGCCCATGCGGCGGCACTCTACCCGAACGGCGTGGTTATCAAGGCCGAGGGCGTGCGCCACCCAGTGCTGCACCTCGCCGGGGTGCTGCGTACTTGAATAAATGAGCCACTGGTTTTGCTCTTGCGGCACGGCATAAGCGACCTGGCCCTCCAGATAAAAGTGCTCCTGACCGCCGACTTCAAGCGTGCCGCGCAATGTGTGCCTGGCTGTGCTTAGCGCCTGAGTAGCATCGCCACGCTTGACAATAACTGGCGGCAGCACAAAACTTTTGGCATTGAAAGCATCGTGTACGTTCAAAACGGCTGGTAGCACTTCAACATGGCACACCACCTTGCGCGCCGCGCGCCGAGCCTGCATCACTGTTTGCGCCACCACCAGACCAATTACCTGGCCGACATGCTGAACGGTGTCAATAGCAAACACAGTTTCATCCTGCGCAAACGCGGCCAGCATGGCATCGCCTGGAATGTCTGCTGCCAGCACTACGTCCACCACGCCGGGCATGGCCAAAGCAGCTTGGCAGTCAACGCCCAGCAGTTTGCCATGGGCAACGGTTGACAGGATGGGCGCGGCATACAGCGTGCCTTTTATTTCTGGAATATCGTCCACATAGGTGGCTGCGCCCGTCACCTGGGCTCTGGCGCTTTCGTGAAAGCGCGATTGGCCTGAAGCCTGCGCCGTGGCCTTGGCTGAATGTGCAGCGCTGTATGCCAAAGGCTCAGCAGCATGTGCATCAGCATTCACAACTTCAGTGTCAGCAACAGCATCGCGGCTGATGGGAATGTCTTTGGCGGCGGTCATGCTGCCTCAATCATTTGAAACGATTCGAGATTGATCTGCTGCACGCCCTGGCTTTCAAGCCAATAGCGCTCCAGCAGATTGCCCAGTACCTGCGTGCGGTAGGCGCTACTGGCCCGCATGTCTGAAATCGGTGTGAATTCAGCTCTCAGGATTGTTTTTAAGTGGTCAATTGTGGCTCTATCCCATACTTTATGTGCGCAAGCTGCTTCTGTTTTTATAGCGCGTACAGGAGTTGCGGCCACGCCACCTACGCCAATGGAGGCTTTCACCACCATGCCGTTGTCGATGTGCAGGTTAATGGCCAGGCAAATGGCTGAAATGTCGTCGTCGAAGCGTTTTGAGATTTTGTAGATGCGCAGAAATTCGGAGAGCCCCCACCCTGGCCCTCTCCCAGCGGGGGAGGGAATTGGCGTTTTGCTTCCTCCGGAACATGCGGGAATTGGTATTGCTCCTTCCCCTTCTGGGGGAAGGTTGGGATGGGGGCTTCCCGGCTTCGGCACGTTGACCCACGCCAAAATTTCATCATGTGCCATCACGTTTTGCCGATACCCGGTGTACAGCTGCTCCAGCGGCATCTCTTTTTGTCCGCGAATACTCATCAGCACAACATTCGCACCGAGCGCAATCAGCAGCGGCATCGAATCGCCAATCGGCGAGCCATTGGCCACGTTGCCGCCCAGCGTGCCCGAGTTGCGTACGGGCAGGCCAGCAAACCGTGCAGCAAAGTCGCGCAGCTCGGGGCGGTCTTTGGCCAGCGCAGCAAAAGCGTCGTTTAGCGTCACGGCCGCGCCAATGGCGATGTGGTGCGGCTTATCCTCAATCTGGCGCAGCTCAGCTGCTTTTGTCACGTCAATGATCTGGTCAAACTGGCGGTGCTGCTTGGTGACCCACAAGCCCACGTCAGTGGTGCCCGCCACGATTTGCGCACTGGGGTTTGCTGCCCGGGCCTTGAGCAATGATGCAAGTGACAACGGCGATTGATAGGCAGAATGATCTATCAAATCTGCACCTAGCCCAATAGATACGGGCGCTATGAGCTCCATTTTTAATAGCAAATCAGCCTCATCCAGTTTGGCAACGGGCAGCTTGTCCAGCATCTGTGCGGCATCAAAAATAGGGCGGTAACCGGTGCAGCGGCACAAATTTCCCGACAGTTCTTCTTGCGCCAGCTCACGCGAGATGGCACGGCCCTTGCAGGTGTGGTTTTGATACATGGCAAATAGACTCATCACAAAACCAGGGGTGCAAAAGCCGCATTGCGAAGCGTGGCATTCGACCATGGCCGTCTGCACCGGATGTGGCTGGCCGTTGTCTGCTGCAATATCCTCAGCCGTCCACACCGCCATACCGTCAACTGAATGTGCCAGCCGGATGCAGCTGTTAACAGCCTTGTAACTTATGCTGTTCCCATGCTTTTCACCCAGTACGACTGTGCACGCACCACAGTCGCCTTCACCGCAACCTTCTTTGGTGGCTGTGCTGCACAGGTCTTCCCTGAGTACCTCCAAAAGCGTTCGGCTGGGTGGTACATTGACTAACGCTACAGTTTTACCGCGCCTGATAAATCGAATGGGAGTCGTCATTTTGTCCGTTGACCTTACTGAAATGTTGATCACTGAATGCAGCGTATCACGCGCTGCAAACACCGTGCCATTGCTATAAATTTGTCATGACCGCTGCCCCGCGACTGCAACTGACCGGCATTACCAAAGCTTACCCCGGCGTGGTCGCTAACAGCGACGTTTGCCTGACACTGCAGCCTGGTGAAATACATGCTGTGCTAGGTGAAAACGGTGCCGGCAAGTCAACCCTGATGAAAATAATCTACGGTGCCGCCAAACCTGACGCGGGCCGCATGACGGTTGACGGCGTAACCGCCTTGCCGTGCAACCCACAAGAGGCACGCGGTTTGGGCATCAGCATGGTGTTTCAGCATTTCAGTTTGTTTGACACACTTACCGTGGCGGAAAACGTTTGGCTGGGCTTGAGTAAGTCTGAAAGCCTCGCCACTGTGTCTAAACGCGTGGCAGATACGGCCCAAGCGTACGGTCTGGACATCGACCCGGCCAGGCCCGTGCATTCGCTGAGCGTCGGGCAAATGCAGCGGGTTGAAATTATTCGGGCGCTGCTGACAAACCCCAAAATTCTGATTCTTGACGAGCCGACATCGGTGCTGACCCCGCAGGCAGTCGACAAACTGTTTGTCGTGTTGCGCCAGCTGGCAGCGCAGGGCTGCAGTATTTTGTACATCAGCCACAAGCTGCATGAAATCAGGGCGCTGTGCACGGCCTGTACCGTGCTGCGCGGCGGCAAGGTAATGGGTGTGTGCAACCCGGCAGAAGAATCCAACGCGTCGCTCAGTCGCCTGATGATTGGCAACGAGCCGCCCGTTTTGCAACGCAGGCCCGGCAAACCAGGCGCAGTTGCATTGCAGGTTAAGGCTTTGAGCCTTGCGCGTGAAGACCAGTTTGGCGTTGACCTGGACGGCATCCATCTTCAAGTGTGTGCGGGTGAAGTGGTGGGCATTGCTGGGGTGTCTGGCAACGGGCAAAAAGAGCTGATGCTTGCCTTATCAGGGGAAAACCCGTGTGCGCCTGGGGGTAGTATTTTTATCAAAACCAGCTTAGCTGATGTTGATGTGTCGCGATACAGCCCGATTGAAAGGCGCAAGCTGGGGCTGCATTTTGTGCCGGAAGAACGCTTGGGCCGGGGCGCAGTGCCCACACACAGTTTGAGCCTGAACATGCTGTTGACGCGGCGCGAAAATCTGTCGCTTCCCTGGCTGGCGGGCGGCTGGATTCATACCCGTGGCCTGGCCGCGCAGGCGCAAAAAATCATTGCACGTTTTGGCGTCAAGGCGCGTGGCCCGCAGGCGCTGGCCAAGTTATTGTCGGGTGGCAATCTGCAAAAATTCATCATGGGCCGCGAGATTGACGCCGAGCCGAAATTGCTCATCGTCTCTCAGCCTACATGGGGTGTCGATGTAGGCGCTGCTGCGCAAATCCGGGGTGAGCTGCTGGCCTTGGCCGCCAAAGGTTGTGCCGTACTGGTGGTCAGTGAAGAGCTCGATGAGCTGTTTGAAATAGCTGACCGATTGCATGTGATGGCCAAAGGGCGCTTGTCGCCCAGCATCAACCGCAGCGCTGCGAGCGTCGAGCAAATTGGGTTGTGGATGAGCGGCCTGTGGGATGCTCAACCATATCAGGCGGAGGCTAAAAATGTTCCAGCTTGAAGCGCGTGCCAAGGCATCGGGTTTTTGGCGCTATGCCTCGCCTGTCGTTGCGTTGGCGATCACGCTGACACTTTCGGCTTTGTTATTTGTGGCATTAGGCAAAGACCCTGTGCGCGGGTTACAAATATTTTTGCTGGAGCCCTGGAACGGCACACGCGCCATCACCGAGCTGGTGCTCAAAGCTACTCCGCTTACCCTTTGTGCGCTGGGCCTGGCACTGTGCTTTCGCAGCAATGTCTGGAACATCGGCGCTGAAGGGCAGTTTTTAGCGGGTGGTATTGCCGCAGGCGGCGTGGCCATGTGGCTGACGATGAAGGAAATTGGTATTGGCAACTGGGCGTTTTTCCCCCTGGCCACCGTTGCGGGCGCATTGGGCGGCGCGGCCTGGGCCAGCATCACGGCAGCACTGAAAGACCGTTTTAATGCCAATGAAATCCTGGTCAGCCTGATGCTGGTGTACGTTGCGAATCTGTTTTTAAGTTACCTGGTGTTTGGCCCGTGGAAGGACCCCAAGGGCTTTAACTTTCCGCAATCCGTGACGTTTGACATGGCCATTCCCAGGCTAATCAGTGGCTTCAGGATGCACTGGGGCACGGTGGTGGCCCTTAGTCTTGTTGTTTTGATGTGGGTGTTCATGTCGCGTACGTACAAGGGTTACCAGTTGCAAGTGGGCGGGCAGGCCGCAGCGGCAGCCCGCTACGCCGGGTTTTCCGCGCGCTCAACGCTGTGGACCTGCCTTCTCACGTCGGGCGCTTTTGCCGGCGTTGCTGGCGCTTATGAGGTCACTGGTCCCATTGGTCAGCTCACGCCGTATGTGTCAGTTGGCTACGGTTTTACCGCGATCATTGTTGCGTTTGTCGGCCGCCTGCATCCGGTCGGTTGCGTGGCTGCCGGTGTGCTGCTAAGTACGTTTTTAATTGGCGGGCAGCTGGCGCAATCGCGCATTGGCTTGCCATCAGCATTGACGGGTTTGTTTCAGGGCATTTTGCTGTTCTCACTGCTGGCTTGCGACACGCTGATCAACCACCGCATACGCCTGAAGGCAAAAACAAAGAATTCATCATGAATGAAATTGCATTGCTGATTGCCGCCACCTTGTCATCAGGCACACCGTTGGCGTTGGCCGGACTAGGGTTGCTCATCAATGAAAAAGTCGGCGTGGTGAATCTGGGCGCTGAAGGCATGATGTTGATTGCCGCCGTAGTGGGCTTTGCGGCAGCTTTTCACAGCGGTAGCCCCGCTATAGCTTTTGCAGCAGCAGCTGCAGCAGGTGCAGTCGTTGCAGGCCTGTTTGGCGCACTGGTCATCTGGCTTAACACCAATCAGTACGCCACCGGGCTGGCAGTCAGCTTGTTTGGCGGCGGCTTTTCAGCTTTTGTGGGGGTTGGTTACATCGGCAAAACGCTTGAAGGGCGCAGTATGCATAGCGTGCCGCTGTTGGGTGACTTGCCTTTTGTCGGCCCTGCGCTTTTCCAGCAGCACCCCATGGTTTACCTGACGATATTTTTCACGGTGGCAATTGGCCTGTTCTTCAGCCGCACGCGCACTGGTCTGGTGCTGCGCAGTGTGGGCGAGAACCCGGAATCTGCCCACGCGCTGGGCTACCCGGTCAGGTGGCTAAGGCTGTGGTGCGTGATGGCGGGCGGTGCCCTGTGCGGTTTGGGCGGTGCGTACATCAGCGTGGTTTATGCACCACTTTGGGCTGAAGGCATGGTTTCGGGGCGCGGCTGGATTGCACTGGCGCTGACGGTATTTGCCACCTGGCGGGCGGCGCGATTATTGCTTGGTGCCTACCTGTTCGGTGGTGTGACCATGTTGCAACTGGCTTTGCAGGGTGCGGGCGTCGATGTACCATCCCAATTTATGAGCATGCTGCCCTACCTGGCCACCATTGTGGTGCTGGTGCTGATCTCCAGTAACCCGCAGTGGATCCGGCTTAACATGCCGTCCTCGCTCGGCAAGCCGTTTTATCCGGGTCGTTAGCCTGAAGTTTTCAGACAGTGTGTGAGTTTTTGGTTTGATGTTGTTTTAACTTTGAAGGAACAAAAGATGAATGATTTGAACAAGCGATCGCTCTTGAAAGTAGCGGCCCTGAGCGCTTTGGCAGCGGCGGCATTGGTCGGTTGCGGTAAAAAAGAACCGGTTGTTCCTGTGGCCGCTGCACCCGCATCAGCCCCCGCGCCAGCGCCCAAACCCGAGCCGTTTAAAGCTGCCTGGGTTTATGTGGGCCCCGTGGGTGACGCGGGCTGGTCTTTTGCGCATGACCTGGGCCGCAAAGCTGTAGAGGCCGAGCTGGGCGACAAAATCAAAACAACCTTTGTTGAAAGCGTGCCAGAAGGCGCTGATGCCGAACGCGTGATTCGTGACTTGGCCACCCAGGGCAATAAAATAATTTTTGCTACCAGCTTTGGCTTTATGGAGCCCATGCTCAAAGTTGCCAAAGACTTTCCGGATGTCAAGTTTGAGCACGCCACTGGCTACAAGACTGCGCCAAACATGCGCGCTTACGATGCCCGGTTTTACCAAGACACCTACATGGCTGGCGTGATAGCTGGCAAGATGACCAAGTCCAATACGCTCGGGTTTGTCGGCTCCTACCCGATTCCTGAAGTGCTGCGCAATATCAATTCATTCACATTGGGTGCGCAATCGGTTAACCCAAAAATCAAAACCCGCGTGGTCTGGGTCAACAGCTGGTTTGACATTCCAAAAGAAACTGAAGCCGCGCAGACGCTAATCAATGGCGGCGCTGACGTGTTGCTGCAAAACACCGATTCCACCGCCGTGCTGCAAACAGCCGAGAAGAATGGCAAGTTCGCTTTTGGCTGGGACTCCGACATGAGCGCTTTTGCACCCAAGGCACATTTGGCATCGGCCATTGTGGACTGGAGCAACTACTACAAAAAATCTGTCAAAGAAGCGATGGACGGCAGCTGGAAAGGCGAAAAAGTCACGCGTTGGGGCGTGGCTGAAGGCCAGAACGACCTGATCAAAATCAGCGACGTTGTGCCCGCAGAGACCAAAGCCAAAGTGGACGAAATCAAGGCTGGCATCAAGGGCGGCACGTTTGAGCCCTTCATCGGCCCCATCATGGACAGCGCTGGTAAAGAGCGTCTGGCCAAGGGCGTGAAAGCCGACGATGACTGGAAAGGTAAAGTTGACTTTTACGTTAAAGGCGTTGAGGGCAAAATCCCCGCCGGTAAATAAGATTGACTTGACTTGCAGCACTGCGGTGCGCTGGCGCTGAATCAGGGGTTGCGTGCATTGGCGCGCAGCCCCTTTTTAATGGACTAAATTTTCACAATGATTGAAAAATCTTTTTGGCATCCCGTTGGCAAGCTGGGTGACCTGACCGGTGGCCCGCATGCGGTGGTGGTGTTGGGCGAAGAGGTGGTGATATGGCAAACGCCCAGTGGTGGTTACCAGGCCTGGGCAGACCGCTGCCCGCACCGGGGTACCAAATTGTCGATGGGACATATCAAAGATGGCCGACTGGAATGCGCCTACCACGGCTGGCAGTTTGATGTTGCTGGCCAGTGCAAGCACATTCCTGCTCTGCCTGATTTTGTGCCGCCGCCTAGCCAGCGCGCCTGCGCTTTTAAAACGCACGAGGCATATGGTTTGTTGTGGGTCCAAATGCTGCCTGGGCAACACGCCGTGCCGTATTTTGCAGCCGAGCAGGACGCGCGGCTGCGCAAGGTCAATTGCGGGCCGTACCTGGTTAACGCCAGTGCTCCACGCATTGTTGAAAATTTTCTGGACCTGTCCCACTTTGCTTATGTGCATGAAGGCTGGCTGGGCACGCGCGAGGAGGTGGCTGTGCCGCATTACGACGTGACGCTAACGCCCACCGGCGTGTTGGCCACAGGCTGCAAAGCCGTGCAGCCACGCTCGTCTGTGCATGCCACAGGTAATGCGATGGTTGAGTACACCTACGAAGTCGTCAGCCCCTACGCCGCAGTGCTGACCAAGGTGCCCGAGGCGGGCACAACGGTGGTGGCTGATTTGCGTGAATCGATTGCTCTATTTGTATGCCCCGTCACGCCTGAGACCAGTGTGGTGTGGATACGCATGGCGATGAATGATTTTGAATCGCCAGACCAGACATTGATTGATTTTCAAAATACGATTTTTAGTCAGGACCAGCCGATTCTGGAAGCGCAGCGGCCCAAGCGTTTACCGTTATCAGCAGGGGCAGAGTTGCATTGCGCCGCAGACCGGATGTCTGTGGCTTATCGCCGGTTTTTAATCGACACAGGTATCACTTTTGGCGTTTGTTGATTAGCTAGTGTGCAGCGACCTCAGGGTGACCGAAACTTCAATAAATCGTACACATCGTCCCGGCTACTGACTGCAAGAATTGTCACGCACCTGGTTGCATCATCTACGTGATAGGCCAACCTGAACTGCGGCATCGTGATTTTAATTTTGTAGGTGTCAGGCACACCATGCAATGCATCTTTCGCGACCCGTGGTTGTATCAGACGCTCTTTTTGAAGTTTTTGCTTGAAGCGCCGCTTGACTGCAACATCTAATTTGCCCCACTCCCGTTCTGCGTCGGGGTGGATGGCCAGCTCATAACTCATCAAGCGTGATCTTGCGCGCCTTGCCCAATGTGGCAATACGGCTGCTTGCCTTGTCGGTAATCACGCGGTCTGCCAACTGATCCATGATCCGTGCCATCAGGCTGCTGGAAACGATGTAACCAGCCGGGCGGTTGTGGTTCAGTACAACAACGGCATCATCGCCCGCCTGCTCAAAAGCCCGCGCGGGTGCCTCGCGCAAGTCTGAAATGCCAATGCTGTGACGTGAAAGGATAGCGTCCATCCATAAAGTGTACCAAATATCGACGAAATTTCGTTTTATTTAGTAAAATTCAACCATGACTCAAAACCCCATCAAACCCATTGCACCTGACCGCCTGCCCGACCTGCTACGCGCCATGCCCAAAGCCGAGTTGCACATTCACATTGAGGGTTCGCTGGAGCCTGAGCTGATTTTTGCGCTAGCCCAGCGCAACAACATCACGATTCCGTACAGCTGCGTTGAAGAGCTGCGCAGTGCCTATGCATTTTCCAACTTGCAAAGCTTCCTGGACATTTATTACGCGGGCGCCAGTGTGTTGATCACAAGCCAAGACTTTTACGACATGGCACACGCCTACTTTGTCAAAGCGGCTGCCGACAACGTGGTGCATGCAGAGCTGTTTTTTGACCCTCAAACCCACACCGCACGTGGTGTGAGCATGGACGTGGTCATCAACGGCTTGTACCGCGCCTGTGTTGATGCTGAAATCCAACTGGGTATTTCGGCCTCGCTCATCATGTGTTTTTTGCGTCATCTAAGCGAGGAAGAGGCGTTTGAAACGCTGGAACAAGCGCTGCCGCACCGGGCCAAAATCATCGGCATTGGCCTTGACTCGGGTGAGGTGGGCAACCCGCCAGAAAAGTTTGCCCGCGTGTTTGCACGGTGCCGTGAGTTGGGCTTTCACTTGGTCGCGCATGCGGGCGAAGAGGGCCCGCCTGCTTATGTCTGGACGGCGCTGGATGTGTTGAAGGTCGAGCGCATCGACCACGGCGTGCAGTCCAGCAAAGATGCAGCATTGATGCACAGGCTGGCCACTGACCGCATTGCACTCACGGTGTGCCCGCTTTCTAACCTCAAGCTGTGCGTGTTTCCTGACCTGGCCAGCCACAACCTTAAACACTTGCTGGATGCGGGACTGGCGGCAACGGTTAATTCAGACGACCCGGCCTACTTTGGCGGCTACATGAATGACAACTTCACCCAGACCTTTGCGGCAACAGGCTTGCAGGCAGAGCACGCCTACATACTGGCGCGAAACAGTTTTGAGGCCAGCTTTATCGATGCATCAGCCAAGCGCCTTTATTCAGACAAGCTGGATGCGTGTTTTGAGGCTTTTAGTTGAGCCAGTAAGATTGGTATCCATGCGCGCTGGTCCGGCGCTCATGGCACATTCATTTTCCGGGCCCATGTAGAGGACTACCATGTACAAAAACCTCACGGGCTCGCCTTTCAAGCGGTGGCGCGCCCCATGAGTTATCAAGTCAAAGAGATTTTTTACACCCTGCAAGGCGAGGGTGCCAACGCAGGCAGACCTGCCGTGTTTTGCCGTTTTGCAGGTTGTAATTTATGGTCTGGCCGTGAGCAAGACCGCGCAAGCGCCGTCTGCCAGTTTTGCGATACCGACTTTGTAGGTACCGATGGCACGTTGGGCGGCAAGTTTGCAGATGCGGATGCGCTGGCCTCAACCATTGCAGCGCAGTGGCCAAGTGCGGACAAGCCCCACCGCTTTGTTGTGATGACAGGTGGTGAGCCTTTACTGCAAGTAGACAGCGCCTTGATTGACGCACTGCATGAGCGCGGCTTTGAATTGGCGGTTGAGACCAACGGCACCATGGCTGCACCAGCGGGCATTGACTGGATATGCGTCAGCCCCAAAGCGGGCGCGCCGTGGGTACAACGTACAGGCCATGAGCTGAAAGTGGTGTGGCCACAAACCAGCTTTGATCTTGACGAACTGGAAGCCGCCAAATTCAAACACCGCTATTTGCAGCCGATGGACAACGTTATGAAGGCGGCCAACCTCAGTGACTGCATCGCCCTGTGCCTGCAACGCCCAGCCTGGCGGCTCAGTTTGCAAACGCACAAAATGACGGGCATACGCTAAAGCACATGATGAACTATCAAATCAGCCAACGTTTCTTTTTCGATGCTGCCCACACCTTAAAGCGTGACATGGAGGCAGACGCTAGCCGCCGTATCCACGGCCACACCTACAACGCTGAAATCACGCTGTCAGGCCAGCCTGACCCAACCACGGGCATGGTGCTCGACCTCGGCTGCGTGCGCGCAGCTATCGAGGCGCTTCGCCCCCAACTGGATCACCGAATGCTTGACGACGTACCTGGCTTGGGCGCCGCCACACTTGAGAACCTGTGCGCTTACATCTGGCAGGCGCTGGCCCCCACGTTACCGGCTCTTTCAGCCGTGCGCGTTTGGCGAGAGGGCATGGGCGACAGTTGCACGCTGACGCAACCATGAAAGTTTACCGCGCCAGTCTTCTTCACTTTAAAGGTAAAGAAGCCGTTTACGAACAGGACGGCCTGCTGGTCACTGGCTGCAATGCGCAAGGCAGACAAGTCGTACAAGCCATCGGTAGTTATCAAAGCCTGCATTCAAGCTATCCGGATTTACCAGTCGAACACCTGCCAGGCCGCATCATCGCCCCCGGTTTTGTCGATATGCACGTCCACTACCCACAAACAGACGTCATCGCTTCGCCTGCGGAGGGTCTGCTGCCGTGGCTTGAAAACTACACTTTCCCAGAAGAAAAACGCTTTGCAGCGCCCGAATATTGTGTGCAAGCAGCTTCTTTTTTTATAGCAGAGCTGCTGCGTAATGGTGTGACCACAGCGCTCACCTTTGCTACATCGCATGTGGCGTCTGTTGATGCCTTGTTTCTTGAGGCGCAAAAGCACAGCCTGCGTTTGATCACTGGCAAATGCCTGATGGACCAAAACGCACCTGATGGCCTGCGTGATGAAACCGAGCAAAGCCTGACGGACACCGAAGCATTGATCAACAGATGGCATGGCACGGGCCGCCTGGGTTACGCCATCACGCCGCGCTTTGTCCCCACCAGCAGTGCTGCACAGCTGCGCGGTGCAGGTGACTTGGCGGTCAAGTATCCGGATGTGTGGATTCAGTCGCACGTTGCTGAAAACCTGGACGAGATCGCCTGGGTTAAGCGCCTCTACCCCGACGCACGCAGCTACCTGAGTGTGTACAACGAGTTTGGGTTGCTGCGCCCCAGAGCCGTTTACGCGCACTGCCTACATATTGACGACGAAGATCGGGCGTTGATGCGCTCAACCGGCACAGCCGCTGCAGTCTGCCCCACCAGCAATCTGTTTTTAGGCAGCGGTTTTTTTGACTACGCGGCCGCCGATCGCACGGGCCACCGGTACGGTTTGGCCAGCGACGTAGGCGGCGGCACGTCGTTCAGTCCATTTCACACCATGCTGGCCGCCTATTACGTGGGCCGCGAAGGCGCCACCAAGCCCGGCCTGTCGCTAACGCCCCAGCAGCTCTGGTGGCAACACACCGCAGGCGCAGCCCAGGCGCTGGGTCTGGAGGGTGTGGTTGGCAATTTGCAGCCCGGTTGCGAAGCTGATTTCGTCATCCTTAACCCGCACGTCACGCCGTTGCTGGCGCGTAAAACCGCGCGTGCCAGCACGCTGGACGAGCTGTTGTTTGCATTGATTGCTTTAGGCGATGACCGTTTGATTGAAAAAACTATCATTTCTCAGGCTATCGATGTTTAAAACCCTGTTTTAAGAGTCGAATAACCTTTTTGCCCAATTAAAACCTGAGCTAACCGCTCCTGAAAAGGTAGCATTTAAACAAGCTTCCAGCATCAAACCGCCTGCCTACAATCTACCCAAACCTAGGAAAAGCCCGCAATGAGCATCAAGAGCGATAAATGGATACGCCGCATGGCAGAAACCACCGGCATGATCGAGCCGTTCGAGCCTGGCCAGATTCGCCAGGCTGATGGCAAAAAAATCATCAGCTACGGCACCTCAAGTTACGGCTACGACATTCGCTGTGCGCCTGAATTTAAAGTATTTACCAACATCCACAGTACGGTGGTTGACCCGAAAAATTTTGACGAGAAAAGCTTTGTTGATTTTTCAGGCGACAGCTGCATCATCCCGCCCAACAGCTTTGCGCTGGCTCGCACGCTCGAATACTTTCGCATCCCACGTAATGTACTCACCATCTGCCTGGGCAAAAGCACCTACGCACGCTGCGGCATCATCGTCAACGTGACCCCTTTTGAGCCTGAATGGGAAGGCTATGTAACGCTGGAATTTTCAAACACCACACCGCTGCCCGCCAAAATTTATGCGGGTGAAGGCTGCGCACAGGTGCTGTTTTTTGAAAGCGACAAAGACGATGTTTGCGAGGTGTCGTACAAAGACCGGGGCGGCAAGTATCAAGGGCAGGTTGGGGTGACTTTGCCGAAAGCTTGAGGCGTAAGCAATGTTACGGGCTATTGCCGTATGACTTGATCGGTGGTTTCGTTTTTTAGTGAATGTTGACGTTCGCAAATGCGCTTTTGTCCTACGGGTGCACCCAGCCGTCACCGATACCTTCAGATACATACAGGTTTAACGTGTTCTATATGACTCGTAGTATCTGCATAGGTGCCCCACATGTTTTCTGACCACTTGCCCAAAATCAGGAATACTCCTGCTAATCCCATCGTTCTGATGGCCGTCGGCGTTGTTATCGTTGCCCAACTTGTTGCCCTGATCTTGCTGGCGGATGGTCAAGTTGAAAAAGCTCAGTTACGTGAAGCGACTCAAGCTAGTGCAAGGGCAGCCACTGCCCTTTGTGCTCATAGCGCACGGGGGGCAGCGCTGAACGACTGCGACCGCGAGTCTGCTACTGAGCCGTCTGACAACACTCTGAACGCTGCAAATGCTGCCGCTATAAATCAGCCTTACATCACGCTCATCAAGCGCCAGTAACACCAATTAGCAGTAGCATTGGCAGCTATGAAACTGCTGCAAATTTATCAACCCCGTAACCCACTGTTTTGGGTCATGTTGGCGCTCAACGCGCTCTCGTACGCGCTGATGTGGATCGTGCAAAACCGCACGCTCAACGGGCTGGGCATGTTGCTGGTGGGCGGATTTGCGCTGGTCAATGCGGTACTGGGTATGTGGTTGGTTTGGCGTCTGGCGCAGACGGCACCCATCAGCCAGCAGCCCGAACGCAAGTAATTCCATTTCCCTATCATTTGCGCACGCGAAGGCGAAGCGACGACAGTACAAACGTACGGCTAGCGAAGCCGACAAAGTGCACGGATGATGTGGAAATGGAATAACTCAATTCAAAGTGCCTGCGCCCAGCACGGTGTCGCTGTGGTTGGTTAACGCGCATTGAATAGCCAGACGCATACCGCGAACCATCTCGCCAAAGGTCATGCTCGGGTGCCCTTGGTTCTGCAAATATGGCACGTGTACGAAGCCGCCGTGTGCTTTGCCCGGGCCCTTGTGTGTTTTTAAAGCGTGCATCAGCGCGTAAAACACGTGATTACAGACAAACGTGCCAGCAGTTTGCGACACGTCTGCCGGGATATTGGCCGCTGTAAGGGTCTGCAGCATGGCCTTGATGGGCAGGGTACTGAAGTAAGCCGCAGGCCCTGACGTGATGACGGGCGTGTCTATCGGTTGCGCGCCGGCGTTGTCCGCAATGCGTGCATCTTGAATATTGATGGCAACCCGCTCAAACGATATGCCTGCCCGCCCACCTGCCAGTCCCAGGCACAGCACCAACGCTGGCTGATGTTGCCGAAGCAATGCGACCAGCTCTTTGTGTGAGCTGTCAAACCTGGTGGGTAACTGTGCCGCTACCACCCGATGACCCTGCAAAGTTTCCCCGTGCAATGCCTGCGCTACCAGCCAACTGGGGTTAATTGCGTCGCCGCCAAAGGCATCAAAGCCCGTCAGCAAAACCGGTGCCGGCGGGGTTGGGGTAGTGAGTGGTTTCATGGTCATTGGCGAACAGCTAATATGTCCAGCATAGCAACTGCATTGGAGTCAATATGAAATGGGAGGGCAACCGCGAATCAGACAATGTTGAGGACCGCCGTAGCGGCGGTGGTGGTGGTGGTGGTCTCGGCGGCTTGCTGGGTGGACGCAGCATCGGCATTGGCACGATTGTGGTGGCGCTTTTGGGCGGCTGGATTTTCGGCATCAATCCGCTGACCATTTTGGGTGTACTGAGCGGCGACGCGCCAACAGCGCAAGTGGCCCAGCCCGGCCCGGTCCAGCGCCTGCCTGCCGGCGACCGCATGGGCAAATTTGTGTCCACTGTGCTTGCCGATACCGAAGACGTCTGGAGAGAGGTTTTTGCCAAAGGCGGCGCGACTTACAAAGAACCGCGTCTGGTGCTGTTCAGGGGGCAGACCAACACAGGCGGTTGCGGTGCAGGACAAGCGGCCATGGGCCCGTTTTACTGCCCGGCAGACCAGAAGGTCTACATCGACCTAGCGTTTTACGAAACTTTGACCAAACGCCTGGGTGCACCGGGCGACTTTGCTCAGGCTTATGTGATTGCGCATGAGGTTGGCCACCATGTGCAAAACTTGCTGGGTATTAGCGGCAAGATGGAGCAGATGCGCGGTAGGGTGAGCAAAACAGAATTCAATGCCCTCAGTGTGCGGCTTGAGCTGCAAGCCGATTGTTTTGCGGGCGTGTGGGCGCACCATGCACAAAATCAGCGGCAAATTTTGCAGCAAGGTGATATTGAAGAAGCCATGAACGCAGCTGCAAAAATTGGCGACGACGCGCTGGCACGTGCAAGCGGCGGGGCAGTGGTGCCGGACAGTTTTACCCACGGCAGCAGCGCACAAAG